>JBDLRI010000028.1:0-20087 GCA_039800105.1 Pseudomonadota bacterium
CCGTGCGGCGTGCCGATCCCCCAGTCCACGCCGATGACCGGCATGCCCGCGGCGTGCGCGGCTTCCACGTCCGCCGGCCCGTCGCCCACGAGCACGCCCTGCGTGGCGCCGAGGCGCGCGACCGCCGCATGGAGCATGGCGGGGTCGGGCTTGCGGGTGGGCAGCGTGTCGCCGCCGAGCAGGACGGGAAAGTGCGCGGTGAGACCGAGCGCGTCGACGACGTGGCGTGCGTGCCGCTCCGGCTTGTTCGTGACGATCGCCTGCGGGGCATCGATGCGCGGGAGCAGCTCCCGAAGCGCCGGCGGGTGCACGCGCGTCCGCACCACCAGCCGGTCGCCGTACCAGGCCAGGAAATCCGCCACGTCCTCCGGGGTCGCGCGCGTGCCGACGTGCGCCCAGCAGCGGTCGACGAGCTGCCGCGCCCCGTCGCCGATGAAGCGCCGCACGGCGGCCTCGCCGACCGGCGGCAGGCCGCGGCGCGCCAGCACGTGATCGATGGCGTCCGCGATGTCGGCGGCGGTGTCGGCGAGCGTTCCGTCGAGGTCCCAGAGTACGGCGATCATGCAGGTCCTTCTCCTGGGGCGGAGGGGGGCATCCCCCTCCGCAACGCCTCCCCCGGCAGCGGCGGGGCATCCCACGGGGCGGGGCCCACGCCGCTGCGCCGCGGGCCGATGTCACGGGGGTAGAGGATGCCGACGCCGATGGCGGGCCACCGCGGGTATTCGCCCAGGTGCCACAGGTACCACGCCAGCGAGTCGTCCCGGACGCGCTGCGCGCCCATGCGCGAGGCGTGGCGCATGCTGACCTTCCCGCCGTCGGAGACCACGAGCGACACGTGCGTCACCGCGTAGGGCAGCGCGCTGCGCGGGGCGCGGATCGTCAGCAGCACCGCGCCCGGCGGGATGGAGTCCGCCACGCGGCGCGCCTCCGCGAGATCGAGGTAGCGCAACGCCCAGGTGCCGACCGGGAGCCGGGCGTCCGGGAGGTGGAACAGGGCCCGCCGGCGCCAGCCGCGCCACGTCGCATCGGTGACGGTGCGCGTGAGCGTGCGGGCGCGTCCGATCCGGTCGGTGATGTCGACGAGCAGGCCGCTGCGCAGCGCCGCGGGGATCCAACCCGCTTCCATGAAGTGATGGCGGTCCTCGTAGCGCACCCGTCCGTCCGCGTAGCGCAGCGCGTTGCGCACCGTGGGTCCGCCGAGCGGATCGGCCGCCAGGACCACCCCGAGCATCTCCTCCACGAAGGTGAGGCAGTCGAATCGGCCGTAGGTGGCGGGCGGATCGGGGTCGACCCCGGCGCCCTCGCCGGCGGCCTCGTGCAGGTACGGCACACCGAGGAAGCCGCGCGTGGCGGCCTCGAGGCGCTCGCCGACGTGTCGCCCCGCCACGCTCCGGACGCGTGCCACCAGGGATTCGGGGAGCGTCCACCGCTCGGTGTCGAGCCGTTCGCGCACGTGACGCGCGGGCGGCAGGCTGCTGCCGGATGCGGCCCCGCCCGATACGGCGGCCTCGGCGCTCGCCGGCTCCGTGGTGCCCGCGCCCGCGGAGGGCCCCTCGGCGTGGTGCGCGGTCGCCATCGGCGCGGACGGGTCCGAGGCGTGCGCGGGCGCCCACGCCAGCGCGAGCCACACCCCGAGCCCCCAGGCGCGCGGGGGGCGTTGCGGGGGGTGGAACCCCCCGCCCCAGGAGAAGGGCCACCAGGCGCCCGGCCGGCGCATGCCCTAGCCGTCGGAGGCGGCGAGCGGGCGGACGGCGTGCTCCTCGAGGATCTCGAGGACGTAGCGTCGACGGTGCTTTCCGCCGATGGCATGCACGATACGGCGCAGCGCGTCGGCGTGGATTCCCTTGCGGCCGATGACCTTGCCCACGTCCCCGGGCGCGACGTTGAGCTCGAGCACGCACGCGTGGGTGCCCTCGATCTCGGTGACCGACACGTCGTCGGGGTGATCGACCAGCGCCCGCACGATCGCCACCACGAGACCCTTGATCTCGGCGATCTGACCGTGGGTGTCCTCGGCTCGTTCCATCGCGCCATGATGCCCCACCTGACAAGGTTCCGTCAAGGTGCGTCATGCAGGGAACGCGGTGCGGGCGCCGGGAGTCGTGGTGTCGAGGTCGACAGGGTCAGGCCTCCCGGAGGACACGATGCTGGAGCTTCAGGAGCAGGCGGGCCACCCGGCCCGCGCGGAGGCGGTCGCGCCGCCGCCGGTCGAGGAGGGGATCCGGGCGCTCGCCGCGCTCGATGCGATGGCGGCGTGGGAGCATGCCGTGCGTACGTGGGAGGGGCGGCTGGTCATGCATGCCTGGTCCATCCTCAAGGACGCCTCGGATGCGCGCGACATCGTGCAGGAGGTGTTCGTGCGCGCCATGCGCGAGCCGCGGTTCTTCCACGCCGAGTTCCACATGCAGGCGTGGCTGTACCGCGTGACCCGCAACCTGTGCTTCAACCTGGTGCGGGATCGTCGCCGCCGCGAGGGCCTGCTGCTCGTGGCGAGCCGCGGCGCGGCCACCCACGCGGACCCGATCGAGCGCGTGTTCGACGAGGAGCGTCAGGACGAGATCTCCGAGGCCCTCGCGCGGCTGTCGGAGGACCATCGGACGATCCTGCGGCTGCGGTACTACGAGGACCTGTCCTACGCCGAGATCGCCGCGGCGCTCTCGCTCAAGCTCGGCACCGTGATGAGCCGCCTGAGCCGGGCGCGGGATCGTCTGCTCGAGGTGCTGGGCCCCGAGCGGGAGCTGCTCGTAGCCTCCGCGTAGGTCCATGGGGCGGAGGGGGACACCCCCTCCGCAACGCCTCCCCCGTCCGCGTCAGGGGTGCGTGACGCCCGGGATCCGCACGCCGCGGGCCTGGGCGACCGCGACGGCCTCCGGGTAGCCCGCGTCGACGTGGCGCACGACACCCATGCCCGGATCGGAGAGCAGCACGCGCTCGATGCGGCGCGCGGCATCGGGCGTGCCGTCCGCCACGATGACCTGGCCCGCGTGGATGGAGTAGCCCATGCCCACGCCGCCGCCGTGGTGGAGGCTGACCCAGCTCGCGCCGTTCACCGCGTTGATCAGGGCATTGAGGATCGGCCAGTCGGCGACGGCGTCGGTGCCGTCGCGCATGCCCTCGCTCTCGCGGTTGGGGCTGGCGACGCTGCCGCAGTCGAGGTGATCGCGACCGATGACGATCGGCGCCTTCACCCGCCCGCTGGCGACGAGGTCGTTGAACAGGAGCCCGGCGCGGTGGCGCTCGCCGTAGCCCAGCCAGCAGATGCGTGCGGGGAGGCCCTGGAACTGGATGCGCGCGCGCGCCATCTCCAGCCAGCGCCGCAGGTCCGCGTCCTGCGGGAACAGCTCCAGGAGCGCGGCGTCGGTGACCCGGATGTCCTCCGGGTCTCCGGAGAGCGCGACCCAGCGGAAGGGCCCGCGGCCCTCGCAGAACTGAGGCCGGATGTATTCGGGGATGAAGCCCGGGATCGCGAAGGCCTCGTCGTGCGCCAGGCCGCCGTCCACCGCGCCGGCGCGCAGGTTGTTGCCGTAGTCGAACACGATGGCGCCCGCGCGCTGGAACGCGCGCATCGCGGCGACGTGGGCGGCCATGCTCGCGTGCGCGGCGCGCGTGTGGGCGGCGGGGTCCGTCGTGGCGAGTCGCGCGTGCTCCGCGAGCGTCATGCCAGCGGGCACGTACGCGAGGGGGTCGTGGGCCGAGGTCTGGTCGGTCACCACGTCCGGCGCGAAGCCACGCCGCACCAGCTCCGGCAGCACCTCCGCGGTGTTGCCCGTGACGGCCACCGAGCGCGCGACACCCTCGCGGCGGTAGCGCTCGACGCGTGCCACGGCGTCATCGAGGTCGGCGGCCCACTCGTCGACATAGCCGGTGTCCAGGCGCTTCTGCGTGCGCGCCGGGTCTACCTCCACGGCGAGGCAGGTCGCGCCGGCGAACACGGCGGCGAGTGGCTGCGCCCCACCCATGCCGCCCAGCCCGCCCGTCAGCACGATCCGTCCCGCGAGACTGCCGCCGAAGTGACGGCGCCCGCAGGCCGCGAAGGTTTCGTAGGTGCCCTGCACGATGCCCTGGGAGCCGATGTAGATCCACGATCCGGCCGTCATCTGGCCGTACATCATCAGCCCGCGCGCCTCGAGGTCGCGGAAGTGCTCCCAGGTGGCCCACCGCCCGACGAGGTTGCTGTTGGCGAGGAGCACCCGCGGCGCGTCGGCGTGCGTGCGGAACACCGCGACGGGCTTGCCGGACTGGACGAGCAGCGTCTCGTCGTCCGCGAGCGTTCGGAGGGTGTCGAGGATGCGGTCGAAGGATTCCCAGTCACGGGCGGCCTTTCCGTTGCCGCCGTACACGACGAGGTCCCCGGGGCGTTCCGCCACGTCGGGATCCAGGTTGTTCTGGATCATCCGGAAGGCGGCTTCCTGCACCCACCCTCGGCAGGTGCGCCCGGCACCGCGCGGAGCGCGGACGACCCGGGCTCCGCGCGGCGCCACGGCGTCAGTTCCCGATTCCGCGGCTGGCGCGCGCGGAGGTGTTGGTCACGAAGGCCACCTGCGAGGCCTCCGCGTTCTCCGAGAGGTCGGGGAGTGCGGCGAGCGCGGCGTCCACCTGCTCCCGGGTCACGCGGCCCTCGGCCATGAGACGCTCGATCACGCGCACGTCGAGGGATTCGGGGGGGATGGGGGTGCTCATGGCTCATGCCTCCGGGGGGAGTTCGTCGACGACCGCCTCGGCCTCCACGCCGCGCCCGATGCGCTGCGCGACGACCTCCGCGTTCTCGTCGAAGTCGGTGGAGTCGAGGCGCACGCGGCCCTCCGCCACCTCGCGGAGCGCCGTGACGATCTCCTTGTTCGCGCGGTCGTCGTCGATCAGCGTGCGCTCGCCGTGCATGAGCTGCTGGGCGCGCTTGGCGGTGACCAGGCACAGGGAGAAGCGGTTCGGGATCTTCTCGAGGCAATCCTCGACGGTGATGCGCGCCATGGCGTGGGTCCTCGCGTGAATGGCCCAGCTATACGCACGGCGCCGTGTCGGCAAGGGTCCTTTCGCGGACGTGGCGAAGCGCGGTCGCCGCGGCACCGAGCAGCCCGAGGGCGGGGTGGACCACGACGCGCACGGGGATGCCGTCGAGGGCCGGCGACACGCGACCCTTGGCCCGAAACCGCGCGGCGAAGCCGCCCGCCCGCAGCGCGTCGAGCACCCGGGGCGCGATGCCGCCGCACAGCCACACCCCTCCGCGTGCCAGCGATCGCAGCGCGAGGTTGCCCGCCTCGGCGCCGTAGAGCGCGCAGAACCACGCGAGCGCCGCCGGATCCCGCGTGGCCACCTCGGCCGCCGCGTCGTCGTCGTCGAGCCACGCCGTCGGCGTCCCGGCCTGCTCGGCGCGAAACCGCGCCAGGTTCACGAGGCCCGGGCCGCTCAGGACGTCCTCCCAGCTGGCGCGGCCGTGGCGTGCGATGAGCCATGCGGCCAGGGCGAGGTCCCGCGCGTCGCCGGGGCCGAACTCGGCGTGGCCACCCTCGCCGGGGATGACCACGTCCCCGAGCACCAACGCCTCCCCGAGTCCCGTGCCGGCACCGAGCACGGCCTGCGGGCAGCCCGCGACGGGCTCCCCGGGCACGAGCTCCACCCAGTCCCCGGGCGTCAGCAGGGCGATGCCGCGTGCGGCGGCCTCGAAGTCGTTCACCACCTCCACCGGCATGGCCAGGCGCGTGCGGAGGGCGTGCGCATCGACCACCCACGGCAGGTTGGTGGCCGTGCATCGTCCGTCCCGCACGGGGCCCGCGACCGCCAGGCACGCACGGTCGGGCGGTGCCCGGAGATCGCGCATCCATGCGGCGAGCGGGCCGTCGAGCCCCGCATGGTCGCGGCTCGGCACGACCCGCTCGTCCTGCAGGGAGCCATCCTGCCACACCGCGAGTCGGGTGTGCGTGCCGCCGATGTCACCGACGAGGATGCGCACCGACCGGCTCACGCCAAGGCGGCGCGCACGGCGTCGGCCCGGTCCGGGTGCTCGCCGCACCATGCCTCGACCGCGTCGGCCACGAGCCGGCGCGGGTCCTTGCCGTACGCGGCGAGCTCCTGGTCGATCCAGGCGCGCAGGGCCGGGTCCGTCGGCGCCGAGCCACGCGCCAGGCGTTCCGTCACGCCGGGCATCAGGACCTCGGCGAAGTGGGTCTTCTGCTCGATGGCGACGAGGTCGCTCACGCGCAGCGCCCAGTGCGGAAGGACGATTCCGACGCGCCCGAGCATGATGGCGGCGAAGTCGCGCGCGAGCGCGCGCGCGGCGGCGGTGCAGCGCGGGATCTCGGTGGCGGGCGGCGCGCCGGGGCGACCCTTGTACTCAACGTAGATCTTGTTCTTCGGCTCCGTGCCGCTGGGCCGGAGGATCACCCGCGCCGTGTCCCCCATCACGAACACCAGCACGTTGCGGCTGGCGGCGTCCGTGTCGGATGTGAGGGGGCCGAGCGGTCCGGCGGGGTCCGCGCGGTCGTGGACCTCGGTCACGTCCAGGCCGCCGACGGTACGCGGAGGTTCGGCGCGCAGCGCCGCCTGGATCTCCGCGATCCTGGCCTGTCCGGTGGCACCGCGCATGACGGTGCTGACCAGTTCGTTGTGGACGTAGCCGTCGCGCTCCCACAGGGCGCCCAGCGCATCGACCAGGGTGCGTCCCTGCGACTTCAGCACGCTGGCGTACTCGGCCAGTGCGAGGGCGGCACCCGCCGCGTCCTTGTCCCGCAGGGCGGCGGTCACGAGCACGCCATGGCTCTCCTCGCACCCGACCACGAAGTCGTCCACCGTGCCGGTGACGCCGGCGAAGCGGCCCTCCGCGTCGAGTTGCCGCAGGCCGTCGCCGATGTACTTGAAGCCGACCATGAGGTCGCCCACGACCTGCGCGCCGTGGGTGCGCGCGGCGCGGCTGACCTGCTCGCTGGTGACCTCCGTCTTCATGACGATGGGGTTGCGCCATCGCCCGTGCGCCAGGCGGTACTCGGTGACGAGTGTGGCGATCTCGTTGCCGGTGAAGAACCGGAAGCTCCCGTCCGCATTGCGGGCCTGCAGGCCGAGACGGTCGGCGTCGGGGTCGCAGGCCATGACGAGGTCCGCGCCGACGTCCTGGGCGAGGGCCACCGCCCGGTCCATGCTGGCGCGAACCTCCGGGTTCGGCGTGCGGAAGGGCACCTCGGGGAACCGTCCGTCGTGCGTCGCCTGGGTGGGCTCCAGGTCCACCCGGAAGCCCGCCGCGCGCAGCACGTCGAGCACGGTGGTGTCGCCCGTCCCGTGCAGCGCGGTGAACACGACGTGGGCGCTCCGGGCGTCGGGGCGCAGGGAGGTGGCCAGGTTCGTCGCGACGTAGGCGGGATGGACGTCGTCCGGCAGGTCGCGCACCCACCCCGTCGCGCGCGCCTCGGCGTAGGCCATCTGGCGGATGGTGTCGACGCGGTCGACGTGGGCCGCCATCGTCGCGTCGTGGGGCGGCACCTCCTGGCCGCCCAGGGCGTTGTAGAACTTGCCGCCGTTGTCATCCGGCGGGTTGTGGGATGCGGAGATGTTCAGACCCCCGTCCGCCTTCAGGTATCGGATGGCGAACGACAACTCCGGGGTGCTCACCCAGGTCGTGGCACCGGGCGCCAGCAGCACCGTGTGGACGCCGTTCGCGGCGTACACGCCGGCCGCGATCTCGGCGAAGTCGCGGGACGAGAGTCCCCGGCACGGGTTGGGGACCGCGGCGTCGTACACGCCCCCGGCGTCCTCGTAGCGACGCACGTCGTAGGCGATGACGACGCTGACGGGGCGGTCCCCCAGCCGCTCACGCAGCCAGGTGACGTGGCCCTGGACGCTCGCTGCGAGCGTCCACGGGTTGTAGCGGTTGGGCCCGACCCCCACGGGTCCGCGGCGGCCGCCGGTGCCGAAGGGCAGCACCCGGTAGAAGCTGTCGAGCAGCACGTTCCAGCGCTCCCGCGCGACGAGATCCCGAATCTGCGGGACGTAGGGCAGGAACGCCGGCTCGGTGACCCAGCGCCGAAGGTGTGCGAGCGCGGCGACGCGGGTCGGCTCCGGCACCGCGAGGCCGGCAAAGCCCCGTCGGGCGGCGTCGAGGAGCGTGCTGGCGTCGTCGGTCATGGGGCCTCTCCGGTGTCGGGCGGCGCGTCGTCGTCCGGGACGACGCGGAAGGTGGAGCGGAACGGGAGCACGTCGTCCCCGCCGCGGTCGGCGCACCCCGCCGCGCCGCCGCGCGTCGAGACCGCGTAGCGGTGTCCGTCGGGGAGCGGCTCGCGGTGCAGCAGGCGGAGCTTGCGCCCGTCCGTGGACATCTCCACGGCGATGGGAATCCGCATCAGGACGGCGTCCTCGTCATCCACGGCGTCGAGGCGCACGGTGGAGTCGTCACAGCGGGCGGGGTCGGCCTCCGCGGACAGGCGCAGCTCGGGAACGGTGCCGGGACGTGCGTCCTCGGTGCCGTCGAGCGGCGCGACACCGACGACCCGGAAGCCCTCGTCGGTCGCCGCCGTGCCGTCGGCACAGCCGAACCACCCCGCGACCAGCACCGCGATGCTCACGTCTCCTCCGCGAAGCGCACCGCGAGGGACCAGGTCGGGGTTCCCTCCGGGGCGCGCCGGCCCACCGCGGTACACGGGGCGGCGTCGGCGTCCCAGGGCGTCTCGGCCCACGGCGTCTCGGTGTCCAGTCGCACGGCGACGCTGGTCCCGAGCGGGGTCCCGTCCGTGCGCATCACGCTGACCGCCACGTCCACGGGCGCGCCGTCGGGAAGGCCCGTGACGATGGCGCGTCCGTTGCCGGCTCCCTGCGCGTGCACCCCTGCGCCCGCGACGCACACGCGCAGGATCTCGGCGTCGGCCGGAACCGGTGCGTCCACGTCGAGCTGCAGCGCGGCCGGTACGTGGTCGACCGCGCCACAGGCCGCCAGCCCCGCGACGAGCATCCGGGTCACTCGTCCTCGGTGCGCTGCTCGTAGTCGGTGAGTTCCCACGGGACGGCGGCACCCGTGTTCTTCATCCAGGCCACCCCGTAGCGCGGCACCAGCCAGTACTCGCCGACGTAGAAGGGGCCCGCGTTGGGGTCGCCGTCGCCGTCGTCGATGTTGATGTGCGCGCACTCGTCGAAGTCGACGCCGAAGGGGACCGGGCAGGCCTGGAAGTCGACGAAGGTGGAGGTGATGCTCAACCCGTCGGTGTCGGTGGTCAGGGACTCGCCGCGCTGCATGTACTGCCGCGCGACCAGCACCGGGGTCGCGTAGCGCGTGGCAGGCTCGCTCCCCGCGCCGTACCCGTGGATCCGGATGCCGGAGGAGTCCGAGGACCACTGCACGGTCGCGAGGATCTCGGGCCCGTCGTCCTTCGTCAGTGCGTATTCGAGGGTGACGATCTCGAAGCCGCCGGTGATCTCCGTCGGCTCCATGCGGGTCACGACGAGGTCGTAGCCGTCGGCGTTCGCGTAGTCGTCGCTCGTGTAGAAGGCGCGCAGCAGCGGGTCGAGCGGCATGTAGTCGGCGAGTTGCGTGCCGCGGAACACGGCGGCACCGCCACCGCAGGCGAGAAGGAGTGCGAGCGCGACCATGCGGGCCTTCCGGGAGTGTGGAGCGACGTAGCGCCGCGTGCAGCGGCCTGCAAACGCGGACGGGACAGCCACCGTGCCCGGCGGTTCACGCGCGCGCGACGCCGTCCGCCCAACGCGCGAGGATGCCCTCGACCTCCGCGTCCGGGCGGGAGGGCTCGAACGCGCGGTCCCGGGTCCAGGCGGCCGCGACGGCCTCGGGACCCGACCACAGCCCCACACCGATCCCGGCGAGTGTCGCGGCCCCGAGTCCCGTCGTCTCCAGCGTGGAAGGACGCACGCAGCGGGTCCGCAGCACGTCCGCCTGGAACTGCACGAGCAGGTCGTTGCGCGCCGCGCCGCCGTCGACGCGGAGCTCCGCGATCGGAATGCCGGCGTCGGCCGCCATGGCGCCGAGCAGGTCGGTGACCTGGAGCGCGACGCCCTCCAGCACCGCACGGGCGATGTGGGCGCGGGTCGTGCCGCGCGTCATGCCCCACAGCAGGCCGCGGGCCTCCGGGCGCCAGTGCGGCGCCCCGAGTCCCGTGAGCGCCGGCACGAAGACGACCCCACCGCTGTCGGGCACGCTCGCGGCGAGTGCTTCGATCTCGGCGCTGGACTGGAAGAACCCGAGACCGTCGCGCAGCCATTGCACGGCGGCCCCGGCGACGAAGGCACTGCCCTCGAGCGCGTAGGTCGTGCGACCGTCCAGCCGCCAGGCGAGCGTGGTCAGCATGCCCCGCGTCGACGGGAGCGCCCTGTCCCCCGTGTTCACGAGCGCGAAGGCACCCGTGCCGTAGGTGCACTTCGCCATCCCGGGCGTGAAACACGCCTGACCGAAGAGGGCGGACTGCTGGTCCCCGGCGAGGCCCGCCACAGGGACGCCGTCCGGCAGGAACCCCAGTCCGCGGGTGTGTCCCACCACGCCGGCGTTGTCGACGACGCGCGGCAGGCAGGCGCGCGGGACGTGGAGGAGCGCGCACAGCTCCTCGTCCCAGTCCACGCGGTGCAGGTCGAACAGCAGCGTCCGGCAGGCGTTGCTCGGGTCGGTGACGTGCGCACCTCCGTCCGGGCCGCCGGTCAGCCGCCACGTGAGCCAGGAGTCGATGGTGCCGAACCGCACGCGGCCGGCCTCCGCCTCCGCGGCGACGCCGGGGACGTTCTGGAGGACCCACTCGGCCTTCGTGCCGGAGAAGTAGGGGTCGAGCACCAGCCCCGTGCGGGCGCGGACCATGTCCTCCAGGCCCTGCGCGCGCAGGGCGTCGCAGCGTCCGGCGGTCCGTCGGTCCTGCCACACCAGCGCCCGATGCACCGGTCGACCGGTGGAAGCGCTCCAGAAGACGCTCGTCTCGCGCTGGTTGGTGATGCCCACCGCAGCCAGCCGGGGCCGCGTCGCATCGTCCACCACCCCCGAGACGGCGGCGGCCACCGAATCCCAGATCGCGTCGGTGTCGTGCTCGACCAGGCCGGGTGCCGGGAAGTGGTTGGGGAACTCGACGTTGCGGCTGGCGACCACCGCACCCGTCGCGTTCACGAGCAGCGCGGTGGTGCCGGTGGTGCCTTGATCGATGGCGAGGACGAGATCACGCATGGGCGGGAGCTAACCGGTCGGGGCCGATGCACCCGGGCCCCGTGACGCGGCGCTCACTTCTTCTTCTTGCCGCCCTTCTTGCCCTTCTTCCCCTTCTTGCCCTTCTTGGCGCCGTCCTCGGCAGGGGCCTCCCCGGCCGCGGCGGGCGCGGCGTCCGACGGCGGCGCGCCCTCGGCGCTGGCGGCCTCGGTGTCGGCGCTCTTCTTGCCCTTCTTCCCCTTCTTGCCCTTCTTCCCCTTCTTTCCGCCCTCGTCGGTCTCGGGCGCGGGGGCGTCGGTCGCGGGGCCGGCGGCGGGGGCCTCCGTGGCCTCGTCGTCACCCTTCTTCCCCTTCTTGCCCTTCTTCCCCTTCTTGCCCTTCTCCGGGGCCTCGACGGGGGCGGGCGGCTCGACCGGGGCCGGCGGCTTCGGGAGCACCATCGGGGGCGTGATCACGTAGAGGGCGTTGTCGGCGTCCGCGATGCGGGCGCGGTCGAGCGCGGCGTTCGCGGCGACCTCGTTGCCGGCGGCGAGCTCGATCTCCGCGAGCGCGAGCCAGGTGGCTCCGCGCGTGGGGTCCAGCTCGGCTGCGGCTTTGGCGAGCCCGCGGGCCTCGTCGGTGCGCTCCATTCCGAGCGCCACGCGCGCCTGAAGGGCACGAATGCCGGCGTCGTTCGGGAAGGTGCGGGCGAGGGTGTCGACGCGACCCTGCGCCTGCTTCCAGGCTGCCGGTGCGGTGCCGTCCTTGCGCGCGGAGAGCCAGCGCGCGCGCTCGATCAGGAGCACGGGGTCCCAGGGCGCGGCGCGCACGAGGTCCTCGAGGGCCGTCGCGGCGCTGGCCTCACCGGTGGTCGCAATCGTCGTGTCGAGCCACGCCCGGAGCGCGAGCGCGTCGGTGCCGCCGTCCCCGCCGAAGCGGGTGCGCGTGAGCTGGTCCGCCGCGAGCTGGGGCGCGCGGTCGCGCAGGGCGAGGTGGAGCCCGTTGCGGGCCATCACCGGCTCGTACGTCTTCGCCATGTGCACGGCCTGGCGGTACGCGGCCTCCGCGCCGGCGGTGTCCTTCCGGGCCCACGCGGCGTGCCCCGCGACGAGCGCGAGCGTGGGGTCGAGGTCGAGCTTGGCGGGGTACAGCTCCGCCACCGCCTTGTAGTCCCTCTGCGCCAGCAGGGTGACGGCGAGACGGCCGGCCGCGACGTGGCAGCCGTGGTCCTGCGGCTGCGCGCCGGTCCAGGTGCCCTTCTTCTCGGCCTTGGCCTTGTCCGCCGCGAGCTTCGTGCGCTCGGCGAGGGGACGCGCCGCCCAGGCGTCGTAGGCCGTCATGGACTGGCGGTACGCGGCCGCCGCCTCCGCCGGCTTGCCGAGCGCGAGCAGGTCGTCGCCCCACGCCAGCCAGCTGGTGCAGTCATCCTTGGCCAGGCGGGTCATCTCGGCGCGGAGCGTCTCGGCCTCGACCCGCTTGCCGTGGGCCTCCAGGAACGAGGCGAGCGCGGGGATTCCGGCCTTGCGGGCATCGCTGACGGCCTTCTCGTCGGCCGGCTTGCCGTCCGTGCCCTTGGCCTCGAGGGCCTTGCGCAGCGCGCCCTCGCGCGTGGGGGCGTAGTCGGCGAGCTTGCGCTCGGCGGCGCTGACGACGGTGAGGGTGTTGTTGGACGGGTCGACCCGCATGTCGAGCTGGCCGAGCACGTCGGCCCCGAGCCGCGCGTTCACGTCCCAGGCGGTCTTCAGGCCCATGCCCGGGCGACGCACGACGGTGGATGCGGAGGTGTTGCCGAGCGTGACGATGCGCCATTCACGACGCGCCTCGCCGACCTGCGTGCCCGGCGCCTGCGGGAGCGGCGTGGGCTTGAACGGCGCGCCCTCGACCTTGTACCAGTCGACGCCGTCGACCTCGCGCGCGACCCAGCTGTCCTTGCTCTCCAGCGCGATCCGGGTGCCGACGTCGACGCCCGACCAGCTGACCGGGGCACGCATGGCGATGGTGTCGTACTCCACCTTGTCGCCGGTGCCGAGGGGCTTCTTCGTGGTCTCGCGACGCGAGTAGGGCAGGGTGGAGGAGCCTGCCAGCGCGGGTGCCTGGCCCGCGGGCGCGAGCTGGACGATGCCCCTGGAGGGCAGCACCATCCACGCGACGCCCTTGAACGCGGTGAGGCCGATCTCGCCGTCCGCTCCGCCCACGTCGCCCACCTCGACCTTCACGTCGTCGAAGGACGCCTTGCCGAGGGTGAGCGAGCCGGGGAGCTTGCCGGTCTTCTTCCCCTTCTTCTCCTTGGCCTTGACGCCGAGCTTGCCCGCCGTGGCCTCCGACAGCTTCACCCGGTCGTGGCCGGTCGCCAGACGCAGCAGCAGCGGCTTGGTGTCGTTGGCCCCGACGAAGCTGACCTCGACGTAGAGGGTCGGGTCGTCCGACGACAGGCCGCCGAAGAGCGGCGCCTCGACCAGCGAGTCGACGTTCGCGGTGCCCGTGGGGTCGGCAGCGACCGCGGAGGTGGGGAGCAGAAAGGCGGCGAGGGGGAGGAATCGCATGGAGACCCTTGTGGACGCCTCACGCTATCGCGGCCGCGCGCCACCCACAAGCGCGCGTTGCCCGGGGTCGGACCCTGCGATACCCGCCCCGGTCACTTGGAGACCACGATGTCGCGCATCCAGGAAGTCCGTGGCCGCATGATCCTCGATTCCCGCGGGAATCCCACGGTCGAGGTCGAGGTTCGTACGGAGACGGGGACGCTCGGCCGCGCCGCGGTGCCCTCCGGCGCCAGCACGGGCGAGGCGGAGGCGGTCGAGCTCCGCGACAACGACGCGGCGCGCTGGAAGGGCAAGGGCGTCGACGCCGCCGTGCGCAACGTCAACGAGGTGATCGCGCCCCAGCTGATCGGGGTGGACGTGGAGGCGCAGCGCGGCGTGGACCAGCTGCTCCTGGAGCTCGACGGCACGCCGAACAAGGGCCGCCTCGGCGCCAACGCGATCCTCGGGACGTCGCTCGCGGTGGCGCGCGCGGCGTCCGAGGAGCTCGGCGTGCCGCTGTTCCGCTACGTGGGCGGGACGAACGCGCGCGTGCTGCCGGTGCCGCTCATGAACGTCATCAACGGCGGGGCGCACGCGGACAACAACCTCGACGTGCAGGAGTTCATGATCGTGCCGGCGGGGTTCGCGACCTTCGAGGAGGCCCTCCGCTGCGGGACCGAGGTGTTCCACACGCTGAAGAAGGTGCTCAAGGACAAGGGCTTGAACACCTCCGTGGGAGACGAGGGCGGCTTCGCGCCGAGCCTGGGCAGCAACGACGAGGCCCTGGCGCTGTTGTCGTCGGCGGTGGAGAAGGCGGGCTACGCCCTCGGCACGCAGGTGGGCTTCGCGCTCGACGTGGCCGCGAGCGAGGTCTACGCCGACGGCACCTACGGATTCGACGGCAAGCGCATGACCGCCGCGCAGGTGGTGGACTGGTACGCGGGCCTGTGCGACCGCTACCCGCTCGTCTCCATCGAGGACGGCCTGGCGGAGAACGACTGGGAAGGGTGGGCCCTGCTGACGCAGCGCCTCGGGAAGCGCGTGCAGCTCGTCGGGGACGACCTGTTCTGCACGAACGTGGAGCGGCTGCAGAAGGGCATCGACTCGGACGTGGCGAACGCCATCCTGGTGAAGGTGAACCAGATCGGGACGCTCAGCGAGACGCTCGACGCCATCGACCTGGCGCACCGTCACGCCTACCGCAGCATCCTGTCCCATCGCAGCGGGGAGACGGAGGACACCACGATCGCCGACCTGGCCGTGGCGACGAACGCCGGGCAGATCAAGACCGGTTCGCTCTGCCGCACCGATCGCACCGCGAAGTACAACCAGCTGCTGCGCATCTCCGATGCGCTGGGTCCGACCGCGATCTACGCGGGGCGCGGAATGTTCCGTCGCTGAGGCGGCGCGTTCAGGGTAGGATCCGGTCGAGGATGCGATGATGCTGCTGATCCCGATGCTGCTGGCGTGCTCCAACTTCAGTGACCCCGCCACGTTCCTGCTCGACGGCGAGCGGCACGCCAGCGGCGTTGCCGCGGTGTTTGGCGCGGATTCGGCCGCCGCCGAGGAGGAAGGCGGTGAAGGCGGAGGCGGCGACGAGGAGGGTGGCGACCCGGCCGCGCCGCGCGTGTCCGACATCACGGGTGAATGGGTGCCGAGCGGCACGCAGACGTACCTGCGCCTCACGATCCTGCTGACCGACACCCAGGGCGACCTCGACGGAGGCCGCGTGATCTACACGGTCACGCCCCAGGGGGGCGCGGCGTCCGACGAGACCGTGACCATCGCCGAGGGGCGTGCGCCGAGCCCGGGGTCCACCGCGGGCTTCACGCCGGCCTCCGGTACGCTGCTCGTGCTGGACGGACCGCGGGACGCGACGAAGCAGCACGTCGTCTCGGCGCTGGTGATCCGCGACGAGGCGGGGCACCTGTCCGCGGAGCAGTCGGTCACCGTGGCGGCGCGCTCCTCGCGCTGACCCTACCGCGCGTGCGACCCTCACGGTGAGGGCCGGGGCGTTGCGGGGCCGGCCTGAGGCCCCGCCCCAGGCGAGGACGTCTCAGGATGCCGGGGTGACGCCCGCGGACGCGAGCTTCTGCTGCAGCTCGCCGCCCTGTGCCATCTCCAGCATGATGTCGGACCCTCCGACGAACTCGCCCTTGATGTAGAGCTGCGGGATGGTGGGCCAGTTGCTGAAGTCCTTGATGCCCTGCCGGATCTCGGGGTCGGCGAGCACGTCCACGCTCTCGAAGGTCGACACGCCGCAGTGGCGCAGGATCTCGACGGCGCGGGCGGAGAAACCGCACTGCGGGAACATGCGGTTGCCCTTCATGAAGAGCACCACCGGGTGGTCGGCGAGGAGCTTCTGGATGCGTTCCTGGGTCGTCGTCACGGAAACCTCCCGGGTCAGGCGGGGATGCGGGTGCGAAGGGCGAGCGCATGGATCTCGCCGCGCATGAGCGTGCCGAGCGCGGCGTAGACCGCCTGGTGCTGCGCGACGCGGGACATGCCGGCGAATCCCGACCAGGCGATGTCGGCGGAGAAGTGCTCCCCGTCGTTGGCGTCGTCGGTCACGACGACCTCGGCGCCGGGGAGGGCGGCGGCGATGCGCGCGCGGATGGTCTCGGTGTCCATGCCGGGCGAATAACGGGTGGCGGGGCGCGCCGGTAGCGGTGCGGTGCCGTCCGGTAGGCTAGGGGACACGCCATGCTGCGACGCATCCTCGGTATGCTCTATGTCCCGCCGGCTGCGGTCCTCACGCTGGCGTCGGCGGCCTTCGTCACGCTGCTGATCGGCCCGTGGGTGGTGCTTCCCCGTGGGCGCCGCGAGCGCTACGCGATCCACGGCGCGCGGGTGTTCGCGTGGCTGTGCCGACGCCCGATCCTTTGGCTGCGCGAGGAGGTCGTGGGCGCCGAGCACGTGCGCAGGCCCGGCGACGGCGGGCCGGGTCAGCTCGTGATCTGCAACCACCGGAGCTGGCTGGACCCTGCGCTCGTCATCTTCCACACCTGGTCGCAGGGCATCTCCAAGGCGGAGGTGAAGTACGTCCCGTTCTTCGGGCTGAACGGCTACCTGAGCGGGGGCATCTTCTTCGACCGCGCGGACCCGGTGGCCCGCGCGCGCGTCCCGGAGGAGGCGGTGACGCTGCTGAAGGCCGGCGCAAACGTCCACCTCTACCCGGAGGGGACGCGCTCCCGGGACGGAACGCTGCGCGAGAAGGTGCACCTGAAGCTGCTCGCCGTGGCCTGGGAGCACGGCATCGACGTGCTGCCGGCATGCGTGTGGGGCACGGAGGGCGCGGTCCCCGTGCGTGGGCTTGCGGCGTACCCCGGTGCCCGCGTGGGCATCGAGATCGGGGCCCCGCTGCGCCGGGAGGATTTCCCGGACGGCGCGAGCTACGCCGCCGCGAGCTGGGAGGCGGTGCGGGCGATCGCGGTGCGGCGGGGCGTGGCGTAGGCGGGCGGCGGTCCGCGCGCGATACATCCGGCGCGGAGGTTGCCATGTCGTCGTTCACCGCCGCCGTCCGCTGGGACGGAGATTCGCGCCCCTTCACCCCCGAGACCTACGGGCGCGACCACGCCTGGACCACCGGCTCCGGGGTGGTGGTCCCCGCGAGCGCGGCCCCCGACTACCGCGGTTCCAGCGACCGGGTGAACCCGGAGGAGGCTTTCGTCGGCGCGCTGGCGAGCTGCCACATGCTGACCTTTCTTGCGGTCGCGGCGCGGCGCGGGCTGGTGGTTCGGTCCTACGAGGACGCCGCATGCGGCGTGCTCGCCAAGAACGCGGCCGGCCGCATGGCGATGACGCGCGTGGAGCTGCGGCCCAAGGTGGCGTTCGACGGGGACGCGCCCGACGCCGCGGCCCTGGCGGCGCTGCACGCCCGCGCCCACGACGCCTGCTTCATCGCGCAGTCGGTGGCGTGCGAGGTCGTGGTCGTTCCACGGGACTGACGCCGCCGCGAAGCGGCGTTAGGGCGCATGCATGGTCGCCCTCCTGCTGACGCTCGCCTGCACCACGGACGTGTCCGTGCGCAGGGACACCTCCGCCGACACCCTCCAGGAGCGCATGGGCCTCACCGATGCCGAGGTGGCCGCGATCCTGGACTTCCTGCAGGACTGCGACACCACGGAGTCGGTGCTCGACGGGCAGGTGGGTCTGGACTCGGATGCCGCCGGGGAGATCGTGGACGTGCGGGACGGGCCGGATGGTCAGTGCGGCACCTCGGATGACGTGCGTTTCGAGACGCTCGACGACCTCGACGACATCCCGCAGGTCGGAGAGCAGACCATCCGCGCGGTGCACGCGCACCTGTCCGGGGATGACGAGCCGACCACGACGACCGCGTGGGAGGGCGTCACCTTCAGCCCCGACCAGCAGGTGGTGGCGCTGGAGATCGCGAACGAGGCGACGAAGGCCGTGCTGGACGACACCGTCGGCCTGGCGAGCGACGAGGCGCAGAACATCGTGAACGCCCGCCCGATCCGCACCATGGACGCCCTGGCCGCCGTGCCGCAGGTCGGCACCAGCGCCCTCCAGAAGATCAAGGACCACATCCCGCGATGGGGCGGCTGAGCGAGGCCGTCGCCCGGGTCCTCGTCTCCGGGGGCCGGCTGACGGTGCGGGTCATGCCGGAGCGTGTGCGCAAGAACCTGGAGGACAGGCTGTTCTACGCGATCTTCCAGCGCACGCGGGTGGAGAACGACGCCTACGGGTGGCGCCCCGGGCAGGACGATCCCGAGGGACGGACCGGCTAGACGGGGACATGGCGCGCAGCTGGCTTCCCCCCTTCGGCATCCTCCTGCTGGCCGTGGCGATCCGCGTGGCGGCGCTGGACTTCGGCCTGCCGCTGGCGGAGAGCCGGCCGGACGAGATCACCCTGGGCTTCCAGGCCATGAAGTTCGGGCGCGGGGACCTCAACCCGCACTCCTTCAATTACCCGACGCTGTGGAAGTACGTGCAGTTCGCGGGGTTCGGCGGGTGGTACGCCGTCGGGAAGGTCACGGGCGCCGTGCCGAGCCAGGAGGTGTTCCTTCGGGACTTCTTCCTGGCGGAGACACCGTACCGGCTGATGCAGCGGACGTTGAGCGCCCTCGCGGGGGTGGTGACCGTGGCGATGCTGCTGCGCACGCCGGGGCGGCTCGGCGGCGGGGAGGACCGCGGGGCCACCGGACGCTGGGCTGCGCTGTTCCTGGCCGGGTGCGCGCTGCACGTGCGGGAGAGCCGCTTCGGGACGACCGACGCGCCGGTGACGATGTTCGTGACGGCGGCGCTCCTGGCGTCGTTCGCGCTCGTGCGGCAGGGCGGGGTCCGACGCGCGGCGACGGCGGGGGTGCTGGCCGGCCTGGCGGCCTCGACGAAGTACCCGGGGGCGCTGGCCTGCGTGCCCGTGGGACTGGCCGCCCTGCTCGCCCCCGTGGAGGGGGCCGCCGCGGTGTCCGGCGCCGGGCGCTGGACCACGCGCCTGCGGTGGGCCGCGGTGGCGGGCGTGGCGTCCATCGGGGCATTCCTGCTCGGCAGCCCCTACGTGGCGCTGGACGCCGGACAGTTCATGCGGGACCTGCGCTTCGAGGCGGCGCACCTGGCGGCGGGCCACCACGTGGACGTGGGCAGCGGGTGGGCCTACCACCTGCGGGTGTCGCTCGGGGAGGGCATGGGCTGGGGGTTGCTCGCGGCGGGCCTGGCGGGCCTCGTCGTGGCGGCGCGGCGCACGCGGGAGGGAATCCTGCTCGGCAGCTTCGTGCTGGCGTACTGGCTGTTCATGGGCCGGGGAGGCACGGCGTTCGTGCGCTACATGCTGCCGGTGGTGCCGGCCCTGTGCATGGGCGCCGCAGCGATGGTCCAGTCCCTTCCGGGCCGTGGGGGGCGGTGGGTGCTCGCGGCGGGGGCGTTCCTGCCCACCCTTCTGCCGGCGATGGCCCTCACGCGGCTGCTCCGGGCGGAGGACACCCGCAGCGTCATGGGGGCCTGGATCGAGGCGAACGTGCCGCAGGACGCGGAGATCGTGCACGCGGGGTCGCCCTCTGGAGCGCCGCTGCTCCAGCGCAACCGGGCCCATCAGGCGCGGGAGTACGCGGCACGGCAGGGGCGTGCGGACGCGGCAGGCTTCCGAAAGCCGGACGATCCGCGATGGTATGACGTCGCACGCCCCGCCTACGACGTGTGGCACCTGCAGCGGCCGGCCACGGCGTACACGAAGCTGTCCGCGGAGGCGGGGTACCTCTACGCCAGCATGCGCACGGTGGAGGAACTGCGGACGCAGCGCCCGCCGTGGATCCTGCTGGAGTCGAGCCCGCTGGAGGCGTACTCGCGCGCGGACCTTGCGCTGCTCGCCCTGGTGAGCGGGCCCGACTACCGCGAGGTGCACGCCGTGCGGGGTCACGATCCGGCCCGCGCGAGGGCCTCCCGCATGGACGTGCAGGACGCCTTCTACGCCCCGCTCACCGGGTTCGACGGCTGGTCGGCGCCGGGGCCGAACCTGG
>JBDLRI010000029.1:0-47350 GCA_039800105.1 Pseudomonadota bacterium
GGGCCGGTCCACCCGCCCGTCGCCGTCTCGGACAGCGCCGGGTCGTCCGTGACGCGAACCACGCACTCCCACGTGTCGCCCTCGGCGGTGCGCGACTTGTCCAGGACGCTGCGGTTGCCCGTGGTCACGGCGTCCCGGCTCTCCGTCGCGCCGGAGCCGTCGCGGGTCACGAACCACTGGAAGGCGTAGCGGAGCGCGTCGCCATCGGCATCCGTGGCGCTCGCGACGCAGACGAGGTCGTCGTCCTCCCGGGCGAGGCCGGGGCTGAGCACCACGGAAAGGTCGGTGGGGTCGCTGTTCCGGACGGTGACGACGGGGCTCGACACGGGCGTGCCGGGGCCCACCGAGTCCTGCGGGGTCACCGTCGCGCGGACGCGGTCTCCCTTGTCGAAGTGGCTTCCGTCGAGCCGGTTCCCGGTGACGCCCAGCACCTCGACGTCGTTGACGAACCAGGCGAAGCCGGGCGGCTGCAGGTCGTCGTCCTCGTCGAAGACGGGCGGGTTCCATGACACCGTGGTGTCCGTCGTGATCGCGTCCGGAGCCAGCGCGGTCGCGGTGGCGACGGGCGCGTGGGTCACCCCGGCGCTGCCGGAGACCGCCGCGCCGGACGCGGCCTCGTCCGTCGGAACGAGGCTGCACGCCAGCGTCCCGGCCCAGGCGAGCGGGGCGGCGTCGACCCGGAACTGCGTCTGGCTGCCGCCCGTGTCGGTGAGGGTGCACGTGCAGGAGGCCCGGTTCGTGTCGCCGGCGTCCGGGTCGCTCCAGCCGACCAGTTCGCAGGTGGGGACGTCGCCGACGCGCAGCGGCGCGGGAAGGATCGAGAGCCCGCTGGCGGACGGCGGGCTGTTGCCGATGGTGAGGGCGTTGCTGGCGACCGGGTCGCCTGGAAGGCCGTTCGCGACCGGCGTGGCGATGCAGACGACCGCGTCGCCCTCGTCGAAGTACAGCCCCTCCAGGGAACCGCCGGTCTCGCCGATGACCTCGATTCCGTCGACCTCCCAGCGGTACGCCACGTCCACCGGATCGCCGTCGGGGTCGGCGGCGCCACGCGCGGTGCAGGTCAGGGTGTCCGTGGTCGTGGGGGTCGCGGGGCCGAGCTCCGCGCCCGTGAGCGTCGGCGGCAGATCCGCGATCACCACGGGGTTCGCGACGACGGGCAGGCCCTCGAGGTCGCCGTCGGTCGGGATCAGCGTGCATCCGACCTCGTCGCCGCGGGAGAAGTGCTCGTGGGTCAGGACGTTGAGCACCGCGAAGCGCAGCTCGGTGCCGTTCACCGTCCAGCGGGGTCGCACGTCCGGAACGTCGTCCGGATCGGGGTCCTCGAGGCCCGTGGGCACGCACGCGAGGGTGTCCTCCTCCGTCGCGTCGCGGGGCCCCAGCACGGCGGCGGTGGCGCTCGGGGCGCTGTTGGCCACCACGGTCCGCGCCGTCGCGATGCTGCGGGAGGTGCCGGCGGTGGCGGTCACCGTCGCCTCGACCACGTCCTCGCGGTCGAAGTGGACGGCGCCGTCGAGCGTCGGGCCGTCCTCGCCGGCCACGGCGATCCCGTTCACGCTCCAGGCATAGGAGAGCGTGACGTTGCCGCCCTCGGGGTCCACGGCGTCCACATCCACGGCCAGGACGTCGTTCGTGGTCGGTGACGCGGGGTCGAGGGTGACGCTTCGGAGCTCGGGCGGAAGGTCGGCCGTGCCGGTGTCGTTCGGCGCGCCGGAGTCGTCCAGGCTCCCGGTATCGACGCGCGCGCTGCTGTCGTCGGGCTCGGGCGCCGCGCCCGGCAGGGCCGGGAGGCAGGCGGGAAGCAGCAGGGCGAGGAGGAAGGTGGGCGTGGGGCGCATGGCTCCACGCTAACCGCGCGCCCCTCAGAACGTCCCGCGCACCACCAGGCCGCCCGCGAGGAGTGCGGCGCCGACGCCGGAGATCGCCGCCCCGCGGATGAACCGCGCCCGGCCGTTGGTGTACGCGAGGTCGCCCGCCTGCGTGCGTCCATTCGCCACCGCGTCGGCGTAGGCGTCGCGTGCGTCACGGTAGCCGCCGAGGCCGTAGAGCCCGCCCACCACGAAGCCGAGCGCGCCCGCGCCCGCGGTGACGTTGCCCGCCAGGACCCGCGGGTTCCCGCCGCGCGAGGCAGGCGCAGCAGGCGCAGGCATCGACGCCGCCGGCTGCGACGCCGGCACGCTGGCCGTGGAGGACGGGGCCTTCGGCGGAGGGGGCCACCCGGTCACCTGCGTGGCCGGCGTGGTGGGGGTCGATGGGGCCGCGGGCGTCGGCGCCGGAGGTGCGGCCGCCGGAGGCGCGGCCGGGGCCGCAACGGCCGCGGGCGCGACGGGCGTGGCGGGGACGGCCTGGGCGCCCGTGACGGGTACGGCCGCCGGGACCGACGCGCCGGTGCCGACGAAGTCCCACGCGCTTCCGCCGAGGCGCACGCGCCAGAGCACGTCTCCGCTCACCACGAACACGCTGCCCGTGTTGCCGAGCGAACCGGAGAGGATCGCGGTGAGCGCGGCGCGCCGGTCGCCGTCGCCGGCCCAGCGCAGGGCGTCCTGCGTGACGAACTGGGGCAGGAGCAGCGTGGCCGGTGCGTTGGCGTCCACCTCGATGTTCACCGTGACGAGCGAACCCGCGCCCACCTGCACGTGGTGCGCGCCGGGCGAGACCGCCACCGTGCCGCCGACCACCTTGACGGGGCGACCATCGATGCGGACGGCGCCCTCCGGCGGTTCAGGGACCACGGCGAGTGATACGAGCGACACCGCCCTCATCTCCGCCGCCACGGCGTCGAAGGTGACCTGGGCGGCCGGAGGGTAATTGGGGTCCCAGGTCATGTCCGGCTGGAACAGGCGCGCCTGCCGGAACGCGGCGCGGCTGGTGGCCTGGTCCGACGAGGCGTGCGCGACGATGCCGAGCAGGTACCAGGCACGCGCGGCGAGCGACGGCTCCACCGGCTCCTGCAGGCAGCCCAGCCCGCGGATCGCGGCGTCGAGCGCCGCGCGGGCCGAGCCGTACTCCATGTACAGGATCGCGCCCTTGGCGATGTCGAGGGAGGCCTCGATCGCCGCGCGGTTGGAGGCGGCCGCGGTGCACGGCGTGAGCTTGCCGCCGCCGAGCAGCACGGGCGCACGCCCCTGCACGAGCTCGGGGAGGGTCACCGCGCGAAGCTCGGTGACGGGCACGCCGGCGGTGGCGGCGACGCGCGCGAGAACGGCCGCGGAGTCGGCCCCGGCATGAACGACCGGGTCGGCCGCGTGGGCGGCCGCGAGGAGCGAGATCAGCGCGAGCACGGCGCCTCCGCGTTGAAGTCCCAGCAGAAGCGTAGCACGTCGGTCTCCTTGACCTCGAGGTCCGCGCGCTTCGTGCGGCCGTCTCCCGTGGTCAGCGTGAACGTGTGGCGACCCACCGGAAGGGAGCCTCGCCAACCCGTCTGGCCGACGGGCTTGCCGTCCACGGAGAGGTTGGCCCAGGGAAGGCTGTTGAGGAAGACCGTCCCCGTGGCGCCGGACGCCGCGGCGGCGGGTGCCGGGGCCGCGGGCGTGGCCGCGGGTGCCTTCGTCGCGGCGGCCGTGCGGGTGCGCGCGGCCGGGACGCCGCGCGGCTCCGCGGGCGCCTTGCGGACGGGCTCCGCGGCGCGCGGCGCGGACGGGGCCGTGTCGGTCGCGGGTGCGCCCGCCGCCGGGGCGGGGGGCTGGGCCGCGGGCGCGGTCGGGGGCGTTGCGGGGGTGCCCGCCCCGGGTGTGGGCGTCGGCGCGGACGGAGCCGTCGCCACGGCGGGGGGGGCCGACGCCTCGGGGGACTTCCTGCCGAGCACGGCCACGGCGATCACCGACGCCAGGCCGAGGCCGGCGACGCCGATGGCGATCGCCTTCCACGGCCCGCCGGCCGCGGCGGGCTCCGCGAACAGGGACGGCGCCGGCGCGTGGGGGGTCGGTCGCGCGGGTGCGGGTGCAGCGGGCGTCGCCGCGGGCGCGGGGACCCAGGTGCCGCTCGGCACCGCGGTCGCGGCGGACGGTGAGGGCGCGGCCGGTTCGTCTTCGTCCGCGAAGAACAGCGTGGCGTTCGACGGGTTCGTGCCCCCCGCGCCCACCGGCGGTGTCGTCGTGCGCGGCGGGTTCGTGGGGCTCGGCGGTGTCGTGACCGGCGGGGGCGTGGTCACGCGCGGGGGCGTGGTGACTGCGGGCGACATGGCCATCGGCCCGCTGTAGGCGGCTCCGCCCGAGACCTGGGCGCGGGCCACCAGCAGCGCCTCCGCCATCTCCTGCGCGGTCTGGTAGCGGTCATCGGGCCGGAAGCGGCAGGCCTTGCGCAGCACCTCGCCGATGGCGGGGGGAAGGTCCTTGAACAGCTCGTCGTGCTGCTCCGCCGCGTACAGGTCGAACGGCTCCTGGTGGGTGAGCAGCACGTAGAGCGTGGCGCCGACGGCGTACAGATCCGCGCGCCCGTCCACGTGCTTGGCGCTGGAGCGCTGCTCGGGCGCCATGTAGGCCCAGGTGCCCATCGCGGTGCCCGTGCGCGTCGCGTAGGACTGGCGCTCGGACACGTGGGCGATGCCGAAGTCGGTGACCTTGTGGACGCCGCCCTCGGTCACCAGCACGTTGTGCGGCTTGATGTCGCGGTGCACGACGCCCTTGCCGTGCGCCACCGCCAGCCCCGCCAGGATGGCGAGCGTGGCGTCGCAGGCGGCGACGGGAGTCATGGGTCCGCTGCGGTCCACCTGGTCCATGAGGCTGCCGCCCTCGACCAGCTCCATGACCATGTAGACGCGGTCGCCGTCCACGCCGACGTCCTGCACGGCGACGATGTTCGGATGATGCAGGCGCGCCATCGTGCGCGCCTCGTTCTCGAAGCGCTTTCGGATGCTGGCGTGCTGCGACATGCCCGGCGACAGGATCTTGACCGCCCGCTCGATGTCCAGGCGCTCGTCGAACCCGCGGTACACCGTGGCCATGCCGCCCTCGCCGAGCACGGCAAGGAGGCGGTAACGACCATCGGCGAGAGCAGGGGCGACGTCCACGCGAACTCCGAACCCGGCAGGGGCGGGCGCGCAAGCCTAACCGACGCGGCACCCGCCCGGGGGAGGCGTTGCGGAGGGGGATGCCCCCCTCCGCCCCACGCTACTCGAGGTAGGTGTAGCCTTCGAGGCCGCCCTGGTAGGCGTTGACCATGCGCGCCGCCTCCTCCATCGTCATGCGGCCCTCCTTCAGCGCCAGCTCGGTGGCGCGGCGCACGGCCCGCACGAGGTCGGCCTTTCCGAACTGCACGTACTTCAGCACGTCGGTGACGGTGTCCCCCTCGACGACGTGGTCGATGCGGTAGTTGCCGTCCTCGTCGAGGCTCACGTGCACGGCGTTGGTGTCGCCGAAGAGGTTGTGGAGGTCCCCGAGGATCTCCTGGTACGCGCCCACCATGAAGATGCCGAGGTAGTACGGCTTGTCGTCCAGCGCGTGGAGCGCCAGGACGTCCTTCACGTCGCGCAGATCGATGAACCGGTCGATCTTGCCGTCGGAGTCGCAGGTGATGTCGGCGATGATCGCGCGTCGCGTCGGCTCCTCGTTGAGCCGGTGGATCGGCATGACGGGGAACAGTTGGTCCACGGCCCAGGAGTCCGGCGCGCTCTGGAACACGCTGAAGTTGCCGAAGTACGTGTCGGCGAGCGCCTTCTCGAGGCCCTCAAGCTCGTCGGGCACGTAGTCGAGGTTGCGGGCAACGTGCAGGATCTTCTGGCAGGTCTGCCAGAAGATGCGCTCGCCCCGCGCCCGCTGCTCCAGCCCGATGAGGCCGAAGTTGAAGCGCGACAGCAGCTCCTCCTTGGCGGCCACCGCGTCGTGGTAGGCCTCCTGGAAGTTCTTCCGCGTCACGCCGTCGTGGATTTCCTTGAGTTCATGCAGGATGTCCGGCTCGTCCTCGGCGACGAGCGCGTCGCGCGCGGCGGGGAACTCGGTGCTTCCGAGCACGTTGAACACGAGCACCGCGTGGTGCGCGGCGGTCGCGCGGCCGCTCTCGGTCACGATGTTCGGGTGCGGCACGCCGGCCTCGTCGCAGGCCTGGGCCACGGCGGCGACCACGTCGGCCGCGTACTCGTCGATGGTGTAGTTGACCGAGCTCTCGAAGTTGGAGCGGCTGCCGTCGTAGTCCACGCCCAGTCCGCCGCCCACGTCGAAGTAGCGCATCGGGGCGCCGAGCTTGTGCAGCTCGACGAAGATGCGGCCGGCCTCCTGGAGCGCGCCCTTGATGCTGCGGATGCTGGAGACCTGGCTGCCGATGTGGAAGTGCAGCAGCTGCACGCAGTCCAGGAAGCCGCGGGAGCGCATGTAGGCCACGCCCTCCACCATCTCGCCGACGGTGAGGCCGAACTTGGCGCGGTCACCGGCGCTGGACTCCCAGCGTCCCGCGCCGCGCGCCGCGAGCTTGGCGCGCATCCCGACGGTCGGTCGGATGCCGGTGCGCTCCGCCACGTCGCAGATGAGGCGGAACTCGGAGTACTTCTCGACGACGATGATCGGGTTGCGGCCGAGCTTGCGCGCCATGAGCGCGGTCTCGATGAACTCCTCGTCCTTGTAGCCGTTGCAGATGATGAGCGCCTCGGGGTCGTTCATCAGCGCCAGCACGATGAGCAGCTCGGGCTTGCTGCCGGCCTCGAGGCCCATGTGGTGCGGCTCGGAGAACCGCACCAGGTCCTCCACGATGTGGCGCTGCTGGTTGACCTTGATCGGGTACACGCCGCGGTAGTGCCCGCGGTACTCGTACTCCTTGATCGCCGCGTGGAACGCCTTCGCCAGCATGCTGATGCGCATGCGCAGGATGTCGGTGAAGCGCAGCAGGATGGGCATGCTGATGCCGCGGCGCTCCAGGTCGTCGACGAGCGCCTTCATGTCGATCGATTCGTGGCGCGGCCCCGCGGGGGTCACCTCCACGTTGCCGCGATCGTTGATGCGGAAGAACTCCCGCCCCCAGTTGCGGATGTTGTAGAGCTCCCCGGCGTCCTGGATGGTCCACCCGCGCATGCCTGCCTCCCGAGCGGCACGCGACTAACCGGAAACACCCGGGGCGACCCCCCTGTGCCAAACATGACGAGGAATCAGTCCGCGCCTGCGTCGGCAGGGCTCCGAAGCCACGCGACGTCGCTCACGGCCCACGCGGGCGCGGTTCCGTCGGTGCGGCTCCACGGGTGGGCGCGTCGTCCGGTCGCCACCGCCACCATCCACGCGGGGCCGTCGCCGGGATGTCCACACGGCTCGGGAACGTCGATGACGACATCCTCACCGGGGGTCCAGGCCACCCTGCGGCGCTGCACCCCGCCGGCCGGATCGCCGACGAAGAGCTCGACCCGCGCCAGTCCGGCCCACGCGGGCGCCTCCGCGCGCAGCCGCCAGCGTGCGTCGGCATCCTCATCCCGGGGCGGAGGGGGGCCCGCCCCCCTCCGCAACGCCTCCCCCGGCGCGCAGCGGGGGGGCAGCCAGCGCAGGCGCGGTCCGCTCCCGGTCGAGGTCGTGGCGTCGATCACGGCGCGATCGAGGGCCACGCGGTCCCGCGCGGCCTCCACCGGCACCCACGTGCGCGGGCCGACCGGTGCGACCGGGATCCATGCCTGCAGCAGGCCGGCGAGCACGGCGACGTCGTCGGGGCCGTCGAGCCACAGGGCGTCGGGACGGGGTCTCCACGCGTGCGGTGGCGCCTCCGCGCGGGCGGCGTCGACCCACGCCGCGGTGACCACGGTGCGACGGGGCTCCCCGGGCAGGCCGCGCGCCGCCGCCAGCTGATCCAGCGCCGCGCGTGGCGTGCCGTCCGCCCGCCGCCACGGGACGGCGCCGTGACCCGCGCGGCGGGTGGTCGGAGTCCACGGCCAGGACCACAGCCACCCCGCGGTCCGGGAGCCCGTCACGGCGACGACCTCGCCACGCGGCGTGCGTCCGCCGTTGCCCGCCGGCGGGGGCACGTCGTCGTCCGCGAGCAGCACCACGGCGTCCACGCCTTCGGCGGCCCGCGCGTCGCGCGCGGCCACCGGGGTCTCCGTGGCGTCCGTGTCGGGCGCGACCTCCACGGCGAGATCGGCGAGCATCCACCCGTCCATCGGCATCGCCGGCGCGAGCCGGGCCTCGACGGGGGTCTCGCCGGCGTCGACGGGCGACGCCTCCCACGCGGGGCCGGCCCACAGCCACCCTGCGGCGTCGTCCGGCACCCGGCCCCCCCCCGGTGGCAGGGGCCAGCGGCCCACCGACGTGACCACCTGCGCGGCCAGGTCGCGGCCGTCCCCGTCGGTGACCCGCACCGACCGCGCCACGCAGCGCACCGGCGTGAGCGGGGCACTCCCGCCCGCGTCGCCCGCGTCGCCCGCGTCGGACTCGTAGGTGCATCCGCGTCGCCAGCCCCGTGGGTCGGCACCGGGTGGCCCCTCGGTGGACCAGGCCCCGTCCCGCACCGGGGTGCGCAGCACGGTGCTTCCGTCCACGATCAGGTCGACGGCATCGGCGTCCGCGGTGCCCGCGTAGGACACCGCGTCCGGCCAGCGCCCGGTCGCCGAGAGCGCCACGGCGCGCAGGCCGCCGACGGGAACGTGGCCACCGGGCACCGGCGACCCGTCGCCGTCCAGCAGCAGCACGAAGTCGTCGCGCACGGCGCCCGCCGCGATTCGCACGGCGTCGGCGGCGGGGATCCACGTGGCGTCCGGTGCGCCGAGCACCCGCAACCGGTCGGTGTCCGGCGGCAGGAACCACCCCCGGGTGCCGGTCGCGTCGACCAGTCCGGCGCCGGACGCGCCGACGCGGGGCGACAGCCGCACGGACGGTCCGTCCGGCACGAGTTCGGCGAGGAGGTCCGGTCCATCGGCCACCGCGCGCCCGTCGGCGTCCGCGGTCAGGCGGACGGCGTCCAGGAGGGTGTCTCCCGGCACGGCGGGATCCGGTCCGTCCAGCAGGTACAGCGCGCCGGGGTGGGCGCGCACCACGAAGCGCGCCACGGCGTTCTCGAGGATCCAGTCCCCGATTCGCCCCTCCCCCCCGGGCACGCGGTCCTCGTTGCACGTGATGCGCCGCGCGCGCGCCTCGCCCGGCGCCGCGCGCGGAGGGCCGCACCCCGCGTCGCCCGTCCCTCCCGGCGCGGGCACGCACCCCCCCGCGAGCCACGCCAGCGCGAGCGTGGCGCCTCGGGTCACGGCACCAGCCAGGGGCCGAGGCGGTCCCGCATGATCCGCACGGCCTCGGGGGCGCAGTCGACCAGCACCGCGTGGCGCCCCGCGCGCGCGGCGGCCTCGCCGGTCGTCCCGCTGCCCGCGAAGAGGTCCAGCACGTGTTCGCCCGGGTTGGAGTGCACCCGCACGATGCGGTCGAGGATCGCGCGCGGCTTCTGCGTCGGCCAGCCCGTGCGCGCGGCGCTGCCGGGCGGCACGATCGTGTGCCACCACGTGTCGGTCGGGAGCTTGCCCCGCCGCGCCTTCTCCGGTCCGACCAGGCCGGGCGCCATGTAGGGCACCCGGTCGATGTCCTCGTGGCGGAAGGTGTAGCGCTCCGGGTCGCGCGTGTACCACAGGATGGTGTCGTGCTTGGCCGCCCAGCGGCGCCGGGAGCGACCGCCGTAGTCGTAGGCCCAGATGATCTCGTTCTGGAAGCACGCGCGCCCGAACAACCCGTCGAGAAACACCTTCACGTAGTGCACCTCGTGGGCGTCGAGGTGGACGAACAGGCTCCCCGTCGGCGTCAGGAGCCGGTGGGCGGCGCGCAGGCGGGGCCCGAGGAACCCCAGGTAGTCCTCCGTCCGGTCGTTCCAGGCGAGCGTGGCGCCACGGTCCACCCGGTAGCGGGTCCCGCGGAAGCCCGTACGCGTGCCCGACGGATCGGCCACGGCCGTCATCGGGGCGCGGGTCTGCGCGTGCCCGGTGTTGAACGGCGGGTCCAGGTACACGAGCGCGAAGCCAGCGTCGGGCAGGGTGTCCGCGACCTGCAGCGAGTCCCCGAGCACCACGCGGGCCGTGCCCGGCGTCTCGGTCGCAGCGGGCGCGGCGTCGGGCGGCCTCACGGCACCTCGACGGGTACGCCCTCGCTCTCCACGTCGCCGGCAGCGAGCGCGCTCAGCGCCCAGCGTCCCGTCGCGAGCGAGGTGGTGCGTTCCGGCTGCGGCACCACGCGGTCGAGCGTCCAGGCGCCCCCGCGCTCCGCATAGACCAGCACCGCGCGGACGTCCGCGTCGACGGTCCACGACACCGTCGCCCCGTTCCGGGTCAGCACGGGCGGTGTCACCGAGCGCGTGGCGACGGCGGCCACCGGCGGCGGCACGGCGGGCGCGGCGTACCACGTGCCGCGCGCGAGGGCGCGGACCCCGGCGACGTCGTCGACGAGCGTGTTGGCCGGGTACCAGACGTGCCCGCCCGTGCGGGTCAGCGTCGTGTCCCGCGTGATCGCGATCTCGTCGGTGAACTCCGAGACCGGCCACGGCGAGGAGTCCTCGAGCCGGTAGAGGGCGTTGGCGGGAAAGAGCCACTGGCCCTCGGAGAGCTGCCCGTCCCACCAGCGCGTGAGCGCCCCGTACGGCTGCCCGGACGAGGTCGTCCTCCAGTAGAGCTGCGGCGCGAGGTAGTCGACCCAGCCCTGCGCGGCCCAGGTCGGCGGGTCACAGTAGATGGCGTCGTAGGCGTCGAGGCCCGTCACGCCGGCAGGGTTGCCCGGCCGCCAGATGCCGAAGGGGCTGACGCCGAAGCGCACCGACGGCCGGATCGCGGCGATCGTCTCGTGGACGCCGCGCACGAGACGGTTCACGTTGTCGCGTCGCCAGTCGTCACGGGCAAGCGAGCCGCCCGCGTTCCGGTAGGCGTTCCAGGTCGCGGTGTCGGGGAAGTCCACGCCGTCGACCGGGTAGGGGTAGAAGTAGTCGTCGAACACCACGCCGTCGACGTCGTAGCGGGTCACCACGTCCGCGATGACGTCCAGCACGCGCTGGCGCACGACGTCGGCACCCGGGTCCATCCACAGGTGGCGGCTCGGGCTGGTCTCGTTGGGGTAGGCGTGGGCGTGCTCGGGATGCTGCCGCGCGATGTGGTTGGCCGCGAGGCTGGACGTGGACGTGGAGCCGGCACGCGCGCGGTAGGGGTTCATCCATGCGTGCAGCTCGAGGCCGCGGGCGTGCGCCGCCTCCACCCAGACGGCGAGCGGGTCCATGCCGGGGTTCGTCCCCTGGCTCTCCGAGATCCAGCGGCTCCATGGCTCGATCGACGAGGCGTACAGCGCGTCGCTCTCCGGGCGGACCTGCAGGAAGATGGCGTTGATGCCCGCATCCGCGAGCGTGTCGACCATCTCGCCGACCGACTGCGTCAGCTGGTTCGCGCTCAAGCCGGTCCGCGCGGGCCAGTCGATGTTCCACACGCTGGTGACGAAGATGCCCCGCATCTCCCGGCGGTGGGAGACCGTGACCGTGCCGGGTGTCGCGGGACCCGTGTCGCCCGTCGCCGTGTCGGCGGGCGGGACCGCGGTGTCGACCGCTCCGGTGTCCTTGCGGGAGAGGTCCGGGAACGTGTCCCGCTGAAGGCAGGCGAGGGCGAGGAGGGCGAGCGGCATGGCGCAGCGAGCGTAGCGGGTCCCGCGCCCGCCCGCATCCGGCTATGGGGCGGGTGTGCTGCACCTCGCGCGCCGGTACATCGTCCCGTTCCTCGGCCTGGCGCCACGCCCGCACCAGCTCGGTCGGGTCCTCGGCTCGCTCGCGGACAGCTACCGCGCGGACGACACGGCGGCGGCCCTCCCAGCGGCGGTGGGCATCGACGTGTCGGATGCCTGCAACATCGCCTGCGCCGTGTGCTCGCGGGAGATCGCGTGGGACAAGCGGCGTCACCCGTTCCTGCGGCTGCCCGACTTCGTCGCGCTGTACGACGCGATCCGCCCGGTCTACCTGTCCCTGTCCGGCTACGGCGAGACGCTCCTCAACCGCGACCTCCCGGCCATGGTGGCCCACGCCGCGCGCGGGGGATCCCGCGTCGTCGTCATCACGAACGGCACCCTGCTGGATGCGGCGCGCGGGGATGCGCTCCGCGAGGCCGGTCTCGCGAAGCTCAAGGTGTCGCTGGATGCCGCGGAGCCAGCCGCCTACGCCCGGGTGCGGGAGGGCGCCGACCTCGACGAGGTCGTCGCGAACGTGCGCGCGTTCGTGGATCGTCGCGACGGTGCGGGCGCGGCCGGTCCGCGCGTCGAGGTGCAGATGGTCCTGTTCCGGGACAATCTCGACCAGCTCGTGCCCATGGTGGACCTCGTCGCCGCGCGGCTGCCCGGCGTGGAGCTCAACGTCATCGGCATGTTCACCTACGGCGCGCAGCCGGGGTTCGTGGCCAAGGCGCTGCCGATGCACGATCCCGCGTCGCTCTCCGTCCTCGCGGAGGCCCGCCGTCGCGCGACGGCCCTCGGCATGCGTCGCACGGTGGGGTCGCTGGACGCGCTGCGCGTGCAGCTGGAGCGCGACCTCTCCTCCGCGCCGTGCTTCGTGCCCTGGTACTCCTGCCTGATCTCCACCGACGGCGAGGTCTACCCCTGCTGCTACCACTCCGTCCGCGGCACCTCGGTCGGCAACGTCCACGGGACGCCGTTTCCGGAGATCTGGAACGGGCCGCGCATGCGGGCGTTCCGGGCCGCGCTGCGGGAGCGTCGCTGCGAGGATCGCGTGTGCGCCACCTGCCGCTACGAGGATGGGCCGCTCGAGGGCATCTTCCGGACCGCGGCGCGCGTGCCCGGCCTGGGGGGCGCCTCCCGCGCCGTTCGTTAGCCCGGGCGCGTCAGCGCAGGAGGTCGATCACGCGCTGTCGGTCGGCCGTCGACACGAACGGGTGCGCCGGGAGCGACAGGGCCCGCCGCGCCGCGTCCTCGGCGACCGGAAAGCCCTGCGGCAGCAAGCCCATGGCGCGTCCCAGCGCCGTGCGGTGCACGGGAACGGCGTATTCCACCTTGCTGCCGATTCCGCGCAGCAGCAGGCGCGCGCGTGCGGCGTCGCGGTCGGAGAGCCTCACCACGACGCTGTACCACGCGCTTTCGACGGACGCGTGCGGCCGTACCGGGTCGAGGTGGCCGAGGGCCGCGAGGTAGGCCTCGGCGTGGTGCGCCCGTGCGCGCCGTGCCTCCTCGAGCAGGGGCAGGCGCGCGTCGAGCACCGCGGCCTCCAGCGCGTTGAGGTAGGCCGGGGTGCGTGCCGCGCGGAGCACGAGCGGATCGTCGCTCTCGGGGTCCGCCGCCGCGCGCGCGCGCGCCGCGAGCGCCGCGTCGTCCGTGACGATCATGCCGCCGTTGCCTGCGCCGCCCAGCGGCTTGGAGGGGAAGAAGGAGAAGCACCCGGTCGGGCCGATCGGCACCGGCATGCCGTCGCGGCGTGCGCCGTGCGCCTGTGCGCAGTCCTCGATGACGGTGGGGCCGAACGCGAGCATGGGACGCACGTCGACCACGTGGCCGTGCATGTGCACGGGCACGATGGCGCGCGTCCGCGGCGTGAGCGCGCGGGCCACGGCCTCCGGCCGGATCAGCAGGTCGGAGGGGTCCGGATCGACGAGCACGGGGCGCGCGCCGGTGGCGTGGATCGCGAGCAGCGTGGCGATGTAGGTGTGCGCGGACGTGACGACCTCGTCGCCGGGACCCACCCCCGCCGCGACCAGCGCGAGCTGCAGCGCGGCGGTTCCGGAACCCGTGCCGACGCCGTGGGCGCGGCCGCAGGCGGCGGCGAAGCGCGCCTCGAAGCCCTGGACGAGCCGCCACAGGGCGAAGGTGTCGGGTGCGGCGAGCGCCGCCGCGAGGCGCGCGGCGATGTCGCCCTCGACGGCGGCGTTGTGGCGGTCGAAGGCCTCGTAGGGCACGCCGAGCCGCGTGCGCACCGCATCCGCCACGGCGAGCAGCGGGCCGGCGCGGTGTGCGTGCCGCAGCAGCGCGCGTTTCAGGACGCCGTGGGCCATGGCACGTCCCCGGGCATCGTCGCGCGGCCGGTGCAGGTCCGGCAGATCTCCTTCTCGAAGTGCCCCCTGAGCAGGGCGCGCCGGGTGTGGCGGTAGTCCGGGCGATGCCACAGCTCGGCGAGCGGGGTCGTCGCGAGGTCGCCCCAGTCCTCGCGGCCCTCGTAGTCGTTGGGGCAGAGCTTCACGCGGCCCCACGCGTCGATGACGAGCACGCTGGAGGGCGCATGGCACGACTCCTGGTGCAGCTCGCGGTCGAAGCGCACGGTGCCGCCGCGGTTGTAGGGGGCCTTCACGTCCGCGTCGAAGTGACGCACCCAGAAGCGCCGCCGCAGGGTCCACCACGGGAGCGCGGCGCGCGTGCGGCGGAACGCCTCGGACTCCCCGTGCTCGAACGTCACGATGAACAGGCTCACGCCGGCGTCGAGGAGGGCCCGGGCCTTGGCGGGCGTGAGGGCGTCGCCGTTGGTGTAGATGACCACGCGCGCGTGCGGCAACCGGCGCCGCGCCTCGGCCACCAGGCGAGGAAGCCGCGCGTCGAGCAGCGGCTCCCCGAAGAAATGCGGGGACAGGCGCCCGCGGAAGTCCATCGCCGCAAGCTGGTCGAGGATGGAGAGGAACAGCGCCTCCGGCATCTCGTGGGCCGGGCGGGGCGCCACGGACACGGGGCAGTAGCCGCAGGCCCGGTTGCAGCGGCTGTTCGTCTCGATCTCCACGCGGTGGAACCGGTCGGGGATCACCGTGCGACGCAGCAGCACCTCGGTGCGCTTCACGAGGTCCAGCAGGTCGCCGCGGAGGGACATCGCGGCAATCCTAGCGCACCTGCTCCCACCAGCGCTGCTCCGGGTCGCGCGGACGCACCGTGCGGGCCGGGGGAGGCGTTGCGGAGGGGGGTGGGCCCCCCTCCGCCCCAGGGGCCGGATCCTCGGCGGCACCGGTCGTCGGGACGCCGGAGGCGACGGAGGGCACGAGCGTGACGCTGCCCCCGAGGCGAGGTTCGGCGATGACGATGCCCTCGTTGGACGCCCGGCGCGTGATCTCCTCCGCGGGCCAGCGCCAGGGATGGGTGGCGAGGTCGAAGGTCGCCCAGTGGATCGGCAGCACCGGCGCACCGCCCAGGTCCCGCGCGGCGCGGAGCAGCCCGTCGGGTCCGAGGTGCACGCTGGCCCACGCCGCGTTCCAGGCGCCCGCCTCCAACGCCACCAGGTCGAACGGGCCCATGCGGGACGCGATGGTGTCGAAGTCGTCGTGGTAGCCGGTGTCGCCACTGAAGAAGAACCGGTGGCGCGGCCCCGCCACGACCCAGCTCGCCCACAGCGTGCGGAACCGGTCGTTCAGCGAGCGGCCGGAGAAATGCTGCGAGGGCACGGCGGTGACGGTGACCGGCGTGCCGGTCAGCGCGGCGCCGTCCCACCAGTCGTGCTCCACGATGCGTTCCGGCGCCACGCCCCATCGCGTCAGGTGCGCCCCGACCCCCAGCGGCACGTGCCACACCGGGACGCGCGGCGCGAGTGCCATCACGGTGTCATGGTCGAGGTGATCGTAGTGGTCGTGGGAGATCAGCACCGCGTCGAGCCTCGGCAGGGCCTCCAGCGGCACCGGCGGCGGCGAGAACCGACGCGGGCCGAGGTGGCGGAACGGGCTCGCGCGCTCGTTCCACTGCGGGTCGGTGAGCACGGTGACGTCGTCGATCTCGACGAGCAGCGAGCTGTGCCCGAGCCAGGTCACGCGGAACCCGTCGGGCGGCGGGACCCGGAAGTCGGGGGTCTCCGTGGGCAGGGGGTCGATCGGGCGGGCCCCGGTGCGGGAGAGGTACTCCCGGAACAGGCGGCCGACCTGTCCGGACATGCGCATCGAGAAGCCGGGCCACGGATTGCGGAACACGCCGGCGTCCGTGTCGTACTGGGGCGAGGCCCGCATGCGCGCCAGGCGGGCCTGCCCCGGCGTTCCCCCGAGCGCGGGGCGGTCGAGATCGGCCAGCACCCACAGGGCGCCGACCCCGAGCAGGGCGCCGAGCGCGGTCAGGAGTCGTCGTGCGCGCGTGTATGCCATGCGACGTCCTAGCGTGACGCGCGCGTGCGTGCGGGTGGGAGGCGGCGGCACTGCGGTCCGCGTTACGGCCTGCGTGGAGGTGATCATGATGTTCGCGCTCGCTCTCGCCCTTTCCTCCCGCCACGCGTCCGCCGAGCCCATCAAGGTGCCCGTGGACGTCGCCGTGGGGCCCGCGATCCTCAGCGCCAACGCGGATGCGGGGCTCGGCGCCGGCCTCGCGGGCGGCTTCACCGCCGTGGAGCTCGACGTGGAGGCGATCATCGGTCCGGAGACGCTGAAGAAGGCCCGGAAGAAGGTGCCGAAGCGCTACCGCAAGTACGTCCCGAAGAGCGAGGTGCGCGTGCGCCCGTCCATCTTCATCCCCGACCTGCTGATCGTGTCGCCGGCGCGCGCCGACGCCCCGAACACCCTGTGGGGCATGGGGTGGACGCCCATCGCCGTGAACGTGCCGTTCATCAAGCAGAAGGGCCTGCGCCTCGACGCCAGCGTGGGACTGACGGGTGTCGTGGCACTCGCCGAGGTGGGCGACGCCAGCACGGTCCTGGCACGCCCCGGCCTGCGCGGGCTGGTGGAGCTGGAGGCCAAGGTGGCGCCGCGCACCTTCCTGAGCGTGGGCTACGACGCGCGCGCCCTCGTCCCGCAGGACCTCAACGGGTCGGCACCCGGCGGGGACACCTGGATGCTGGGCGGGCCGTTCGCGCAGCTGCACGTCCGTTTCCCCTACACGGTCGACATGTAGGCGTCGGGGGTTCGCTTCCTGGGGCGGGGGGTTCCACCCCCCGCAACGCCCCCCGGCGGGGTCGGGGGTCTACGCGAGCCCCTCGTCCATCTCGCGGCGGATGCGCAGCACGACGTAGAGGAACGGGAACGAGAGGAAGAACCCCACGAAGCCCGCCATCATCTCCCAGGTCACGAGGCTCGCCGTCAGCACGAAGGCCGGCAGCGCCACGTGCCGCGCTGCCAGACGCGGGTTGAGGTAGAAGCTCTCCACCTTGCCCAGCACGAAGGTGAGCGCGCCGAACACCGCCACGGCGAGCCAGCCGTGGGCGTTCCAGCTCAACGCGATCAGCAGCGCGCCGGACGCCAGGTTGCCGAAGATCGGAACCAGTCCCGCGGCGAGCAGGAACATCGCGACGGCCGAGGTGTAGGGCACCTCCAGCCACCACATCAGCGGGAGGGTGATCACGGTGTTGCAGAGGGCCACGACCACCTGGAACTGCAGGGTGATGGCGAGGCCGTCCGCCACGTGTCCCGCCCAGCGGGTGAGCGTGGCGGCCACGGAGCGCGGCGCCAGCGTCGCGAAGGCGGCGTGGAGCCGCTCCTCCTCGAACACCGCCAGGATCGCCAGGAACGCGCCGATGGTGGCGTGCAGCATCGCGGCGCCGGCGCCCTGCGCCGCCGCGAGCGCCTGCTCCTTCACGGAGTCGTCGGCGTGTGTCAGTCCCTCCGTGACCCGCTCGGCCAGGCTGGCCTGCCCGAGCCAGGGGCCGATCAGCTCCGTGGCGCGCAGCTGGGCCTCGAGCGCCGGCCAGTCGCGGCGGGCGCTCTCGAGGGTCCGTGCCACCGTGTACCACCCCACCGCCGCCAGTCCGGCCGCGGCGAGCGAGAACCCCGCCAGTGCGGCGAGCGTGGCGTGGGACGGCGCCAGTCCCGTGCGCGCCCGCACGGCGTCGCGGCCGAGCACGAGGAACCAGCGCGCTGCACCGAAGGCGGCCACGACGAGCAGCATGTCGCGCAGCAGCCACGCCACGCCGGCGAAGAGCACGGCCAGCACGAACCGGCGGGTGGTCGGCCAGGCGAGCAGCCGTTCGATCGGGTCGTCGGGCAGGTTCGTGGACATGCGGGAGGTCTAGCGCATCGTCGCGAGACGCTCCACGCACCAGGCGCCCCCCAGGAGCGCGACCCCCAGCGACAGGGCGGGCGCGGCGCGGTCGTCCCAGCGCGGGTGGCGCGCCGCCTGGCGCAGCAACGGCACGGCGAGGGCGACCAGCACCGCCTGGCCCGCCTCCACGCCGAGGTTGAACCCGGCGAGCGCCGGGACGGCCCGGCCCGGCGGCAGCCCGATGCCGCGCAGGGCGCCGGCGAACCCCAGGCCGTGGACGAGGCCGAAGGCGAAGGTCAGCGCCACGCGGCGCCGCACGGGCGGCCGTCCGAGGTTCTCCACCCCCACGAACGCCACGCTCGCCGCGATGGCGGGCTCGACCCACGCCGGGTTCGGCGCGATCCATCCCAGCGCGGCCGCGCTGAGCGTCACGCTGTGGGCGAGCGTGAACCCGCTCACGACCAGGAGGGCGTCCCGCAGGCGGGTCGTCGCGAGCAGCAGGCCGAGCACGAAGATGAGGTGGTCGACCCCGCCGGCGATGTGCTCCACGCCCAGCCGGCCGAAGTCGCGAAGCACCGCGAGGGTCCCCGGCGCGGCCGCCCCGTGGAGCGTGGCGGCAGGCTTCTCCGCGGTGAGGACGGTCTCCGCGCCGTGCGGGGGAGGCGTTGCGGAGGGGGATGTCCCCCTCCGCCCCCGGGAAAGGTCCTGCAGCACGTGGCGGTGGCCGGCGGGAAGCTCCGCGAGGAAACCGGCCTCGTAGGTCCACGTCGCGTCGTAGGGCGCGGGCGGGCATTCCAGCGTCGCGACGCCGCGCAGGCCGTCGGCCTCGAGGGCGGTCCACGTCCCCGGGCCGAGCACGCACGGCCGGTCCCCGACGCGCACGCGCACCCGGGCGAAGGTGAGGTCGTCCAGCGCGAGGCGCGCGCGGCCGAGGTCCTCCACGGGAACCGCCGTCGCCAGCTCCGCCCGCGCGAACGTGAGCGCCAACGCGTCGTGGCCGAGCTCGGCGCGGCTCAGGCCGACGGGATGGGCGTGGGCGCCACGCGCACCCGTCAGCAGCGGCGTCACGCGGGCGTTTCGTCGAGGACGCGCCGAAGCAGGGGGCTGGGCAGCCCCGTCGAGGTGACCCACAGCTGGTGGATCGCGCGGCTGGCGGCCACGTGCAGCAGCCTGCGGGCGCGCGGCTGGTCGGGATAGGCCGCGGCGTCGACGCCGACGAGCACGACGTAGTCGAATTCGAGGCCCTTCACCTGCTCCACGTCCACCACGTCGACGCCGGGGGAGAACGTGAAGGCCTGGTCTTCCACGAGCCGCAACTGCGGCACCTCGGCGCGCTCCAGCCCCTCGAAGGTCTCGCGGGCCTGCGCCGGGTCCGGCGCCAGCACCGCCACGCTGGCGAGCGGCTCGGCGCGCAGCAGCGCCCGCAGCGCCTGGGCCACGAAGTCGACGCAGGCCCCGAGGTCGGGGAAGTCGAACACCTCGACCGGCGCCCCGTCCCGCACGGCGAGCGGCGGGTTGTCGTCCTCGGCGTCCGCGCCCAGCAACGCGCGCGCGAAGGCGGTGATGCTGCGGGTGGAGCGGTAGCTGACCTTCAGCGACTGCAGGGCCGTGCTGGGGACGCCGATGGCGTCGAGCAGCCCCCCCCACTGCGTGCTTCCGCCCGCGGAGACGATGTGCTGCTGCGTGTCCCCGGCCAGGGTGACGCACCGGCGCGCGTCGGTCGCGCCGACCAGCACCGCGATCTCCATGGCGCAGAAGTCCTGCACCTCGTCCACGGCGACGTGGCTGTACACGAGCGGGCCGGCCTTGCTCTTGAGCGCGCCCACGCGGAGCTGCCAGGCGCGCAGCAGGATCGCGTCGTCCTCCTCGTCGAGCCACGGCGCGGCGTCCGCCTCGCGTTCCTCGGTGCGCCGCGCGATCTGGTCGACCTGGCGGCGGGACCAGGCCGCGATCTCGTCCACCTCCCGCGAGGAGAAGCCCAGCTCCGCCATGATGGCGCGGTCGGAGATGGTGAGCAGCCAGTCCTGGAGCGCCTCGTCGGCCGTCGCCCGCACGTTGCGCGCCGCCACGGTGCGGGCCAGCGCCCCCGGCAGTCCCGGATGCATCTTGAAGCGGGAGACCACGTCCGGCGTGAGCGCGCCCCCGTGGCCGGGCAGCGAGGGGAAGTGCCGCTCGACGAGCGTGCGCGCCCAGGAGGTCCACGTGACGACGCGCACGCCCTCCACGCCGAGGGACGGCAGCACGTGCCCGACGTAGTCACGAAGGGCGCGTCCCCACACCACCACGAGCATGCGGGCGCCGTCGAAGCGCTGCGGATTGGCGTGCGCCAGCCAGGCGATGCGGTGCAGCAACACGGTGGTCTTGCCCGATCCGGCCCCGCCCCGGATGACGACGGGACCGGCGTCCGCCTTGCTGATGAGCTCGAACTGCTCCGGGTCGATGAGCGCGGCCACGTCCGGCAGGTGCTTGTCGGCGCGGATCGCCTTGCCGCTGTGGGCGCCGAGCACCTGGTCCGCGGCCGTGGCCTTCACCGCCCCGGCGCCGGTCGCGAGCGCCGGCACGGCCCGCGGCACCTCCGCCCACTGCCCCTGCTCCTTCACGAAGATTCCCTGGGGCGCGTCGATCCGGTGCAGGGCGCCGTCGCGGATGTGCACCGTGCGCCGCGCGAGGACCTCGCCGTCCACGGTGCGGTCGCCCATCTCCTCCTCGTAGGAGTCGCCCTCGGCGTAGCGGTAGAAGATCCGGGCGATCGGCGCGTGGCGCCAGTCGACGATGCGCAGCCCGTGCACGAGGCAGGTGGCCTTGCCCAGGAACACGTCGATGATCCGGTCGTCCTGGCGGGTGCGAAGGTGCGCGAAGTAGGGACGGGCCGGATCCACCGAGTCGTCCGGCCGTGCCGCGCGAAGCTGCTCCAGCACGCGCAGGCGCTGCTCGTACTGCAGTTCCAGGGTCGCGCGGTCCTCGGTCTTCGCGACCCGCAGATCCTGCTGCAGGCGACGAAGCTCCTCGATGAGGTCGTCCTCGCGGGCGGTCGGGGTGACGACTCCGCGGCCCAGCCGGCCGCGCACGTCGGCAAGCTGGGTCTCCTCGTCCTCGATGATCGGATGCATCCGGGTCGTATAACGACGCGGTCAAGGCCGGCGGCGACCCCGTCTCCGGAGGGTGACGAGCATCCAGGGCGCGACGACGCACGCCGCGCTCCCGTCGCCGCCGCAGGGACGCGGCAGCGTCCCGTCCGGCGGGCCCAGGCGCACGCGGCCCGCTCCGAGCCGTGCTGCCCGGGCCGGTTCGTCGGCGCGGGTCCCGGACACCGTCTCGGCGCGCAGGCGTTCGGCCACGCCCAGCGGCCCGCCCGAGGGGTCCTCTGCCAGCAGCAGGGCGGCCGCCGCGGCCACGGCGGGGGTGGCGGCACTGGTGCCGTAGAAGCCGATGCCCCCGTAGACCGAGGACGAGAGACCGTCCGGCCCCGCCACGTCGGGACGCGCGAGGCCGCCGTGGCTCGTTCCCCAGGACGAGAAGAACTCCGCCGCGTTCGCGGCGTAGCCGACGGCCCGCACCGCACCCACGACGAGCGGGGTGGGCCCGCTGGCGGGGTCGGCGAAGGCGCCGGGGGTGACGTGGTGCGCGTCCGCGCCGCGCGCCCACAGGGACACGCGTCCGTGGGCCGCGCCCGCCCGACGCAGCACGCGCACCCACGCGGTGGTCGCCTCGGGCACGCGGAGGGTGGCGCGCTCGTACGGGGCGCAGGAGTCGGCGTCGGGGTCCTGGCGGGCGTCGCTCCGGGCCAGCACGTGGCCCTGCGGATCGCGGACCTCGAGGGCCAGGTCCGTGCGGCCACAGCGCGCGTACTCGTCCCACGCCAGCTGGAAGGTGGTCGTACCGGCGGACACGTCCGCGCCCCACCACGTGCCCCCCCAGGGGAAGTCCATCCTCCCGTCACCGTCGGGATCGGACCAGGCGCCGTCCCAGTGCTCGGTGGCGTAGTTGCCGGCGCTCGTGACCAGCAGGATCCCGGCGGCGGCCAGCCGCGCCGCGCTCGCGCTCACCGGGCCGCTGCCGTCGTGGAAGCTGTCGTGGAAGAAGGACATGGACATGCTCACGATGTCGATGTCCTCGCGGATCGCCCAGTCCACCGCGTTCTCCAGGGTGGTGGCGCCGTTCACGCGCACGAGGTGCAGCTCCGCCGCGGGTGCGAGCGCGCGGATCACCTCGGCGCAGGCGATCCCGTGGCCGCCGCCTTCCCAGGCGTAGCGTGGCCGGAGCGTGTCGATGGGGGGCTCGCAGCTGCGGTGGGCCTGGCAGTCGTGCGTGACGACGTCCCCGAGCGCCGCGTCGGCAAGGTCGGCGCCGTACCACTGCACGTCGAACACCGCGACACGCACGCCGCGCCCGCCCTCCGGCCACCACGGATCCGTGGCCATGGCCGCGCGCGCCTCCTGCGCGGCCCACGGCAACGCAGCGTCCGGCAGCGCGTCCACCTCGGGGGCCCGCTCGACGCGCCAGCGCACCCCCGGCGGCGGGGGGGCGTCCAGCACCGCACCCGTGGCACTCGACGCCACCGCGCCCGGCCAGTCGGGATCATCGACCCGGACGCGATCCTCGGGGCCGAGCGGTGTCTCCGGGGCTGTCTCCTGGGGCGGGGGCCGCGCCCCCGCAACGCCCCCGCGCGCATCCTCCGCCCGTACGGCGAGGAGGAGCGAAAGCGCGACGGAAACCCACGACACGCGTGATTTCTAGCCCGTCCGGGGAGGCGTTGCGGAGGGGATGTCCCCTCCGCCCCGGGACAGGGTCGACTCAGCGTGCGCCGTCGCCGCGCCAGCCGCGTCGCATCCGCTCGGTGGCGCGCTCCGGCGGAAGCGCCTCGCCGTAGAGCCAGCCCTGCGCCGCGGTGCAGTGCAGCTCGGCGAGCTGCGATGCCTGCCGGGCGGTCTCCACGCCCTCGGCCACGGTGTCCATGCCCAGGTGGGCGGCGAGCGCCGTGAGCCCTGCCACGAAGCGGGTCGATTCGTCCATGCGCTGCACGAAGCTGCGGTCGATCTTGATGCAGTCCACCGGGAACCGCTGCAGGTAGGAGAGGCTGGAGTAGCCGGTCCCGAAGTCGTCGAGGCTCACGCGGACGCGCAGGTCCCGCAGGCGGGCCAGCGTGGCCGCCGCCAGCTCCCCGTTCTCGACCAGGCTGGTCTCGGTGATCTCGATGGCGAGGCGGTCGGGGGACAGCCCCGCGTCGGCCAGCACGCGCTCGATGTGCGCGGGCAGGCCCGGGTCGGCGAGCTCGCGCCCCGAGACGTTGACCCCCACGTCCGTGCCCTCCGGCAGCAGGCCCTCCTCGACCCAGCGCCGCGCCTGCGCCGCGACGGTGGTCAGCGCCCAGGCCCCGATCCGTCCGATGAGACCGGTCTCCTCCGCGAGCGGCACGAAACGCGCGGGGGACACGTCACCGTGGCGCGGATGGGGCCAGCGCAGCAGCGCCTCCAGCCCGCGGAGGCTGCCGTCGCAGAGCCGCACGACGGGCTGGTAGTGCACGCGCAGCTCGTTTCGCTCCACCGCCCGGCGCAGGTCGGATTCGAGCTGCAGCAGCGCCATGGCCCGGGCGTGCATGGCGGAGTCGAAGACGGCGCTGCGGGCCTTTCCCTGCGCCTTGGCACGGTACATCGCGGTGTCCGCGTCCCGGAGCACCTCCTCGGGGCGTCCTCCGCCGGGCGCCATGGCGATGCCGATGCTGGCGCTCGTGTAGACCTCCCGGCCGCCCACGTCGATCGGCGCGCGAAGGGCCTCCTGCAGGCGGTCCGCCACGTGCTCCGCCTCCCGCGGGTCGTGCAGGCCCTCCACGAGCATGGCGAACTCGTCCCCGCCGAGGCGCGCGACGGTGTCGCCCGGGCGCAGGCACGCCTCCAGGCGGCGCGCGGTGGTGACGATCACGCGGTCCCCCGCCGGGTGGCCGAGGCTGTCGTTGATGATCTTGAACCGGTCGAGGTCGATGAGCAGCACGGCGGCGAGGGAGCGCCGGCGGCGCTCGCGGTCCAGCGCGTGCGCGAGGCGGTCGTGGAAGAGCGCGCGGTTGGGAAGGTCGGTGAGCGGGTCGTGGAGCGCGCCGTGGGCGAGCTGGGCCTCGATCTCCTTGCGGCGCATGATGTCGGTCACGGATCCCGCGACGCGCGTGGGTGCGCCGCTGGCGTCACGGACGGCCAGTCCCCGCAGTAGCATCCAGCGCCACCCGTCCGCCTCGTGCAGCCCCCGGTACTCGACCTCGAGCGGCACGTCGGGGTCGGCGAGGTGGCGGGCGAGCACGTCCCGCACGCGGCCCAGGTCGTCCGGGTGGATCCGGGCGAACCACGGCTCCAGCCCGCGCATGCAGGCCGCGGTCGCCGGCAGCCCCATCATGCTGCTCCATCGGGGTGACAGGTAGACGTCGTCGGGGCCCACATGCCAGTCCCACAGCCCGTCGTTGGCTCCCGCGGCGGCGACGGCGTAGCGCTCTTCGCTGGCGCGCAGGGCGGCCTCCGTCTGGCGTCGCGCGCGTCGGGTCTCGCTGGCGCGGAGGGCGCGCACGAGGGCGCCCTCCAGCCGCGCGAGCTGGTCCTTGCCGACGTAGTCGTCGGCACCCGCGTGGAGCGCCGCCACGGCCGCCTCCTCGCCGATGCGGCCGCTCACCAGGATGCACGCGACGTCCGGGTCGTGGCGTCGCAGCGTGGCGAGGACCTCGCGGGAGGTCATCCGGGGCAGCACGTGGTCGCACAGCACCGCGTCCCACGGGGGGCCCGCCAGCGCCGCCTCCAGTTCCTCGGGCGTGTCGACGCGCTGCAGCTCCAGGTCGGGCCACGCCCGACGGAGCCGACGGTCGATCAGCCCGGCCTCCGCGGCGTCGTCCTCCACGAGCAGGATGCGCGCGGGTGCCGCGTGCGGCGGCTCGGGCGCGTGCGCCTCCGCGCCGGCCGGTCGTGTCCGGTCGGTCCATGGTCCAGTGTGCTGCACGTCCCCATCCCCCGCGGAGTCGGTGCGCACGCCGGGAATGCGGGCAAGCGAGCGCGTCGGGGGGCGTTGCGGGGGGATGTCCCCCCGCCCCAGGAGAAAGGTCCCTCAGCGCTCGGGGATGACCGAGGGCCACTCCAGATCGTAGAAGTCGAAGCCCTGCTTGAACTTCTCCATGACCGCCTGCGAGGTCTCGCTGTGCATGGTGCGCGTCTCGACGGCGGCGTCGATCTCGGCCTGCGAGGGGAGGACGTCGGCGGGGTTCGTGCCGTGGCGGCGCGCGGCCTGGTCGAGCAGATCGGCCATGCGCTCGAAGAACTCCCGCATCTCCTTGCGGGGGTCCATCTCGCGGGCGTTCGTCTCGGCGATGGACACGTCCTCCGGCGAGAGGCCGTCGACGTCGGCGGGCTCGTCGACGAACAGGACGACGAGCGCGTAGAGGGTGCCCGCGTTGAGCACCCCGAGCAGCAGGTTGGCGACGAGCGACACGCGCACCAGCCGCGCGAGGCGGCGCAGCTCGCCGGGGTCGACGGAAGGCTCGGGCGACGGGACCGGCGCGGGCTCGGACATCGTGCGGGACGTATCCCGGCGGCGCGTCGACGGTGCCCACGGTAGGGTGGGGCATGCACGGCGCACTCTCGACCCTCCTCGCCCTCTCGGTCATCCTCGTGGCCAGCAAGCTCGGGGGCGATCTGGCGCAGCGCCTGCGGCAGCCGGTGGTGCTCGGCGAGCTGGTGGCGGGCGTGCTGCTCGGGAACGTGGCACACGCGGGGGTACCCGCGCTGGCGGCCATCGGCGCGGACCCGGTGGTGGAGACGCTGGCGCAGCTCGGCGCCGTGATGCTGCTCTTCGAGGTCGGCCTGGAGAGCACCGTGGCGCAGATGCGCCAGGTGGGGCGCGTGGCCGCCCTGGTCGCCGTGGTGGGTGTGGTGGTGCCGATGGCCCTCGGGTGGGCCGTGGGCGCGTGGCTGCTTCCCGGGGCGGGCCTCCCGGCGCACCTGTTCCTCGGGGCCGCGCTGAGCGCGACCAGCGTGGGAATCACGGCGCGCGTGCTCAAGGACCTCGGCGAGGGGCAGGCACCCGAGGCGCGCATCATCCTCGGCGCCGCCGTGCTCGACGACGTGCTCGGCCTGGTGGTGCTGGCCGCGGTGAGCGGGATCGTGGCCGCCGCCGATCGCGGCGTGGCCGTGGAGGCCGGTCCGATCGCCGTCATCATCCTCAAGGCGGTGGCGTTCCTCGGCGGCGCGCTCTGGATCGGCAGCCGCGTGATGCCGCGGGTGTACCGGCTGGCCGCGCGGCTGCGCGGGGACGGGATCCTGCTCGGGGTGAGCGTGGCGTTCGCCTTCGGGATGGCCTGGGCGGCGGGGGTGGCCGGACTGGCCCCGATCGTCGGCGCCTTCGCGGCCGGGCTGGTGCTCGAGGGCGCCATGTTCGAGCCGTTCGCCGCCCGCGGGGAGCCGCAGGAGCTCGAGGAGCTGGTGCGGCCCATCGGGCAGGTGCTGGCGCCGGTGTTCTTCGTGGTGATGGGCTTCCACGTGGAGCTCGCGGTGCTCGCGGATCCCGCGGTGCTCGGGCTGGCCGGGGCACTCACGCTCGCGGCCGTGCTGGGGAAGCAGGCGTGCATGCTCGCGGTGGGACCGGGGCTGCGTCGGCTCGCCGTGGGGATCGGCATGGTGCCGCGCGGCGAGGTGGGGTTGATCTTCGCCCAGATGGGCCTGGCGCTGCACGTCGGGACCCGGCCCGTGTTCGATCGCGCGACGTTCTCGGCCGTGGTGGTGATGGTGATCGCCACCACGCTCGTGACTCCGCCCGCGCTGGCATGGGCGCTGCGCCGCCCGGTTCCCGGCGGCGGACCGCAGCGCGCCGTGACGTGATGGTGCGTGGTTCGGACGCGGTCGTGGCCGGGGCGGTGGCGCTGGTCACCTGGGGGGCGGCCGTCCGCGCGGGCGTGCGGGGCGTGACGATGGTGGACGCAGCCGGCGCGCTCGGGGTGTCGCTGGCCGGGATGGGGGTGGCGTCGCTCGTGCGCATGACCGGCGGGGTCGGCCATGTCGGCGCGGCGGGCGGCGCCGCCGCCCTGGCGCTGGGGGCGCCGGGGCTCCCGGGGGCGGTTGGGCTCGCCGGCGTGGCATGGGCCCTCGCGTGGGTTCGAAGCGTCGCGGGGGACCCGTGGAGGGAGGCCGCCCGACCGCCGGGGTCCGGGGCGCTCGCCGTGGGAACGGATGCGGTCGGCATGGCGGCGCTCGCGGTGCCGCCCGCGTGGGGTGCCGTGCCGTGGATCATCGGACAGGCGCTGGGGTTCGTGGCGCTCGGACGCATGTTCGTGCGCCCGTGCGGACGCTGGCCGGCTACGGCGCGGCTGGCGCCGCTGGTGGGGGTGGGGGCCGCGGTGCTGGCGGCCGCGGTCGTCAGGACGCGGTGACGCGCGCGCGGTGGGTGGCCCACGCGACGAAGGCCTCGGCCGCACGGTCGATGCCCGCCGCGACCTTCTCGATGCTCGCGCCGTGGTCCATGAACGCGGGCACGCTCACGAGGCGGCGGGCGGTGTCGATCCAGGGCTGATCGGCGTGCGTGGGATGGGCCACCCCGCCGAGGGCCGCGGCCCGGGGCCCTTGTGCGGCGTCCGGACCGAGGGTGACCTCCCCGGCGCCGAGGGCGGCCAGCACCGTGAGCGGTGCGATGCACACGGCACCGATGGGCTTGCCTGCGGCGTGCAGGGCGCGCAGCACCTGCGCGAGCTCGGGGAGAGCGACGGGGTGGTCACCCCGGGGCGGCGTGGGCGCCAGTGTCTGCAGCGCGCCGGAGCCGCCCGGCAGCCAGGCGCCGTCGACGTGGGAAGGGTCGAGCTCCGACAGCGGACGAATCCGCCCCCGCGCGATGCGGGCGGCCTCCACCAGCGCGTCCCGGGTCTCCGCCGCGGCATGCCCGGTCGTATGGTCGACCACGCGCGCCTGCGGACGGGAGGGGGCGAAGAACAGCACCTCGCAGCCCGCTCGGGCCAGGGCGAGGTGCGAAAGCACCGCCTCCGTCACCTCCGTGCCGTCCTGCTGGCCGCAGCCGCTCAGGATCATCGCGATGCGTGTCCGTGCCATGTGCAATCCCCCTGCGACGGACATGCGCACCGGGACGCCCGCGGTCAGGCCGCTCCGCCCTCCCAGCGTCGCGCGAGGTCGTCGGCGAGCGGAATCGTGAAGGCCATCGGGGCGCGGGTGTGCGGGTGGACGAAGCGCAACTGCCAGGCGTGCAGGGCCAGCCGTCCGCCGCGCCGGTCGCGTCGCGCGCGCTCCGGGCCGTAGAGGCCGTCGCCCAGCACGGGGTGCCCCAGTTCCGCGAGGTGGATGCGGACCTGGTGGGTGCGCCCGGTCGCGAGGCGCGCCTCGACGAGGGTGAGGCCCGCCCGCGTCTCCCGTCCCGCCAGCCAGGTCACCGCCCAGCGGCTTCCATGGGGGGGCGCGCCGCGCGGAACGACCGGTTCGGCGGCGTCCGTCCAGCGGCGTGAGCCGGACACGGAGCCGCGCAGCCCGTCGCCGCGGTCCCGGATCATCGCGCTCGTGACGGTCCCCTCGCGCCGGAAGTCGCCGCGCACCAGGGCGAGGTAGCGCCGGTCCACGGCGTGGTCCTCGAACTGGGCCTTGAGCGCTTCCTGCGTGTCCGGCCGCAGGGCGAGCACGACGAGGCCGCTCGTCTCCTCGTCGAGGCGGTGCACCGCGAGCACGCGGCCGAACCGCCTGCCGAGCACCCCGAGGAGATTGGGATCCTCGTCGCGGCCGGGCGCCGGCACCGAGAGCATGCCGGACGGCTTGATCACGACGAGCAGATCACGGTCGTGGTGCAGCACGACCGGGTCGCGCCCGGGGACCAGGCGCGGGGCGTCCGGACGCAGGCGCACCCTGCTGGGGTCGACCGTGCGGCCGGGGTCGGCCACCGGCGCGCCGTCCAGCCAGACCTTTCCGGTCTCGAGCGCGGCGCGGGCCTCGCGGTTTCCGAGGCCCGTCGCCTTGAGGTGGTCGATGAGACGCATGCGGGCGGCTATCCCGCCTTCACGCGGTGCGATGGGGTCCTCAGGCCTCCGCCACGATCGCGCCCGCAGCCGTGGGGATGCCCTCCGGCGGCGCAGGGATGCGCTCGAAGGAGATCTGGTCGTCCACGAGGTCGACACGCACGGTGTCCCCGGCGCCGAACCCGCCGCTGACGATGTGCTTGGACATCGGGTTGAGCAGGTGCTGCTGGATCGCGCGCTTGAGTGGCCGCGCGCCGAAGAGGGGGTCGAACCCCGCCTCGCACAGCGCGGTGCGTGCAGCCTGCGTCACCTCCAGCCGAAGCTGGCGATCGGCGAGCAGCCGCACCACGCGCTTGAGCTGCACGCCGAGGATCGCGTCCATGTCACCCCGCCGCAGCGCGTCGAAGAGGATGATGTCATCGATGCGGTTGAGGAACTCCGGCTTGAAGGTGCGCCGCAGCTCCGCCGTGACCTCGCGCTCCATCGTGCGGCGATCGTCCTGGTGCTGCATGATGAGGTGGCTGCCGACGTTGCTGGTGAGGATCAGCACGGTGTTCTTGAAGTCCACGGTGCGGCCCTTGCTGTCGGTGAGACGCCCGTCGTCCAGCACCTGGAGCAGGATGTTGAAGACGTCGGGGTGGGCCTTCTCGATCTCGTCGAGGAGCACGACCGAGTACGGCCGTCGCCGCACGGCCTCGGTCAGCTGTCCGCCCTCGTCGTAGCCCACGTACCCGGGGGGCGCGCCGATGAGACGGGCGACCGCGTGCTTCTCCATGTACTCGGACATGTCGATGCGCACGATGTTCGTCTCGTCGTCGAAGAGGAACTCCGCGAGCGCCTTGGCCAGCTCGGTCTTTCCGACGCCCGTGGGGCCGAGGAAGATGAAACTGCCGATGGGGCGGTTCGGGTCCTGGAGACCGGCGCGTGCCCGCCGGACGGCGTCCGACACCGCGACGATCGCCTGGTGCTGGCCGATCACGCGGGCGTGGAGGTTCTCCTCCATCTTGAGCAGCTTGGCCTGCTCGGACTCCTTGAGCTTGGTGACCGGCACGCCGGTCCACTTGGACACCACGAGCGCGATGTCCTCGTCGGTGACGACCTCGCGGACGACGCCGCCGTCCTTCTGCAGCTCGGCGAGGCGCGCGCGCGCGGCCTCCACGGCGCGCTGGGCCGTCGGCAGGTCCCCGTACTGGATGCGGGAGGCGCCCTCGAAATCCCCGCTGCGCTGCATGCGCTCGAGCTGGTGCTTGAGCTGGTCCATGCGCTCGCTGCCATCGCGGATCTGCTCGAGCTGCGCCTTCTCGGCCTCCCACTGGGCGCGGAGCTTGCCGGCCTCCTCCTCCTTCTCTCCGATGAGGTCGCGCAGCTTGTTGGCGCGCTCCACGGTGGCCTTGTCGGTCTCGCGGATCAGCGCGGCCAGCTCCACCTTCATGCCGCGCACCTGGCGCTCGAGCACGTCGATGGGCTGCGGGAGGCTCTCGATCTCCATCTTCAGGCGGCTGGCGGCCTCGTCGACCAGGTCGATGGCCTTGTCGGGGAGCTGGCGGTCGTTGATGTAGCGGTCGGAGAGGTGCGCGGCGGCGAGGATCGCGTCATCGAGGATCTTGATGCCGTGGTGCTGCTCGTACTTCTCCTTGATGCCGCGCAGGATGCGGATGGTGTCCTCGAGGGTCGGCTCGTCCACGAACACCGGCTGGAAGCGCCGTTCCAGCGCCTTGTCCTTCTCGATGTGCTTGCGGTACTCGTCGAGCGTGGTGGCGCCGAGGCAGCGCAGCTCCCCGCGCGCGAGGGCCGGCTTGAGCATGTTGCCGGCGTCCATGCTGCCCTCGGACTTCCCGGCGCCGACGACCATGTGCAGCTCGTCGATGAACAGGATGATCGTGCCCTTGCTGGCCTCGATCTCGGTCAGGACGGACTTGAGACGCTCCTCGAACTCGCCGCGGTACTTGGCGCCCGCGATGAGGGCCGCCATGTCCAGCGAGAGGACGACCTTGTCCTTGAGACTCTCCGGCACGTCACCGCCGGCGATGCGCTGGGCGATTCCCTCGACGATGGCGGTCTTGCCGACGCCGGGATCGCCGATGAGCACCGGGTTGTTCTTGCTCCGGCGCGAGAGCACCTGGAGGGTGCGGCGGATCTCCTCGTCGCGGCCCACCACCGGGTCGATGCGGCCCTCCCGCGCCATGGCCGTGAGGTCCCGCGTGTACTTCTTCAGGGCCTCGTACTGGCTCTCCGCCTCCTCACCCTGCACGTTGCGGCCGGCGCGCATGACCTGGAGCGCGTTCTGGATGCGCTCGCGGGTGGCTCCGTAGTCGACGAGCAGCTGGCGGGGCTTGTCGGACACCGTGGCCACGCCGAGCAGCAGGAGCTCGGTGGCGACGTGGGTGTCACCGAGGGCCGTGGCCTCCTTGTCGGCGACGTCCAGCACCTGGCGGACCTGCGCGCTCAACTGGGCCTGGCCGCCGCCGTGGGTCTTCGGCAGCTCGTCCACGATCCGGGCGGCCTCGCGGGTCAGCCCCTGCACGTCGACCCCGACCTGCGCGAGCAGGGAGGAGGCGACGCCCTTCTCCTGCGTGAGCAGCACCATGAGCAGGTGGTGGGGCCGGATCTCGGGGTTTCCGAACTTCCCGGCGAGCTGTTGCGCGTCGGAGATGACCTCGCGCGCCTTCACGGTGAAACGGTCGAACGTCATGGCGGCCTCGGGGGCGATGGCAAAGCGTACGCACCGCCGGCGGGGGTGGGAAGGGGTCGCACGCAAACGCGTCGGGATACATGGTTCGCATGTGGTGGTTGCTGGCCTGCGCGAGCGAGACTCCGACGGTCCGTCCTCCCGACACGCATGCCTGGGAGGCCGAAGGCACCGTCGTCGTGGATGGGCTCGAACAGGTGGAGCGCCTGATCAAGCAGGGACAGATCGCCGAGGCGCGCATCCTGGCCGAGCGCGTCTACACGCAGCGGTGGGAGCCCCGGCTGGAGCCGGCGCTCGCGGCCATGGACGGGCCGATGGCGGCGACCCGGATGGAGTATGCCTTCGGCCAGCTCGCGGCCGACATCGATCCGAAGTCTGCGCGCCGCACGCAGCGGGCGGTGGACCGGATCGGTCCCCTGGAACAGGAGGTGCGGACGCTTGCGGGTCGCGCCGCCAAGGCGTTTCCGACCTCGCAGGTGCCCGGCGCCGTCCCGGTCCCGACCGGACCGGAACCGGCGGCCGTGATCGTGCCGGCCGCGCGGCCGGCCTGGGAGTCGGGGGCGGCGGTCAAGCCGGTGGACGGCGCGCCCACGGAGGCGGAGAAGGACGCCGAATCCGCGCGCGCGCAGGGTGCCTCCGCGCGCCCCGCGAAGCGCTGACGTCAGCCCTCCCGGCGGATGCGCCAGCCGATGCGCGCGTGACGGTACGGGGACAGCGGGCTCTCCAGGACGCCGAGCGGCTCCACGCTCACGCCCGGCGGCGGCCGCGAGGGGGTTGCCCCCCTCCGCCCCAGCACGCGTTCGAGGAGCACGCCCTGGGCCTCCGCCTCGTCGGGCCCCTGGTTGACGACGAGCAACGTGCCACCGGGTGCGAGCCGTCCGAGGACGTGCCGAAGGAGCGCCTCCGGCGCGAAGTCGCCGATCGGAAGGCCCCAGGCACCATGGGTCTCGGGTGCGAGGAACGGGAGGAACCAGGTGATGCGCGCGTGCAGCGCCTGCGACTCCCGCACGTCGCCCGCGAGGTACCGGCATCCCGGATGGGAGGCGGCCATGGCCTCGCCGTGGGCGCGTCGCGTGGTGCCGTCGAGGTAGCGCCGGTGCGCGTCGAGCTCCACGAGGTCCCAGCCGTGGGGCCACGCGGCGGCGAGGCCCGCCAGGTAGCTGCCGTTCTTGGCGCCGACGTCCAGCCCCCGCGGGTGGGCGGCGTCGGCCGGGCTCCACGGGGGCAACCACCGGTCGAGCACGTCGAGCGCCCAGAGGCTCTCGGCGCGGGCCACCGGTCCGCACAGGGCGCGCACGCGCCCGAGGTCGTGGCGCTGCGAGAGCGCCTCGACCCGTGCGGCGGCAGCGGGGCTCCACGGCCGTCCCCGGGCGTCGACGGCCCACGGCGTGGCGCCGCGCTGGGGCAGGCTCACCGGCGGCGACCACGCCCGCAGGCGTGCCCACACCCCGGCGGCACTCACGGCTGCCCGGTGCCTTCGAAGGCCTGCAGGGTGGCGCGCAGCGAGCCGAGCAGCGAGCGGCCGTCCAGGGTCGCCTGGGGGGCGTCCAGGGTGGCGCGCATCGCCGCGTAGCGGGTGCGCATCGCGCGACCGAGCGCCCGGCGGCCCGTGGTCCCGAACCGCGCGGTGAGCTCGCCGTCGGCGTTGTCGAAGCGCAAGCCGAAGCCGGTGTCCAGCTCGTCGCCGAGCGCGGCCGTGAGCGATTCGGCGAGCGCCGTGCGCAGCGCGCCTTCCCCGAGGGCGTTGAAGGCGTCCACGATCGCCTCGAGCCGGGCGCCGACGCCGATCGCGCGGAAACGCGGTCCTCCGCGCACCGCCGCCTGCCCCGGGTCTGCCGGCACCTCGGGCTGCTCCGGCACGGCCGGCGTCCCGGTGTACGTGTCCGAGGTCACGAACACCGCGTCGAAGAACCCCGTGCCGTTGTCGTCGACCTCGAGCGGCGCGGAGGCATCCCGCGAGGTGAGGACCACGCGCTTGGTGGTGTCGTTCCAGGCCGCGTCCACGCCGGCGGCGGAGGTCTGGATGGCGTCGAGGACGTCCAGCAGCGACTCCGTGGCGGGGTCCACCGCGATGGACACGCCGTTCACGCGGACCGTGCCGGCGGTCACGCCGGCGAAGGCGTCGTAGTGGTGCATGTCCGCGGCGGGCGACGAGCCGCCGTCCGTACCGGGGGTGAGGGTGCCGCCGGTGAGCTTGACGGCCGCGAGGAATCCCGAGGTGTCGGTGCCGAGGGTGATGGTGGGCACGGAGCCCTCGGTCTTCTGGCGCAGGGAGACCTGGTCGGTGGCGGGGTCGTAGACGCCCGTGACGCCGGCGGCGGAGGCGGTGATCCGGTCCAGCACGTCCTGGATGCTGTCGGAGGCCGCGACGCTGATGAGCACGCCGTTGACGCGGAAGGCCCCGTTGGTGACGGTCACGCCCTCGTCCAGCCAGGCGCTGTCCGCGCGGGTGCCGTTCATCGGCTTGGTGACGTCCACGGACGTGGGGGTCGTGGAGGACACGTTGATGGAGAACTCGGAGTTGGCGCGGAGGTCGCCCGCGCTGAAGCTCACCCGGAGGCCGTTCGCCAGGGTGCGCTGCGTGCCGGGCGCCTGGCCGGGCGTGAGGTTGAAGGAGTCGACCTGGTTGTTGTTGGAATCGTAGACCCGCACGCTGACCAGGGAGGCTCCGACCACGCCGTTCTGTCGGACCTGGAAGCGCAGGGACCCGCTGTAGGTGCCGGCGTAGACGCCCCCGATGGTCGGCACGGACGTGCCGGGCGTCGCGGCGGTGGTGGACCACGCAGGTCCCTTGGTCGAGTAGGACGTGTTCGCCGTGTTGACCTGGGCCGTGGCGTGGAAGTGGGCCTCCGACGGTGTGGCCAGGAGGATCACGTCCTGGCTCGACTGCACGGTGGCGGGCACGGCGGGAACCTCGGGCACGGCGGGCGAGCCGGGCGTGGGGGCGACGTAGGCCTGTGCGGCGCGCGTGGGGATCGTGCGCGGGAGCTCGGTCACCAGGTCGTCGAGCACCGCGCGCAGGCGGCGGGCGGCGGCGCGCTCGGCGTCCGTGGGCGCGGTGGCCTCCGGGGTGGCAGGCATCGCGCGCGCACGTCCGGCCCCGTACGGGGCGAAGGTGGACACCACGCTGCCGACGCGGATGGACCAGTTCATGTGCGTCCAGCATACCCCGGGAGCGTGCTAGCATGCCGCATGCTCCTGCTTCCGCTGCTCTCGCTCGCGCACGCCTCCGGCTACTACTTCCTCGACTCCAATACCCGGGCGATCGCGCGCGGGGGTGCCTTCGTCGCCGGAGTCGACGATCTCTCGGCGCCCTACTACAACCCTGCGGGCCTCGTCCGCATCGATGGCACCACCGTCCACCTCGAGGGCTGGCTGGTGGACCAGCAGGTGTCCTTCACCCGCGCCGCGGAGACGGACTGCGGCGCGCCGGACCCCGCCGACTGCACCTTCGCAGAGTCGACCAACGAGGCCGCGCCGATGGCCATCCCCTCGGGGGGTGTGGCGATGCGTCTCGGCGCGCTGCACCCCGCGTTGGAGCGCGCCGTGCTGTCGCTGACGCTCACGCCGCCCACCGGGCCGTCGATGGAGTACCCGAACGACGGCGCGCAGCGCTACACCCTGACCCGCGCGCAGGTGCTCCAGGCCTGGGCGGGTCCGACCCTCGCGGTGACGGTGACCCCGTGGCTGCACGTGGGCGCGGGGCTCCAGTGGAGCTTCCTCTCCGTGAAGGAGGGCCTCACGGCGAAGGTGTGCCTGGCCGGGCTCGCCTGCGGCAACGACAACCCCGCGACGGACCTGCCCCTGGAGGTGGAAGCCCTGGATCGGGCCTCCTGGGGCGGCAACGTGGGCGTGCTGCTCACGCCCTCGGAACGCCTGTCCATCGGCCTGGGCTGGCAGCCCGGCAGCCGCTACGAGGCGCCGGGCAGCCTGACCGCCACCTTCCCCGAGGACTTCGCGCTGGGTTCGTTCATCGATGCCGATCAGGTGGGCGACGACGCGATCGTGCTCACCGCCGCGCTGCCGCAGACCGTCCGCGCCGGCGTCGAGTGGGCGCCCACGTCGGCCGTGCGCGCGGAGCTCGCGGGCACCTGGACCCAGTGGAGCGCGCTGTCGGACCTCGTGATCTCCGACCTGTCCGTCGCGATCCCGACGAGCGAGGCCCTCCGCGCGACGCTGGGAGATTCCCTCGTGGTGGACGACGACGTGACGCTGCCCACCGGCTACCAGGACTCCTGGTCGGCGCGGCTCGGCGGGGACGTCCGGCTGGCGCCGTGGGCGCGGGCGTCCGTGGGGGCGCATTGGGAGACGAGCGCGGTCCCGTCCGCGACGCAGGGCGTAAACGTGGTGGACGGCGACAAGTGGGGCGTCGGCGCCGGCGCCAGCCTGAAGGTCGGAAAGGGCGTGGACCTCGATCTGGCGGTGTCCCGCACCTGGCTGCCGACCCGGACGATCTCCGACAGCGAGCTCACGCAGCTGGCGCTCGTCGTCGACCCCACCAACCCCGACGCCGGCGGGGTCACGGACGGCAAGGTCGTCGGCAACGGCACGTTCGCGTCGCGCAACACCTTCGTGGGCCTCGGTCTCACGTGGACTGCCGGTGGACGCGACGGCGCCCGCTGAGCCCGCAGCGCCCTCCGCGCGCGGGGAGCTGCGCGCCCTGTGGGATTCCCGCGCCCTCCTGTGGGCGCTCACCTGGAACGACCTGCGCGCGCGCTACACCGGCAGCGCGGTGGGCTTCCTGTGGACGGTGCTGGTCCCCGTCCTGGAGCTGGTGGTCTACACCTTCGTGTTCCACGTGCTCATCGGCGTCCGCTACCACCCCACCGGCGGCGCGGGCCACTACGTGCTGTTCCTGTTCTGCGCGATCGTGTGCTGGCACGCCTTCGCCGACGGTCTCGTGCAGGCCACCACCTCCATCCGCACCCACGCGCATCTCGTACGGAAGCTCAACTTCCCGACCATCGTGCTCCCGGCGCACCACGTCGCCTCCGCCGTCGTGAACCAGTGCATCCGGCTGGTCGTGCTGCTCCTGGCGGTGCTGGTGTTCGGCCCGGGATGGAGCCCGTGGCTCCTTCTGGTGCCGTTCTTCGTGGTCGTGCAGGCGGCGCTCACCCTGGGCCTCGGACTTCTGTTCTCGACGGTGTCCGTGTATCTTCGGGACACGATGCACTGGGTCAACGCGGCGCTCATGCTCGGGGTGTTCGTGACCCCCGTGTTCTACCCGGCGAGCGAGTATCCGCGGGCGTTCCGGCTGTTGCTGTACCCCAACCCGATGGCGCAGCTCGTCGGAATCCACCAGGGGCTCGTGCTCAACCAGCACCTGCCGCACCCGAACTCGATGCTGTGGGCGTGCGTGCTCGCGCTGCTGTCGCTGCTGGTGGGCGCGAGCGTGTTCGCGCACAACCGCCGCGCCTTCGCCGACCTGGCCTGAATGCGGCGCCTGCTCGTCATCGCCGTGGCACTGGGGGTGCTGACGGCGCACCGTGCCCTCGGACCGACGCCGCTGCCGCTCGCCGCGGAGGCGGCCTGGACCCGTGCTGCCGCGGCCGGCGAACTCGGTCCGATCGCGCAGGGGGCGTCGGCGGTGCTGGGCGTCGGGGGACATGCCCTTCAGGGCGTGCTCTTCGCGCTCCTCGCCGCGGTCTGCGCCGCGTGGGGATCGGGCCCTGTGCAGGAGGCTCGGCCGTTGGGGCGGGGGGGATCCCCCGCAACGCCCCCCTCGGAGTCCGGGCGCGTCGCGCTGTCGGCGCTGCTCGGGGCGTCGGCGGCCCTCGGGGTGCCGTCGCTGTGGATCGACGCGCGCGGTGTCGGCCCCACGGTGCTCGCGGCGGTGCTGCTCGTCGGGTGCGCGGTGGCGGGCGGGGCACGGCGATGGGGTGCGGCCCTCGGTCTCGGGGCGTGCGCGGTCGGACTCGCGCCGCCGGGAGGGCTGCTCGCGCTCGGACACGCGGGCGAGCTCGGCGTCGCCGCCTACCTGCCGGGGCTCCGGGGCGTCGGGGTCGCCGCGCTGCGGGAATCCGGGCCCGCCGCCGGCCTCCCGTGGCCGCACGTCGGGGTGCTCGTCGTGCTCCTGCTCCGTGAACCCCGGCGCGGACTGGCGGGTACGCTCGGCGTGGGCGCCGCGTGGATCCTGTGCGGGTGGGCCGCCACCCCCCTGCTCGCGGCGTCGGCCCTCGCCTCGGGCGGCACCGTGCTCGAACCGCGCTGGACCCGCCGGCGCCGCGAGGGCGGCACCGGCGCGGGGCTCGTCTCGGCGCTCGTCGCGCTCGCCGCGCTGCTCCAGGGTGCCGCCACGGTGCGTGCCGTGCGGGGTGCGCCCCCGTCGCGCGCGGTCGCCTGCGCCGGCGGAGCCCCCGCCGATGCGTTCGCGCCATGGCCCCGGGCCGCCGCGCTGCCGTGTCCGCCCGCGCTGGACCTGGCGCCGCTGCGCGGCTGGCTCGGCGACGTCCGGGCCGGCGTGGCCCTCGTCGCGCCGGAGCTTCCCGCGGGCGCGCTCGACGGGCGCCTGGGCCGCGCCACGTGGGTGCCCGCGTGGGACCGCGCCGCCACCCACACGGTCGAGCTGCGGCCGGACGACGCCCCGATGACGGGATGGCGGGCGCTGCTGCCGCCGCCGGACGCCATCCTCCGCGCGGCGCCGGGGTGGACGCTTCGTGCGTGGGCGCGCGCGCTTCCACCCGAGTCGGCGTTGGCGCGCGTGGACGCCACGGCCCATCACCCGTCCCGTCAATCCCTGCGCACCTGGCGGGTGGATCGGGAGGTGGAGGTGCTCGCGCCGGCGTCGAGCGCCACCGTGCTGCGCGTCCCCACCGGGTGGGAGGTGGTGTACGTCCGCGATCAGGCCCTGTGGCGCGCCGTCAGCGCGGACGGATGGTCGTGGGGGTCGCCGGAGCCGCTCGGCATCGAGGCGGTGGATCCGGCCTTCGTTCGCCTCGAGGCGGGCTGGCGTCTGTACGCCGTCGTCCCGGCGGCACGGGGCGGCGATCCGGCGCACGGGCGCACGACGGTGCGCGCGTGGGACACGCCGGACCTGCGTGTCTACACGCCACGCGCGGAGACGGTGCTGGCGGGAGAGGGGCTCCTGGACCCGAGCGTCGCACGCCGTCCGGACGGTACGTGGGAGATGTGGCTCACGGAGGGCGGCCGCCGCGTGCGGCGGGCCACGTCGTCGGATGGCCTGCGCTTTGCGCTGGACGTGTCGGGCCGGGCGTCCGTGCTCGCCAACGCCACGGTGCCGGAGGTCGCTCCCGACGGCGCGTGGATGGTCGTGCAGCGGCCGCTCGTCGACCGCACCGCCCTGTACCTGCACCGGCGCGGGACTGACGGCGCGTGGTCGCGGGGGGAGCCGCTCGAGGTGTGCGGAACCGGCGCGAGCGTGGCGGAGGCTCGGCTTTACTGGACGGATTCGGGGGCGCCGTGCGGGCCGCCCTGGGCGTGGCCGAACCGCGCCCCACCGGCACCGTGGTCGTGCCCGGCCGGCGGGGGCTGCGTTACGGGCACGCCATGGAACGCCTCCGCACCGTAGCCACCTTCGTCGCCGGGGTCATCGTCGGCGCTGGCGCCGTGTCCATGTCGCCGATGCAGCAGCCGCAGGTGGGTCCGGGGATGCCGAGTCCGGTGCCCGGCATGCCCGGAGGCGATCTCGGGATGCCGCCGGTGGCCGGGCCGGGGAGCGCGCCGCCCGGTCCCACCGCGGATCCCGGCACCATCGGGCAGCCCGGCGGCCCCCCCCCGGGGGCGGCGCCGGCGTTCGTGCCCGATCCGGCGGCCGATGTGCCGGGTGGACGGGGAACGCCCGAGGGTCCGCCGCTTCCCACGGGGGAGGCGGTGGAGCCGGGTCAGCGGCCGCCTCCGGGCGGAAGCCGCCTGGAGGCGCACGTGCGCGCGGCACCCGTGGCCTGGCGACAGGTGCTGGACGCTGCGCGTCGCAGCCGCGCGGCGTCGTCCATGGTGGGCGAGGTGGAAGCCCACATCGCCACCATTCCCGCGGAGGGCGCGCGCATGCCGCCCGTTTCGGAGGTCGGTGCCTACCTGGCGAACAGCAAGCTGCTGCTCGATCGGCTGTCCACGAAGGGGGTGGACGTCACGGACCTCGCCCTCGACGTCGAATCCCTGCTCCGGCCGCCGCAGGGCATCCCGAAGACGGCACCTCCCTCGCCGTGACGGACGATCCCGGAACAGCCCCCCCGGCCCCGCGGGGCTGGGGTCCGCGCGTGGAGACCTGCGTGGCCGGCCTGCCCGCGCTCTGGCTTCTCGCGCCGGGAACCCTCGACGCGGGGGCGGTGTCCGGGCACCCCCGCGGAGATGTCTACGGGACCCTGGCCGTCGCGGAGGGCGCCGCGCGGGGTGTCGACCCCGGGCTTTCGATGCGCGCGGATCCCACCCTGACGTTCCTCGCGCCGCTCGTGCGGGCAGCCGGCGCGCCGTGGGTGCTCGAGTGCCTGCTCGTGCTGGGAGTCGTCGCGGGTGCGGCCGTGCTCCACGGATTCGTGCGGCGGGTGCTTCCGGCGCCCGAAGACGCCTGGGCGCGGATCCTCTCGGTCGCGGCGGGACTCGCGGGTCCCGCCACCGTACTGGCGTGGGGGGAGGGGCGGCCTTCGGGGGCCCAGCCCTGGGCGCTCGTCCTGCCCGCGCTGGTCGTGGTCGCGCGCGGGGGCGCGGGAGGCGTGGCGGTGTCGGTGCTCGCCGGTGCGCTGGTGGGCGCGCTCGGCTGCGGGATGATCCCGGGTGCGGCGCTGGTGCTGCTCGCGTCGGGGCTCGCCGTGGCATCCGGGGGAGGCGTTGCGGAGGGGGGTGGACCCCCCTCCGCCCCAGGAGCCGTCGTACGGGCCGCGTCGTGCCTCGCAAGCGCCGTCGTCGTCGCGCATGTCGTCGGTTGGCACCCGCGCGAGCCCGCCTGGGATCTCGCACGCGCGCTGGCGGTCCCTTCGCGTGGTCCGGACCCGGAGTTCGCCGCACCGGGATTCGTGGGGGTCGTCGCAGGGGCGCTGCTCGTCCTCGCGCTGCTGCACCGTGACGGTCGCCCGTGGGCCGGCGCGGCCGCGCTGGGACTGCTGTTGCCCGGCGCACGGCTCGTGGGGCCCTCCGTGCTGCATGCCATCCCGCTCCTGGCCGTGCTCGGCGCGTCGTGCGCGCTGCGGCGCGTGTGGCCTGCCGGAGCCGGGAGTGCGATGGTGCTGCTCGGCACGCTCCTGCTGGCCGAGGGATGGAAGGGCGCCGGCGGTCCGCTCCCGATCCCGACCGCGCCGCTCGCGGTGCCGGCCGCGGCCCGGGACCTTCCGGTCGGGCGCGTGCTCGACCTGCCGCTGCGCACCGGAGCGCCCGGTCGGGCCGCGTGGTGGCGCGTGCATCACGGACGCCCCGGCGCCGTGGAGCCGGACGGCACGGTCGCGGTGCCGGTCGAGGGACGTGCGCGGGCGTTGATGGACCCGCGCGGGATGGGGTGCCGGTCGCCCGCGGACCTCGGGTTCGCCTCCGTGCTGGCGCGGCGCGAGGGGGAGCTGCCCGACGTCGGACCCCTCGTCGCGTGCCTGGGCCCGCCCACCGTCGATGACGGTGCGGTGGCCCGCTGGGACCTCGCCCCGACGCCATCGGGCCCGTAGCCGGGCGCCGTGGCCGGGGTCGCGTCGCGTGCGCACGTCGGGGGCGACGGGGGAGCGGCATGGACGACGACGCCACGCGGGTTGCGCGCGCACTCGTGGAGATGCAGCACGCCGACGAGGAGGACGCCCTCGTGGAGGACCTGGCGCGCGCGCGGTTCGTGCTCCTCGGGGAAGGCACCCACGGCACGCGGGAGTTCTACACGGAGCGCGCCCGGCTCACGCGGCGGCTGATCGTGGAGCACGGATTCGACGGCGTGGTGCTGGAAGCGGACCTCTCCGACACCTGGCGCGTGCACCGCTTCGTGGCGGGCACCGGCGAGGACGCCGAGGAGCTCGCGGCGCTCGGCGACTACCAGCGTTTCCCCCGCTGGATGTGGCGCAACGAGGCATGGCGGCCCTTCGTGCGCTGGATGGCCCGGCACGCGCGCGCCTCGGGGTCGGCGCCCGAGGTGTGGGGCCTCGACGTGTACGGCGTGCACCGCACGGCCGAGATGGCCGCGCTGCTCGCGTCGCGACGCGACCCGTCGCTCGGACACCGCCTGCGGGCGCTCTACGCGGGCCTGGGTCCCGCCTCGGAGCTGGCGCCCCGAAGCGTGCATGCCGCGCGTGCGGCGGAGGAGGCGCTGCGGTCGCTCGTGACGCATCCGGGCCGGGCCGGGGAGCCGGGGGAGGCCTTCGCGGCCGAACTGGCGGCGCGCGGCGTGGTCGGCGCGGTGCGCTGGGGCCGCGCGCTCTCGGACCCGCGCGCCTCCGCTTGGAACGTGCGCGACGGACACATGGCGGACGTGCTGGACCGGGTGGCGGCCCGCCCGCGTCCGCATGGCCGGCTGTCCCGCTGGGTGGTGTGGGCACACAACAGCCACGTCGGCGACGCGCGGCCGTCCGAGCTCGGGCGCGCGGGCGAATGCAGCCTGGGAGAGCTGGTCCGCAGTCGTCACGGCGAGGATGCCGTGCGACTCGTCGGGTTCTGGACCTGGAGCGGCTCGGTGACCGCCGCGCGCGCCTGGGGGGAGGATCCCCAGCGCATGCACCTCCGGCCCGCCGCGCCCGATACCTGGGAGGCGCTCTGCCACCGCATGGGGACGCCGTGCTTCCGCCTCGACTCCCGGGACCTGACGGGGCTGTCCGAGCGCCCCGAGCGCGCGGTCGGCGTGGTGTACGCGCCGGCGCGGGAGCGCGCCTCCCACCTCTTCGCGTCGCACGCCCCGCTGCGCTACGACCACGTCCTGTACTACGACGTGACGCGCGCGCTGGCGCCGCTCGACCCGTGGGGCGCCGTCGCCACGGAGGACCTGCCGGAGACGTGGCCGTTCGCGCTGTGAGGCGGGGGCGTCAGCGCAGCGCGAGTGCCCCGCACAGGGCGGCCATGCCCCAGCAGTACCACGCGAAGGCCTGGAACCGGCCTCCGCGCACCACGCGCAGCAGGAACCGCAGCGCCACCCACCCCACGACGAGCGCCACCGCGGCGCCGGTGCCCCACGCCGCCGGGTCCACGGTGGAGAGGTCGAGCTTCCGCGCCTTGAGGAGGCACGCGCCGAGGATCGCGGGCACCGAGAGCACGAAGGAGAAGCTCCCCGCGACGTCGCGACGCAGGCCGAGCATGAGGGCGCACACGATGGTGGACCCGGACCGCGAGATCGCCGGCAGGACCGCGATGCCCTGGGCCGTGCCGATGGCGAGCGCGTCCTTCCACGTCATGTCGGTCACGTCCCGCGTGCCGGGAGCGATGCGTCCGGAATGGTGGAGCGCGAGCGCGGTCACCGCGAACTGCCACGAAAGCGCGCCGAAGCCCGACAGGTGGGTCTCGAAGACGTCCTCCAGCGCGAGGCCGAGCATCGCCGTCGGCACGGACGCGAGCACGACCCACGCCAACCAGCGCACGCCCGGGCGCCTCCAGACCTTCGTCCATTCCCTGGGGCGGGGGGGATCCCCCGCAACGCCCCCCGCGGTGTCCTCCGTCGCGGCGCGCCACGGGTCGGTCACCATGCGCGTCAGGTCCTCGCGGAACGTGACGAGCACGGGGACGAGCGTCCCGAGGTGAAGCGCGAGGTCGAAGGCCGTCGCGTCGCCGGCGGGCGGCAGGAAGCCCTCCAGGAGCTTCAGGTGCCCGCTCGAGGAGATCGGCAGGAACTCGGTGAGTCCCTGGACGGCGCCGAGGATCGCCGCCGCGAGGACCGGATTCACTTCTCGCCCGCCGACGGGGCCGCGACCCTCGTGCGCAGCCACGCCACGATGTCGGCCGCCTCCGCCTCGCTGAGGTGCGGGAACGCCGTCATGGAGGTCCCCGGCCGGCCCGCGCGCACGAGGCTCGCCATCTCCGTGTCGCTGCGCCCCTTCCAGCTCGCCGCGCGCGTGAAGTCGGTCGGACGCGGCGTGAGTGCGACGGCGGCGGGTCCGCGTCCATCGGCCTGCGCCCCGTGGCACGCGGTGCAGTTCGCGGCGTAGAGCTGCTCCCCGCGCGCGGGATCCGCGCCGCGGGTGGCCTCCGAGACACGGGGCGTGGGCTCGGCGGCGTGCGCGGGCCCCCACAGGGTGGCGAGCAGGGCGTGGACGGCGAAGAGCATGCGCGGTTCCTAGCGCACCGGACGCCGGCTGGACACCCCGCGCCGCGGCACGCTACACGGGGGCCCTCGCGAGAATGGCGGAACTGGCAGACGCACCAGACTTAGGATCTGGCGCCTTGCGGCGTGGGGGTTCGACTCCCCCTTCTCGCACCCACGGTGGCCGCACGCGGCAGACGACGATACCCGGCGGCGGCACGGGGCGCCGTGCGCCCCTCAACCCCCATGCGTGAGTGACCGACGATGTCCGTCCAGGTGGAACAGATCTCCCCGTATCAGAAGCGCCTCTCCTTCCATGTGGAGGGCGAGGAAGTCGCCCGCCGCCTCGACGAGGCCTACCGTGAGCTCGGGCGCCGCGTGAACATCCCCGGCTTCCGCCGCGGCCACGTGCCCCGCAAGGTGCTGGAGCAGCGCTTCGCCAAGAACATCCACGGGGACGTGGCGTCCGATCTCGTCAACCGTCGCTTCCGCGAGGCGGCCGTGGACCTGGAGATCATCGGCCAGCCGGAGCTGGAGCGCGGCGAGCTGCGCCCGGGCGCCCCGTTCGACTTCGCGGTGCTCGTCCAGGTGCGCCCCGAGGTGCAGATCTCCGGCTACAAGGGCCTCAAGGTCGACTACCCGGCCGTCACCGTCGCCGAGTCCCAGGTCGACGCGCTCGTCCAGGCGCGCCTCGCGCAGCAGACCAAGCTCGTGGAGGTCGAGGAGAAGCGCGCGGTGAAGGCCGGCGATCTCGTCCTCACCGAGGTCACGCTCCTGGAGGACGGCGCCGAGAAGGTGATCGAGAGCGGAACGATGATCAACACCGCCGGCGACCGCTACTACGGCGGTCTCGAGGCGCTGCTCATCGGCACCAAGAAGGGCGCCACGAAGCAGGGCACCGTGACCTTCGGCGAGGACGTCCTGCTCCCCGGCGTGCGCGGCAAGACCGTCGAGGCGCGCGTGAAGGTGCTCGGCATCCAGGTGTCGCAGACGCCGGAGCTCACCGACACGGTGGCGGCCGAGCTCGGCTTCGAGGGGGGCGTGGCCGCCATGCGCGCCGCGCTCCGCATGGAGGAGGAGGGCCGCGCGAACGAGGGTGCCCGCAACCTCGCCCGCGTGAACCTGCTGCAGACGCTCACGAACGCCAACCCCGTGCCCGTGCCGCCCGCCATGATCGACGGGCACCTCCAGCTGCTGCTCGAGGAGCTCCGCATCCAGGCGGCGTACCGCGGCCGTGATCCGCGGGGCCTCCGGTACTCCGACGCCCAGATGGCGGACCTCCGCCAGCGCGCCGAGTTCGCGGCCCGCGCGAGCCTGCTGCTCGACGCGGTCGCGAAGGCCGAGGGCATCAAGGTCACCAACGCCGACCTCGACGCCAAGTACCAGGAGATCGCCGACCAGCGCGGCCAGCGCGTCGAGGCCATCCGGGGCTACTTCCAGAAGGACAACGCGGTCGAGGAGCTTCGCAAGCGCCTTCTCGAGGAGCGCACGCTCGAGTGGCTGCTCGAGGCGTCCGAGCTCGTGACCGTGTCGGGGGATGCCCCGGCGTCCGAGTCCGCGCCCGCGGCCGACGAGAAGCCCAAGGCGAAGGCGAAGGCCAAGGCCAAGAAGGACGAGGCTGTCGAGGCCGCGCCCGAGGCGCCCGCCGCCGAGGAGGCCGCCCCGGCCAAGAAGCCCCGCGCCAAGAAGAAGACCGACGCCGAGTAGTCGCGCGTCGACGGAGGACGCGGCACGGGCGACCGTGCCGCGTCGTCTTTTTGGCGGCGCCGTGTCCGCCGGCCGGGGGGCGCGACGTTACATGGTCGAGACCTTCCCCCGGGGCCCCATGTCCATCGATCCCGTCGCCAGCTACATCATCCCGACCGTCATCGAGCAGTCCCACCGCGGCGAGCGCGCCTGGGACATCTACTCGATGCTGCTCAAGGATCGCATCATCTTCCTCGGCAGCCAGGTGAACGACCAGGTCGCGAACGTCATCGTCGCGCAGCTGCTCTACCTGGAGAGCCAGGACCCCGAGCGGGACGTGTTCCTCTACATCAACAGCCCCGGCGGCGTCATCACCGCGGGCATGGCCATCTACGACACCATGAACTACATCCGGCCCGACGTGCAGACCATCTGCATGGGCCAGGCGGCGTCCATGGGCGCCGTGCTGCTCGCGGCGGGCGCGAAGGGCAAGCGGCGCATCCTGCCGCACGGGCGCGTCCTCATCCACCAGCCGCTCGGCGGGGCGCAGGGCCAGGCGACCGACATCGAGATCCAGGCGCGCGAGATCGGCCGCGTGAAGCGGGAGCTGAACAACATCCTCGCCTACCACACGGGCCAGCCGCTGGAGAACATCGCCAAGGACGTCGAGCGTGACTACATCATGACCGCCGAGGAGGCCGTGAAGTACGGCATCGTCGACGAGATCATCCAGCCCAAGGGCGGCAGCCCGACGACCTGAGCGGAGCCATCGTGACGACGACGCGCAAGAGCCGCGACAAGGACCTCACCTGCTCCTTCTGCAGCAAGTCGCAGAAGGAGGTGCGCAAGCTCATCGCCGGACCGAGCGTCTACGTCTGCGACGAGTGCGTCGAACTCTGCAACGACATCATCACCGAGGAGTACGAGCGCGAGGACTACTATGCGGCCCGCGCCCTCGTGCCGAAGCCCGTGGAGATCCGCCGGCACCTCGATGACTACGTGGTCGGGCAGGAGCGCGCGAAGAAGATCCTCAGCGTGGCGGTGCACAACCACTACAAGCGCATCGACAGCCGCTCGAGCCGCGACGAGGTCGAGCTGCAGAAGAGCAACATCCTGCTCATCGGTCCGACCGGCACGGGGAAGACGCTGCTCGCGCAGACGCTCGCGCGGTTCCTGAACGTGCCGTTCACCATCTGCGACGCGACCAGCCTCACGGAGGCCGGCTACGTCGGCGAGGACGTGGAGAACGTCATCCTCTCGCTGTACCACGCGGCCGAGTACAACGTCGAACGCACGATCAAGGGCATCATCTACATCGACGAGATCGACAAGATCGCGCGCCGCGGCGACAACCCGAGCATCACGCGCGACGTCTCCGGCGAGGGCGTGCAGCAGGCGCTGCTCAAGATCATCGAGGGCACGGTCGCGAACGTGCCGCCGAAGGGCGGCCGCAAGCACCCCCAGCAGGACTTCCTGCCGATCGACACCAGCAACATCCTGTTCATCTGCGGCGGCGCCTTCGTCGGGTTGGACAAGATCGTGGAGCAGCGGATCAACCGCGGCGGCGTCGGCTTCGGCGCGAGCGTCAAGTCGCAGCACAACCTCGACCGCGGTCAGCTCCTGCGCATGCTCGAGGCCGAGGACCTGTTCAAGTTCGGCCTCATCCCCGAGTTCGTGGGGCGCCTTCCCGTCGTGGCGACGCTCGACGAGCTGGACGAGGCCGCGCTCATCGACATCCTCACGCGGCCGAAGAACGCGCTCGTGCGCCAGTATCAGGAGCTCTTCTCGATGGAGGGCGTCGACCTGTCGTTCACCGACCCGGCGCTGCACGGCATCGCGAAGGAGGCGCTCACGCGCAAGACCGGCGCCCGCGGACTGCGCGCGATCCTCGAAGAGATCATGTTCGACGCGATGTACGAGCTGCCGGGGAAGAACAACGTGCGCGAATGTGTCGTGACCGACGAGGTGGTCCAACGGAAGAAGGACCCCATCCTGGTCTACGAGAGCGAGGGCGACAGCGCCCGAAGCTAGGGAGGGCGCATGCAGGGACGCGACGCTGGACTCACCGGAACCTTCGCCTCCCTCCCCCTCCT
>JBDLRI010000030.1:0-14620 GCA_039800105.1 Pseudomonadota bacterium
CCGGTGTGGAAGTAGTCGAAGTAGAGCGAGCCCACCGGGTCCACGCCGACGATCTTCACGGCCGGGTTCTTCTCCTTCAGGTAGCGGCCGATCCCGGAGATGGTTCCGCCGGTGCCCAGGCCTGCGATGAAGACGTCGATCCTGCCCTCGAACTGCTCCCAGATCTCGGGGCCCGTGGAGACGTAGTGCGCCTGCGGGTTCGCGGGGTTGTGGTACTGGTTGGCGTAGGCCGAGTTCGGGGTCTCCTCGACCAGCTTGGCGGCGACCTTGTAGTAGGAGCGGGGATCGTCGGCGTCGACGTCCGTCGGGCAGACCACCACGCGCGCCCCGTAGGCGCGAAGGGCCGCGCGCTTCTCCTCCGACTGTTTGTCGGCCATGACGAAGATGGTCTTGTAGCCGCGCACCGACGCGACCATCGCCAGACCCGCGCCGGTGTTGCCCGACGTCGCCTCGATGATGGTGCCGCCCGGCTTGAGCTTCCCGGAGCGCTCCAGGTCGTCGATGATGCTGACCGCGATGCGGTCCTTCACCGAGCTGGCCGGGTTCATGTACTCGACCTTGGCGTAGAGGCTCCCTTGCAGGCCCTCGGTCACGCGGCGGAGCCGCACGCAGGGAGTGTCGCCGATGCAATCGAGGATGCTGTCGTAGAGAGGTCGCACGGTGCCCTTCCGAGAGGCCTCGCGGTAACCGGCGCGCGCGGCCGGTTCCACCTGTTACACTCTCGGCGATGGGCGCGCTGGACGACAGGGTGGACGGAAGCCAGGACGAGACGACCGTGGGGTCGATCCCGGCGCCCCGTGCCCACTCGACGCGTCGTCCGGTGCTGGCGGTGCTGCAGGGCGACGACACCCGACGGTTCCACGAGCTCGCCGACGGGGCCACGGTGATCGGCCGCGATCTCGCATGCGAGCTGGCCGTCCCGGACGCGACCGCGTCGCGGCGTCACTCCGTCGTGCGCGTGGACTACACCCGGGATGCCATGGTCGTGTCCGTCGAGGACATGGGAAGCATGAACGGCACGTTCGTCAACGGGGAGCGCATCGCCGGCACGGTGGTGCTGCACGAGCACGACAAGCTGCGGGTGGGCGCCACCCTCTTCGCCTACCTCCTGCGCGACGAGCTCGAGCTCGAGGCCGATCGCCGCCTCCTCCACATGGCGACGTACGACGCGCTCACGGGGCTGCTCAACCGCAACGCGGTGCTGCGCGAGCTGGCGCGGGAGTACGAGCGGGCGCGGCGTTACGGGCGTGACTTCACCGTGCTCATGATCGACCTCGACTACTTCAAGGAGATCAACGACACCTGGGGTCACCCGGCGGGGGACCGGGTGCTCGCGCTGGTGGGCCGCGTGCTGCGCACGAACGTGCGGACCTGCGACCACGCCGGCCGGTACGGGGGTGAGGAGTGCATGGTCATCCTCGTCGAGACGGCCGCGGAGGCCGCCGCCGGCGTGGCGGAGCGCATCCGCGCGGCGGTCGCGCGTACGGATTTCGGGATCGATCGCCCCATCACCGTGAGCATCGGCGTCGCAGGGTGCGGCCCCGCCGCCGACGTGGCGCCCGAGCGATTGCTCGAGCGCGCCGACGCCGCCCTGTACGCCGCGAAGGGAGCAGGGCGGAACCGGGTGTTCGTCGCGTCGTAGCCTCGTTCGCTACGAGAAGAGGCGGGCCCACTCCTGGCCGAGGAGTTCCTTCGCCTCGGGGCGCAGGCTCTCCTCGTGCGCGAAGAGGTGCTCCGCCGCCGCGCGCCGCACCTCGTCGAACGACACGACCCGGCCGGGCCGCGCCGCCTCCACGAGGCCGCTCGTGACCGCGTCCACGGCGGCGTCATCGAGATGGCCGAGGTCGCGCAACAGCTCCAGCAGGTCGGCTGCGCGCGGCTCCAGCTCGAAATGGGCCTCGGGCGCTGGCATCGGCTACGCCAGGATCTCGGCCACGCGCTGGATGGACACCAGCATCGCGCCGGGATGCCGTGCCGCGAGTGCGCGCTCGGCGCCTTCGGCCGCGCCGCGCATGTCCGACGCGACCACCACGTACGCGCCGCTGCGTCCGTCCTTGGCCCATCCGATGCTGTAGGCGGTTCGTTCGCCCGCGCGGTCCGGTGCGGGGCTGCGCGCCTCGGCGGCGGTGGGGGGCTGCGTCCGCACCCCCTTGGCCGGCCGGCCTGCGGGTGCGGTCGGCACCGGGTCCGGCGTGGGCGCGTCGGCGGTCGCGGCGGCCGCTCCCGCTCCCCGGATCCCACGACGGACCCGGTAGGCGCGCACGTTCTCCGCGGACACGCCGGCCATCTCCGCGATCTCGCGATCGGGGAGCGTGCCAAGCAGGTGGGCGTAGGGATCGAGCGCCGAACGCCGCCCGCGGAACGCCCGGACGCGGCCGGTGGCCTTCTCCTTCGCGGGTGCGCCGATCGCGGGTGCGGCCGGCGCGCCGTCCGTGGACGCCACGGGCTTCACCTTGGGCGGACGGCCCGGCTTGCGGCGCGGCGCATCCGGAGCCTTTGGCTTGGCCTTGGCTTTGGCCGGGGCGCGACGCGGCGCGGCGCCTTCGCCCTGGGGCGTGAACTTGTACCCCTCGTACGCGGGGATACCCAGGCGCTTGCGATGGTTCACGACCGCGGCGCGTGACACGCCCGCCTGGGCCGCGATCTGGTGATCCGGCACCTTCCCGAGCTGATTCTCATACGGTGCAAGTGTGACATCGACGGTGCGCTTTCGTGGCATCCCAACCTCCACGGACCCTGTATCACGAATGAGGCGGACTGTGCATGATCAAAAGCGCGCATGGGATGCTGTCCAGAATGGGGTGTTCGCGGAGGTCGAATGCGCTGGCCTCCAGGCCGTAGAGCCTTCCCGCGCCGACCACCACGAGATCGTGTCCCTCCGAGAGCCCGACAAGTCGTGACACGTCATCCCCTTCAAGGGTGGGGATGTGTTCGCTCACGGCGATGCCCGAGGAGCGCAGCCGTTCGGCCATCCGCGCGATCGCCGGGTCGTGTTCGCCGCCCCGCACCACCAGCACGGTCCGCAGCGTGGGGGCCGTCGGCGCGTGCAGCACGCCGGCGTCGCAGCGCAGTCCGGCGAGCACGGCGCGGGTGGTGCCGCCCAGGCGCGCCGTGCCCACGAGCGGGCGGTGCAGGCCGAGCAGCACGCATCCGGCATCGATGCGCTCCGCGAACGCGACGATGTCCCGGCCCGGGTCTCCCGACGGGAACGCATGCACGTCGACACGGTCGTGGATCCCCGTGGCCTCGGCCACCGCGCGTGCGGCGGCACCGTGGCCTCCGTGGCCTGTCACGAATCGTTCGCCTTCGGGAAACAGGCTTGCCCGCGCGCCCAACGCGTCCAGCTCCAGGACGGCGGGGCGGACGCGCGTGCCGCGTGCCAGCGCACCGAGCAGCACCCCGAGACCCTCGGCGGTCTCCGGGTGGGAGGCGCATGCCAGCACCGTGTCCGTTCGTGTCGCCACGGCCTCCGGGGCCGTCTCCGCGAGCACGCGGGACGGTGGGTACAGGAGATGCAGCAAGGGGGCCGTCACGAGCGTGGTGATGACGGCCATCAGCACCATGATGGTGTACAGCGCGGGCGAGAGCACCCCCAGGTCGCGGCCAATGGCGAGGATCACGAGCTCCATGAGCCCGCGGGTGTTCATCAGCACCCCGAGGGTCGCGCTGTCGCGGGTGCTGAGTCCTGCGAGGCGCGCGGGTACGCCCGTGCCCAGGACCTTCGCCACCGTCGCCACCGCGATCACCAGGCCGGTGGCGAGCCACGCCTCGGCCCCGTCGACCAGGCCAAGCTCCGTCCGCAGGCCCGTGAACGCGAAGAACGTCGGCAGGAACAGGATTACCACGACATCCTCGACCTTCTGCACGAGGGTCCTCACGACGGGTCCCTCCCGCGGCACGACGGCCCCGAAGGCGAACGCGCCGAACAGGGCGTGGATGCCGATCATCTCCGACACCAGGGCCGCGGCGAGGAGCCCGAGCAGGAAGCTTGCGATGGCCGTCTGACCGAGGGTGTCCCGGGTGCCCCAGCGCCGCGCCACGCGTGCCAGGAAGGGCCGCACGCCGCCGAACATGACGGCGATGAAGACCGCGGCGAGGGCGGTGGTGCGCAGGCCGTGCGTCACGTCGCCGGCGCGCACGAGCGCGATCACGAAGGCCAGGAGGCACCACGCCGTCACGTCGCCGATGGCAGCCGCCGCGAGGGCGAGCCCCCCGACGCGCGTGCGGTGCATGCCCCGCTCCGCCAGGATCCGTGCGAGGACGGGGAACGCCGTCACCGACATCGCGGCGCCCATGAACAGCGCGAACCCCGCGAGCCCCACGCCGGGCGGCGCGAAGCGGGGATGCAGCCAGACCGCGAGCGCCGCACCGAGGAGCATCGGCAACAGGATTCCGCTCTGCGAGATCTTCGTCGCAAGGGTCCCGCGGGCGCGTAGGTGACCTGGGTCGAACTCGAGGCCCACGGTGAACATGAACAGCACCAGGCCGAGCTGGCTGACCCCCTCGAGCCACGCCAGGCCGCCCGGGGGGAACACCGTCGCCATCGCGTCGGGCCACCACGCTCCGAGCACCGAGGGTCCGAGCAGGATTCCGGCCACGATCTCGGCCACGACGAGGGGTTGACCCACGCGCCGGAGCACGAACCCCGCCGCCCGCGACACCACCAGCACCGTGGCGATCTGCAGCAGCAGCATGGCGAGGGAGGAGAGGTGCGGCGACACGGGCGACTCCGTCCCGGGAATGGGGCGGAGGGGGGCATCCCCCTCCGCAACGCCTCCCCCGGGCGGCGCCTGCTAACCCGCCGGGTGCCCGGGGGCGTGTGACAGCCCCCACCGTCGGCGTACCGACCCCGGGTGACCGTCCCCCGACACCGGAACCGCGTGGGTTCGCGTCGGAAGGGGTTGGCACCCGTCGTGCACCGTCGGGCCGCGGAGGTGCGGCATGGCAGCGGTCGTCTGGGGAGCCACGCTGGTGGGTGTGGAAGCGTTGCCGGTCGCCGTGGAGGTGGACCTCCTGCGGCGGCTCCCGTGCGTCGTGATGGTGGGTCTGCTCGCGCCGTCGGTGCGGGAGAGCGTGGAGCGGGTCCGGTCGGCGATCCTCGCGTCGGGCGAGGACTTCCCGCGCGCCCGTGTCGTCGTGAGCCTCGCGCCGGCGGATCTCCGCAAGGACGGAACCGGCTTCGATCTGCCCGTGGCCATCGGCATTCTCGCCGCGGCGGCGCAGGTCGATCCCGGCGAGGCGTCGCGGTGGGTCTTCCTCGGCGAGCTGGCGCTCGACGGGGCCCTCCGGCCGGTGCGGGGCGCGCTCGCGGTGGCCTCGCTGGCGCAGGCCCGCGGGTACCGCGGCGTCATCGTGCCCGCGCAGAACGGCCCGGAGGCCGCGCTCGTCGCCGGCATCGAGGTCCGTACCGCCCGAACGCTCGGGGAGGTGGTGTCCTACCTGCGCGGAGGCGCCGAGCTCCCCGGGGTCGTCCACGCCGCGCCGGTACCCGCGGCGGGCGCGCCCGACCTCGCCGACGTCCGGGGTCAGGCGCTGGCGCGCAGGGCGCTCGAAGTCGCGGCGGCCGGGGGCCACAACCTGCTGCTCGAGGGACCGCCCGGGTGCGGGAAGACCATGCTCGCGGCACGCCTGCCCGGCATCCTGCCTCCCATGACGCCGGCCGAGGCGCTGGCGTGCACCCGCATCCACGGAGTCGCCGGGACTCTCGGGGCCGTCGGCGGGGTCCTGACGGCGCGTCCGTTCCGGGCGCCGCACCACAGCGTGAGCCCGGCAGGCCTGCTCGGGGGCGCCGCGCTGCTCCCCGGCGAGGTGTCGCTCGCGCACCACGGGGTCCTGTTCCTCGACGAGTTCCCCGAGTTTCCGCGCCATGCCCGCGAGGCGCTGCGGGGTCCGCTGGAAGACCGTCGCGTGCTGCTCTCCCGTGCGGGCGGGCACGTGGAGTTGCCCGCGAGCTTCCTCCTCGTCGCGGCGGCGAATCCCTGCCCCTGCGGGTGGTCGGGGCATCCCACCCGGCCGTGCGTGTGCGGCCCCGTGCAGCGCGCACGGTACCGTGCTCGCCTTTCGGGCCCCATCGTCGACCGCATCGACCTCCGCGTGGGCCTCGTGCCGGTCGCGGCGTCCGACCTGCTGGCGCCGGCCGACGGCGAGGGAAGCGAGGCGGTGCGGGCGCGGGTGTGCGCCGCCCGCGCGCGCCAGTCGGCCCGCTATGGCGGACGTGCCCTCCACAACGCCGAGCTGACCGCGGACGAGGTGCTCGCGGCGGCCGACGCGCGCCCCGAGGCCCTGGGCTGCCTGCGGGACCACCTCGATCGGGCGCGGGCGAGCGCCCGCGTGGGGCGTCGCCTTCTCAAGGTCGCCCGCACCGTGGCGGATCTCGACGGTGCGGAGCGGGTGGGCGCGGAACACGTGCGGGCCGCGTTGGCGCTGCGTCTCGATCCGCCCGGCGACGCGGAGGTCGCATGAGCCCCGCCGAGCTGCCCGTGGTCGTGGACCGCGTCGAGGAGGGCTGGGCCGTGCTCGAGGTCGCGACCGCGGGCGCATCGGTCCAGTGGGTGGAGGTCCCCGTGTCGGCGCTGCCGCCCGGGATCGCGGAGGGGGACAGCCTCCGCCTCGTGCCCGCCGCGTGGAGTTCTTCCGGTGCGGGCATGCCCGCGGTGTCGGGGCATGGTGCCTCGGCGCGGTGGGGTGCGCGTCCGGAGAAGCAGGGGGCCGCGCGCCCCGAGGGAGAGGACCGATGACCGAGACCCAGGAACGCAGGGATGCCGTGGATCCGCGTGGCCGTGACGCAGCGCTCGCGCAGGCGCTGCAGGCCATCGAGAAGCAGTTCGGCCGCGGGGCGATCATGCGGCTGGACCGCGACCCCGAGCCGGTGGAGGTCACCCGCTCCGGGAGCCTCGGGCTGGACCTCGCGCTCGGCTGCGGGGGCTACCCGCGCGGCCGCATCATCGAGATCTTCGGGCCCGAGGCCAGCGGCAAGACCACCCTCACCCTGCATGCGCTCGCCGAGATGCAGGCCGCGGGGGGCACCTGCGCGTTCGTCGACGCGGAGCACGCGCTCGACCCGACCTACGCTGCCGCGCTCGGGGTCCGCGTGGACCAACTGCTGCTGTCGCAGCCCGATGACGGCGAGCAGGCGCTCGACATCGTGGAGGCCCTGGTGCGCAGCAACGCCGTGGACCTCGTGGTGGTCGACTCGGTGGCGGCCCTCGTGCCCCGCGACGAGATCGAGGGGAACATGGGGGACGCCCAGGTCGGCCTGCACGCCCGCATGATGAGCAAGGCGATGCGCAAGCTCACGACCGTCGTCAGTCGCAGTCGATGCACCCTCATGTTCATCAACCAGGTGCGACAGAAGATCGGCGTCACCTTCGGGCCCACCGAGGTGACCACCGGTGGGAACGCGCTGAAGTACTACGCGAGCGTGCGGCTGGACGTGCGTCGCGTGAAGACCCTCACCAGGGCCGAGCTGGCGGTCGGGGCCCGCACGCGCGTGAAGGTGGTGAAGAACAAGCTCGCGCCACCCTTTCGACAGGTCGAGTTCGACATCGTCTTCGGCCGCGGGGTGCACCGGGTCGCGGAGGTGGTCGATCTCGCGGAGGCGCAGGGTGTCCTGACCCGCAATGGCAGCTGGTACGCGCTCGGTGACAGCAGGCTGGCCAACGGTCGGGACGCGCTCGTCGCGCTGCTCGAGGCCGACGCGGCGCTGCGCGGCAGGGTGACCGCGCTCCTGCGCGCGGAGCGCATGGTGCCGGTCGCCGAGGCGTGATCCGTCCGGAATCCGCCCGCGTCCGGCGAGGGCTGGGGTGCGGCCGGGCCTGCGTCGTGAGGGGGCTGTCGTCCTCCCGCGGTGCCGCCAGGGCGCGGGCGGATTCCCCATCCGCTCCACCGCGACGCGCATGTCGGGGTGGGTGGCGCTGCGCGCGCCCGATCGCGTCTCGGATGTCGCGATCGGGCGCGCCCCCTTCCCCGGCGGCGTCTGTGGCCGTCGTGCAAGCGGTCTGAAATGCTTGAATCTTGAGGGTGCATGCGCCGTGGCACGCTTCCTGCATGAGGAGATGGCGGAGACACAGACGGCCGAAGCGCACGGGTCCGACCCCCGCCCGCCCTCACCGTTCGACGCCCGGGGGACCGCTCCCCGGGCGTTTCTCCGTCTTGGTGGCGGGATACGAGGCGTCCGGATACCCCGCCGCCCTCCCGAAGGTGCCTCGTGTCGCGTCGTCCCCTGCTGCGTACCTCCATCCCCGGGCCCCAGTCCCTCGCGATCCTCACCGGTGGGGACCGCGCGCTGTCGAAGTCCTACACCATCGACCACGCGCTGGTGGCCGATCGTGCATCGGGATGCTGGATCAGCGATCCCGACGGCAACGAGTTCCTCGACATGACCGCGGGCATCGCCGTGGCCAACACCGGACACTGCCATCCCAAGGTGGTCGCTGCCATCACGGAGCAGGCCGGACGCCTCATCCACATGAGCGGCACCGACTTCTTCTACCCGGTGCAGGCGAAGCTCGCGTCGCGCCTCGCGTCGCTGCACCCGGTGCGTGGTGACAGTGCCCGCGTCTACTTCGGCAACTCCGGCGCGGAGGCCAACGAGGCGGCCTTCAAGCTCGCGCGCTACCACACGGGTCGCAAGACCTTCATCGCCTTCCTCGACTGCTTCCACGGCCGCACGATGGGAGCGCTCTCCCTCACGGCGAGCAAGGTCCGGCAGCGCGAGGGCTTCGGCCCGTTCCTCCCCGTGGTGCACACGCTGTACCCGGACCCCTACCGTCTCGGCGCGCGCGCCACGGACATGGCGATCGACCACATCGAGATGCTCTTCCGCACGATCCTCCCCGCGGAAGACTGTGCCGGCATCTTCGTCGAGCCGATCCAGGGCGAGGGCGGCTACATCGTGCCGCCCGACGACTTCCTGCCCCGCCTGCGCGAGCTCGCGGACAAGCACGGGATCCTGCTCATCTTCGACGAGGTGCAGTCGGGCAACGGCCGCACCGGCAAGCTCTGGGCCTGGGAGCACACCGGCGTGAAGCCGGACATCCTCACCACCGCGAAGGGCCTCGCCTCCGGCCTCCCGCTCTCGGCCACGATCGCCTCCGAGGCGATCATGAACTGGAAGCCCGGCAGCCACGCCAGCACCTTCGGCGGCAACCCCGTGGCGTGCGCGGCGGCGATGGCCACCTACGACCTCCTGCTCGACGGCGGGCTCGTGGAGAACGCGGCGCGCGTGGGCGCGCACATGCTCGAGGCGCTTCAGGCGCGCGTCGGGGGGCACCGCAACGTCGGGCACATCCGCGGCCGCGGACTCATGATCGGCGTGGAATTGGTGAAGGACCGTACCACGAAGGAGCGTGCGTCCGAATTGCGTGACCGTGTCGTGATGCGCGCCTTCGAGCAATACGGCATGCTGCTGATCGGGGCGGGCCAGAGCACGCTCCGCTTCTGCCCGCCGCTCGTGCTCACCGAGGCCGAGGCCGACGTGGCCGTCGACATCTTCGCCTCCACCCTCAAGGATCTCACGGAGTAAGTCATGGCCGGTACCACCTTCGAAGGGCTCGACTTCTACAACCTCGACCGCCTCCTCACCGACGAGGAGAAGGCCGTGCGCGACGCCGTGCGCGGCTGGGTCGACGAGAACGTGATCCCCATCATCGAGGAGCACTGCCGCAACGGCACGTTCCCGCGTCACCTCGTGGCGCAGATGGGCGAGATGGGGCTTCTCGGCGTGAACCTCGCCGGCTACGGCTGTCCCGGCATGAGCAACGTGGCGTACGGCCTCGTCGCGCAGGAGCTGGAGCGCGGGGACTCGGGCATCCGCAGCTTCGCCAGCGTGCAGACCAGCCTCTGCATGTACCCCATCCACGCCTTCGGCACCGAGGAGCAGAAGAACCGCTACCTCCCGAAGATGGCGAAGGGCGAGCTGATCGGCTGCTTTGGCCTCACCGAGCCGGACTTCGGCTCCAACCCCGGCGGCATGATCACGCGCGCCGTCCCCGAGGGTGACCACTACGTGCTCAACGGCGCGAAGATGTGGATCACGAACGGCACCATCGCCGACCTGGCGATCGTGTGGGCGAAGCTCGACGGCGTCATCCGCGGCTTCATCGTCGAGAAGGGCGACCCCGGGTTCTCCGCGCCCGAGATGAAGGGCAAGCACAGCCTCAAGGCCAGCGTCACCAGCGAGCTGGTGTTCCAGGACTGCCGCATCCCGAAGGACCGCCTCCTTCCGGGCGTCAAGGGCCTCCGTGGCCCCTTCTCCTGCCTGAACAACGCGCGCTTCGGCATCTCCTGGGGTGCGATCGGCGCGGCGATGGCGTGCTACCACTCCGCCCGCGACTACGCGATGAACCGCATCCAGTTCGGCAAGCCCATCGCGAGCTTCCAGCTCGTCCAGAACAAGCTCGCGCTCATGCTCCGCGAGATCACCAAGGCCCAGCTGCTGTCGCTGCAGCTCGGCCGCCTCAAGGACGACGGCGTCGTCATCCCCGAGCAGATCAGCCTCGCGAAGATGAACAACGTCGACATGGCGCTCGAGATCGCACGCGTGAGCCGCGACATCCACGGCGCCAACGGCATCCTCGACGAGTACCCGGTGATGCGCCACATGGCGAACCTCGAGTCGGTCAAGACCTACGAAGGGACCCACGACATCCACAACCTCATCCTGGGGCGGTGGATCACGGGCATCCAGGCCTTCGAGTAGCGGGCGCCCCGGCGGCCGTCGCCGCCGTCGCGCTGCTCCGGGCTCGCGCCGTCGCGCTCGGTCCGGGCTGCGCCCGGACCGGCCTTCGGCCGCCCTTCGCATCGCTGGCGCGCGCGCTCAGCGACCGTGCGTCCGCCGCAAGGCCTCCTCGGCCCACACGGCCTTGAGGAGCTGCAGCGGTGCGGACTGCCCGCTGGCGCGCAGCCACCTCCCCGCCACGCGCAGCGCTTCGGACCAGTCCTCCTCGTCGTGGGTCGCGTGGGCGAGGCGCGCCGCCGCGTCCACGACCGCCCACGGCCTCCCCGCGTCGACGAAGTCCGCAAGGTCCTCGGCGGCCGCGGCTTCCCTCGCTGCCGCATCGACGTCCCGCGCGAGCGCCCAGCCCCCCGCCAGGATGCGCGCGACGCGCCCATCGGCGCCAGGCAGGCCCGCGGCGCGTGCCAACGTGCGCGTGGGGTCATGCGCCCGCTCCAGCACCTCCAGCAGCGCGCGCATCGCGCCGGGCGCCGGGGTCTCCCGCAGTCGGGGCGGCGCCTCGGCCAGCAGCGCGTCGAGCAGGGCGTCGCGGGTGCGCGCGCGGGTGTCGGCCCCCACGCCGGCCGCCTCCCGCACCGCCGTGGACGCGAGGAGAGGCGCGAAGGCGTCATCGGCGTCCGCCTCCTCCAGGGCCTGACCCGCGTCCGCCAAGGCGCGCGCCGCCTCCAGGAGCCGCGCGTCCGCGTCGACGAGCAGCGCGTGGAGGGCCCCGGGAGGAAGGTGCGCGGCGCAGGCGAGACACATCGCGGCGAGCTCGACCTGGGTGCGCCCGAGGGCGGAGAGCACGCGGTTGATGCCGTCGAACAGCGCGTCCCGGGGGTCCGGAGCGTCCGTGTCGGCGGTGTGGGCCGCGAGCAGGGCGTCCACGGCGGCGAGGGCGTCGTGCGACGCGTCCGGTTCGTCCTGCGGCGTGGACGGGAGATAACGGTCCAGCTCCGGGTAGGGTCGTACCTCGCCCGCGGCCTCGAGCGCCTGGCGTGCGGCGTGACGGAGCCCCTCCGCGGTCGGGCCGTCCGGGCGCGGCAACGCGGGTACGGCGGGGTCGCCGAGGGCACCCCACGCCTTCGCGAAGATGCCATCCGCCGCGAGCCGGCCCTCGCGCGCGACCGCCACGGCGGCCTGCTCCGCCCATGGCCGCGCGCGGGTGTCGGCGGCGATGTCGAACAGGTTCGCCTCGCACGCCGGCGCGTCCTCCAGCGCCGCCTCGGCGAGCGCCGCCATGCGGGCCGTGGCTCCTGCGAGGCCGCCACGGGGCGCGAGGGTCGCCTCGGCGGCCGCGCGTGCCGCCGCCGCCCGTGTGCGCGCGTCGGGTCCCGTTCCGTGGCGGGCCACGTGGGCCAGGCCGCGTCGCAGTCGCGGAAGGGCATGCTCGGCGGGGCCCATGTCCGCGAGGGTCTCCGGCTCGAGCCGTGGACGCACGAGACGGGCGCAGGCGCGCATCGCCCGCCCGAGCGCGCCGGGTGCCCACGGCAGGGTTCCCAACGCCGTCTCCGCCTCGCGAAGGGCTTCCGTGACCGCAGGGTCGACGGGCGCCACCTCCTCGTCGTCCGGGTCCAGGGCGTCGATGTCGTCGATCTCGTCATCATCGGGGTCGGGCGGCAGCGATGCCGGCTCCCAGCGCGCCCGCGGCGCGGGGGCCCCGGCGCCGTCGTCGTCGCCGCCGAAGGCGCGACCGACCTCCCAGGGGGCGTGGGACGGTCCGCCGGGTCCCCCGGTCGCGCCGGTGCCGCCGCTGCCTCCGAAGGATGGGAGTGCCGCGTCGGCGCCCTTTTCCTGCGCGGCGTCCTCGTCGAGCCCGGCCTCCTCTTCGGCCTGCTCCTCCTCCTCCTCGGCGCCCTGCCCGGACCGGTCGCGCGCCGCGAGCGCCGCGGCGAAGGCGGCGTTGCCCATCTGTCCCGCGAGATGGCTGGCGGCCTCCGCATCGAGCTCGGCACCCGACTGCAGTTGCTCCTGCGCATGTTCGTCGCGTGCGGCGTTCCCACGCTCCGCACCCGCCCGCTCCGGCGCCTGGGGGATCCGGTCGCCGGGGCGGCGCTGGTGCTGCGTGCTCATGTGCTGCGGGTAGCCGGTCGCGTGCACGCGGGCACCGCGGTTGGATAGGATGGGGGCCGAGGGTCGACACGTGCCGGATCTTTCCGCCTACAGCCGCACCGGCCGGGTGCAACTCGGACCGGGTTCGGACCTCGTGGAGCTCCAGGGGCCCGACGGCGCGCACTGCACCGCCATCGTGTTCCACCCGGAGTATCGCGGCCACAACGCCGTCAATGCGGCGCTCCACGTCGTGCTGGGATTCCTCGAGTCCCCCATGGTGCACGGCCTCTCCGAGCTGGTCACGTACGACCTCGCCGAGAGCACCTTCGTGTACCCGACGGGCAAGGTGTGGTCGGTCGCCGAGGTGGTGCGGACGGTGTCCGACATGGGCGAGGCCGCCGGGGTCCGCGCCGGCATGGAGTGGCTCGCGCACGTCGGCCAGATTCTCGTCGAGGCGGCCGAGGCCGGCGAGCAGGCCGCGGTGTACAGCCACGGCGGCGTGACCCCCTGGCGGGTGGTGATCGACGCCGACGGGCGCGTGCAGGTGATCGGCCACGCGCTGCCGCAGGTGGAGATCCTCTCGTTCCACGAGGATCCCACGCGCATCCCGCGCGAGGATGCCTTCCGCTACTGTCCTCCCGAGCGGATGGAGAGCCGAAAGGAGAACTTCAGCTCCGACCTCTTCGGCGCCGCGCTCATCGCCTTCGAGATCATGACGGGCCGGCCGGTCTACGACGGGCTGGTGGACGAGATCCGCGCGCGTGCGGCGCGGGGAGAGACCAGTCGCCGGCTCCACCAGCATCGCGACGTCCTGCCCGATCCCGTTCGGGACGTCCTGGCGACGGCGCTCAAGCCCGACATCCGCGACCGGTTTCCGTCCGGCGAGGCATTCCTCACGGCGCTGGACCTCGCGATGCGGGACCGTCGCGTGACGGGTCCCGGGCTCCGCGAGGTCATGTCCCGCGTCGCGCGCCACGTCCCGCGCGCCCGCCAGGAGCTGGACCCGGCGCGCACGTCCATGCTCTCCCGCGACGCCCTCAAGCAGATGCTCGATGAAGAGGCCGAGCCGGCAGCGTCGCCGCCCGCGGCAGGAGCGGTGCGGGTCTCGATTCCTTCCGGACGCGGCCGTCCGCAGTCCCCGGCGGCACCGGAAGAGCTCGCGGGCGTCCGTACGCCGGAGCCTGCCACGGTGGATCCCGCCCCGCGCGACCCGGTACGCACGCCCGTGCCGGGTGCGCGGCCCAACCCGCGTCAGGTGCCGGCTGCCGTGGCCTCTCCGGAGACCGACGCTCCGCCCGGTCCCCCCGTGGCCCCGCCGTCGCCGGTGGTCGCTCCGTCTCCCGTGAGTGCGGTGCCCGGGCGCCCTATGATGGGTGCGCGCTCCAATCCGCGCGTTGCGGAAGCTGCCGCCGTCCCGGAGCCTGCGGCGGCCGTTCCCGCTGCACCGCCCCCTGTCGTCGCTCCGGTCCCTCCGGCCGTGCCCGTGCCGCCACCCGCCGCCCCTGTGCCGCCACCCGCCGTCGCGCCGCCGGCGGAGGGGGTCCCCGCGGGCTCCACGACGGGTACGTTCTCCCGCCCGCTCGATGCGCGGTCGCTGCTTGCGCGGGTCCGCGCCTCCGGAAGCGATGACGTCCGTGCGCAGGAGGGCACCTTGCGGACCAGCGGATCGCACACGCCGCCGCCCTCTCCGCGTCCGGCGCCTCCGCCCGCGGTGCCTCCACCCGCGGCACCTCCGCCCGCGGCACCTCCGCCCGCGGCACCTCCGCCCGCGGCACCTCCGCCCGCGGCACCTCCGCCCGCGGCGCCTCCGCCCGCGGCACCTCCGCCCGCGGCACCTCCGCCCTCGGCACCTCC
>JBDLRI010000031.1:0-6092 GCA_039800105.1 Pseudomonadota bacterium
GCGCGACCTCGCCCACGCCGCCGGTGGCGGTCACGGCGGCGTTGGTGGGCCGGGTGGTGTCGAGGCCGATGGTGTCGGTCCCGGGGGGCGAGGTGTTGCCGTTGGCGTCGCGGACCCACACGGACACGGTACGCGTGCCGTTGGCGTTCGTGGGCATGCGGGACGTCGCGGTGGCACTGTACGCGGTCCAGCTGCTGCACAGGGACGTCCACGACACGCACATGGCGTTCGCGGTGCTGCCCCCGTTGGGCGTCAGCGCGAGCGACACCGTCGTGTCGGACGTCCACGCGTCGCCGTTGTTCACGAGGACGGTGGGAGCCGCCGGGGCCGTGTAGTCGGATGCCGGTCGTCCGGTGACGATGACGCCGGTGGACTCGTTGCCGACCGCGTCGATGGCGCAGACCCGGTAGGTGTAGGTCTCCCCGTTCACGAGCCCGGTGAGCGCGATGGACGTGGTGCTGGCAGGGACCGTCCTCACGGTGGTGCCGCGGGCGCAGGTGGTCGGCGCGCGCGTGCCCCCGGAGGCGACCACGTAGGACGCGAGGCCGGAGCCGCCGTCCGAGAAGCCCGCCAGCTCCAGGTCGAGCCGTTCGTCGCTGCCGGTGACCGAGACGGTGCCGTTCGTCGGCGCCGTGGTGTCGAGCCGGATGGTGGCGCTCGCGGGGGTCGACGTCGCGTTGCCGTAGCGGTCCTTGTACCAGGCGCGCACCACGTGTGCGCCCTGCGCCGCGTTGAGGTTGACGGTGGCGCGCGTCTGGAAGGTCTGCCAGCGCGTGCAGGCCGTGCTGTTGTCGCTGATGCACTGCTCGGCGACGGAGTTGGTGTCGGTCGCGCTCGCATGTACCGTGACAGCGCGGTTGCTCGTCCACGCCTCCCCGTCGTTGAGGGTGATCGACGCCGTGGGCGCGTCGTACTCGGGTGCGGGGCGCGCGGAGGCCGTGGCGCCCCGGCTGGCGTTGCCCGCGTTGTCGTAGGTGCACAGGCGGAACTTGTACTCGGTCCCGTTGGTGAGCCCGGTCAGCGTGGTGGAGGTCGACGTGCCCGTGTAGGCCAGCGAGCCCGCATTGCAGTTGGAGGGCCCCCGGGTGGAGGAGTCCATGCGCAGCACGTAGCGGTTGACGCCGCTGTTCCCATCTCCCGTCGAGGACCATGCGAGCGCGATCGTCGAGTCGCTCGGGGTGGCGGTGAGGGTGCCGTTGGGGGGCCGGCCGTTGTCGAGCGAGATCTGGTCGCTGCCGGACACGGTCCGGCCCGCGCTGGTGCGGTACTGTACCCGCACGGTGCGCCGCCCCGGCGAGGGGTTGAGGTTCCAGCTGCGGGACGGGGAGTAGGACACCCATCGGGTGCACCGCATGTTTTCGTTGGAGATGCACATCGTCGCGGGCGTGAACCCGGTCGGCGGGTTCGAGGTCAGGGTCACCCGGGCGCGTCGTGTGTAGACGTTGCCGTCGTTGAGGCACACGAGGTCGGTGCACGCCTCCACGGGGCCCCGGTAGGTGTCGTCGTCATCCTCGGTGCCGGTGTCGGTCGATGTCCCAGTGCCCGTCCCCGTCCCCGTCCCCGTCGAGGTTCCGGTCCCCGTGGACGTGGATGTGGACGTGTCGGTGTCGGTGTCGGTGTCCGTGCTCGTGTCCGTGGTCGTGGCCGTGCCGGTCCAGGTGCCCTGTCCGGGCGTGGCGTAGACGACGATGCCGCGGCTCACGTTGCCCGCAACGTCCGTGGTGCAGATGCGGTACCCGTACGCGGTCGAGTCGGAGATTCCGGTGTGGGTCCGCGTGGCGCCGTTGGCCATCGAGCCGAGATCCACCGCATCGCGGGTGGAGCACTCCGGCGGGACGTAGCCCTCCGCGTAGTACACCCGGTGGCTGCCGACGCCGGACAGCGCCTCCTGGACGCCAGAGAACGACAGCGTGATCGCGCCGGTGGTCCGCGACGCGACCACGGTGCCCCCCGAGGGCGCGGTGGTGTCGAGCCCGATGGTGGCGCTGGTCATCGCGCTCACGCTTCCCGCGTCGTTGCGGAACCAGGCGTAGACCGGCACGGACGACGCGTCGCCGGTGGGAAGGGTCCAGGAGCGGGCCGTGGTGTACGACTGCCACGTGCTGCAGCTGGTGGTGTTGGAGAGGCACATCGCGTTCGCATTGGACCCGCTTGCGTTCACGACGACCGACGTGCTGCGCGACCAGCCGCCCGCTCCGTAGTACGTCGAGAGCGCGATCGTGCCGGTCGGGGGCACTGCGACCTGCTGGAACGTCAGCGCCGACGAGCTGCCGCCGCCCGAGAGGGTGACCGACGTGGTGCGGTCGGCGCCGCGGTTGGGCGGAGCCCCGTAGTACAGCGTCTTCGGACCCGTGTGCGTGCCGGCCGGCCCGAGCGCGAGCCATGACGCGGCGGACTCCCCCACGCTCCAGACACATCCGCTGCCGACCGCGACCGAGATCGTGCCGTATCCACCGACGCGGGCGATGTCGTAGGTGCTCTGGGACACCGAGGGGACGCATCCGTTCGCGCCCGTGCCCGTCGACGTGCCCGTGGAGGTCGTCGTGGAGGTGTCGGTGCTGGTGCCGGTTCCGCCGGTGCCGGTCGACGTGCTCGTCGACGTGCTCGTCGTGGTGCCGGTGCCCGTGGAGGTGCCCTGCCCTGGCGTGACGTAGACCACGATGCCCTGGCTCGTGTTCGACGCACGGTCCGTCGAGCAGATCCGATAGCCATAGGCCATGTCCGCCAGGACGCCCGTGTGGGTGAGCGTGCTCCCGTCGGCGAAGGTCCCGAGGCTCGTGGCGTCCGTGCCCGCGCAGTCGGGCGGCACGTAGCCGGGCGCGTACCAGACGCGGTGCGTGTCGATGCCGGACAGGGCTTCGGTGACGCCGGTGATCCCGAGCGTGATGTCGCTCGTCGTACGGCTGGCTGTGACCGTGCCGCCGGTCGGTGCGGTGGTGTCCAGTCCGACCGACGCCGTGACGACGGCGCTCTCGACGCCCGCCGAATTCCGGTACCAGACATAGATGCGCGCGTCGGACGTCTCCGTAGAGGGGATCGTCCAGGAGCGGCCGGTTGCGTACGCCTGCCAGGAGGAGCAGCTCGAGGTGTTGGAGACGCACATCTGCGTCGCGTAGGTCGCCGTGGTGTAGAGGTAGACGCTGGTGCTCCGCGTCCACGGGGAAACGCCGTTGTAGCGGTAGACCGAGAGGCTCCCGCTGGGAGGCAGGGGGTCCTGCGTGAACGTGACGACCGTGTCGGTCCCGTCCGAAGCCCGCAGGGTCACCGTGGTGGAGCGCTGGGTCGAGCGGTTCGGTGCGGCGCCGTAGTACAGATCCATCGAGCCATGGCGGGTTCCCGTGGGTCCGACGGAGAGCCAGTCGGCGCCCGGAAGCACCTCCCACCCACAGCCGTCGGGTACGGTGATCCGCACGCTGGACGCATCGCCGGTGGGTGCGACCGAAACCGTCGTGGACGCGGGGCTGACGCTGCAATCGCTGCCGCCGGAGGTCGCGCCGTCCGGCTGGGTGGGCGTGACGTACGCCGTCAGCCCGCTCGTCGTGTTGCCAGCCACGTCGGAGATGCACACGCGGTAGCCGTAGGCCCGGTCGTCGCGGACCCCGCTGTGGGTGAACGAGCCGCCCACGGGAATGGTGCCGAGCGCCGAAGCATCGGTCGCCGCGCAGGAGGGAGGGACGTAGCCTTCGGCGGCGTATACCGTCTGGGTCGCCACGCCGGAGAGCGCGTCGGTGACCCCGGTGGTGGACAGGGTGACGGTACCGCTGGCGCGCGTCGCGACGATTGCGCCGCCGGTGGGGGCGGTCATGTCGAGCCCGATGGTGTCGCTTACCTGCGCGCTGGTCGCGCCGCTGGCGTTGCGGAACTGCGCGTAGACGGTCGAGTCGGCCGTCTCGACGTTCTCGAGCGTCCACGAGCGACTGCTGCTGTACGACTGCCACGACGTGCACGTCGGCGTGCTGGAGATGCACATCTGGGACGCGTCGCTGGCGCTGAGCGACAAGGACACCGACCGCGTGCGCGTCCAGGTGTTGTCGGACGAACCCTGCGACGTACGAACCGTCAGCGTGCCCACCGGGACGATCGCGGCCTGCGAGAAGGCGATGGACGGCGGGGTGCCGCCGCCCGACGCGGGCAGGGTGACCGACGTGGTGCGGTCGGCGGTCCGGTTCGGCGCGGCGCCGTAGTAGAGCGTGCGGGGTCCGCTCTGCGTCCCTTCCGGACCCACGGAGAGCCAGGCGTCGCCGGGAACGATCTCCCAGGCGCATCCGGCGGGCGCGTCCACGGCGAGCGAGGACGAGGCGCCCGTCGCGGGGAGGGTGACGCTGGTCGTCGACGGGGTCGCCGCGCACGCGACGGCCTGTGTGGACGCACGCGCGGCGGAGTCCGCGTCGAGCCGCGGCGTGACGCGGTCGGTCCGGGGGTCGCGCACGGGTTGTCCGCCCACGACGAGCCGCTGCTGGAGTGCGTCGGGACCCGGGGAGTCCTGCGTGAGCAGCGCGGCGACGCCCGCCACGTGTGCCGCGGCCAGGGAGGTGCCGTCGAGCACGCGGCCGCCGGCCTCGATGCGCACGCCAGGAGCCAGAAGGTCCAGGAACGAGGCGGTGTTGGAGAAGCACGCCACCGCGTCGGGTGCGGTGGAGTCGTCCGAGCAGGTCGCGTGCGCGACCGGACCGAGGTCGGCGTCGTAGACCGCGCCGACCGAAAGGACCTCGGGCACGCAGGCCGGTGCGGGCAGCGCGCCGACGAGGCCGTCGTTGCCTGCGGCGGCGATGGGCAGGATCCCCGCCGCGCGTGCCCGTGCGAAGGCGCCACCGTAGGCGGCGTCGGAGCAGGGCTCGTCCCACGCGCCCGTCTCCAGCGCGAGGTTCAGCGCCACGATGCCGTGGGTGTCGCGGTGGGCGATGGCCCAGTCCACCGCGCCGATGATGTCGCGGGTGCGGGCGGTGTCGCCGTCGAAGACGTCCAGCGCCACGATGCCGGCATCCGGCGCGACGCGCGCGATCACGGAGGCGACGGCGGTGCCGTGGCCGCTCGGATCGAGCAGGCCGTCCTCCGGGGCGATGTCGACCGCAGCGCGCACGCGGCACGCGCCCTCGGGGCTGTCCACGTCGTCGCAGGCTCCCAGGTCGTCGACCCGCCAGTCGGCGCCGCCGTCCACGACTGCGACGGTGGCGCCGGCGCCACCGCGTCCCGCCGCACGCAGCGCGGGCAGGCCGACGCGCTCGAGGTTCACCGCGCCCGCCTCGGTGTGCAGACGCTCCCGCACCACGCCGTGCACCGACGGGCGTGCGAGCAGGAGGTCGAGCGTCGCCTCGTCGTCGAGAGTCACCAGCGCGGCCGGGACGAACGACCAGCGCGTGACCACGTTCATCCCGGGCAGCGGCGCGAGGGCCGCGTCACCGGCGGTCCGGATGGCATGCCGCTCCAGCCGCAGGCGTTCGCTCCCGTCGCCTGCCGGGGCAGGACCCGTCCGCAACGGGTCGGCGAACAGCACGATCACGTCGACCGGTACGTCCGAGCGAAGCGCCGCACGGATGGCGGCGGCATCCCCGCGCAGCACCTCGGGCGTCGAGACCGCGGAGTCCAGCGCACGCGACGCGGCGGGGTCCAGCGCGCTCGAATCCGGTGCGTCGCCACCGCAGGACGCAAGGGTGAGCGCGGCCGCGATGACCGCGGGGGACAGGACGAGGGTGCGCCGCATGGAGCCTCCGAGGGGCGTGTTGTCGGAGGGTAACGCGCGGCGTGCCGGGCGCACGCACGGACGCGGGGGCGTTCGTCCGCCGCGTGGCCCGGGGGCGTTGCGGGGGGCGGGCCAAGCCCCCCGCCCCAGGAGCAGCCGCTTCAGCGCTCCGCGGCACAGCTCCGGGAGATCCGGGACTTCCAGCGCGCGGCCTGCGGCCCGATGGCGCCGGCGTCCCCCTCGAGCCCCAGTGCGTCCCGCGGGCAGGCCCACCAGCACTGGAGGCAGCCGATGCACCCCGCGTGGCCCTCGCCGAGGCCGATGGCATCGAGGGGAACGGCGGTCGGGCAGACGGCCTCGCACACGCGGCAGGTGGCGCAGTCGCGATCGGTCCGGGCGACGAGGCGGAGCG
>JBDLRI010000032.1:0-21082 GCA_039800105.1 Pseudomonadota bacterium
GCTTCGACTTCCGCACGCCCATCAAGGCGGACCACGCCATCATCGGGTTCATCAAGCACTACGAGGCCCAGCCCGCCGCGGCGTGGGGAACGTGGGAGCCGCTCCCGGATGCGGTCGGGACGCCCGCGTGAGCGGTGTCCTGCGCGCGCGCGTGGTTCCCGTCGACACGGTCGACGCGACCGCCCTCGCACGGATGTGGACGCTCTTCGCCGCCACCTACGACGAGGTGCACGAGGACGTGTTCCGCGCCGACTTCGCCGCCAAGGACCACGTCATCCTGCTGGAGGACGGCGACGGCGTCCAGGGCTTCTCCACGCTGCGCGAGCTGGCGGTGACCGTGGCGGGGGTCCGGCACGTGGGGATGTTCTCCGGAGACACGGTGCTCTCGCAGCGCTGGTGGGGCTCGCGCGTGCTGGGGCGGGCCTTCCTGGGCCACCTGGCGCGGCGTCGCCTGGCGAACCTGCGCGACCCCTACTGGTGGATCCTCATCGCCAAGGGCTACAAGACCTACCTGATGATGGCGAACAACTTCCCGGTGCACTGGCCGCGCCACGAGACGGCCACGCCCGCGGGGACGCAGGCCGTCATGGGCGCCTTCGGCGGCGCGCTCTTCGGTCCCGCCTACGATCCGGACGCAGGGCGCGTGCGCTGGGACGCGCCGCGGGGTCGTCTGCGGCCCGGCGTGGCGGACGTGACCCCCGATCTTCGTGCCGCGCGGCCGCGGGTGGACTTCTTCGCGCGCGCCAACCCCGGCTGGGCCGAGGGGGACGAGCTGTTCTGCCTGGCGCGCATGGACCTGGACATGCCGCTCCGCTACGCCTGGAAGAGCCTGCGCGCGGGCCTGGGGCGGGCCGCGTGACCGCGCCGGGCGGCGTGGCGGTGGATCCGGGGCTCGGGCTCCCGCACCTGGCGGAGGACGACCGCCTGCGGGCGGTGCTGGCGGCCGTCCCGGGCGTGCCGCGCACCCCGCCGGCACCGCTGCACGGCGCCTGCTGGGGACCCGGGGTGTTTGAGCTGGAGGGCGTGACGGCCTGGCGCGACGCGGACCCGTCGACCCGCGAGGCGGTGCTGGTCCATGCGGGCGACGCCCTGCTCCGCGAGGCCTGCGCCATCGAGCGGCTGGGCCTGGCGTTCACCGCGAAGATGGTCCTGCTGGCGCCGAGCGTGGAGGAGCGCATGCTGTATGCGTCCTTCGCCGCGGACGAGGCGCGCCACCTGGCGCTGCTTTCCGGCTTCCGCCGGGGGGCGTTGCGGGGGGATGTCCCCCCGCCCCAGGAGCAGGACGCGGACAACCCCTTCGTGGACCTGCTCGCCGAGGTGATCGCCCGCGGGGATCGCGCCACGCTCGTGCTCGTCGTGCAGTGCGTGCTGGAGGGGTGGGGGCTCGAGCACTACCGTCGTCTCGCGGATTCCTGCGCGGTCCCGGCGCTCGGCGAGGCCTTCCACGCGATCCTGCGGGACGAGGCGCGGCACCACGGCAGCGGTCTGCTGATCGCGCCCCGGCTGGACGTGCCGGACGACGCGATCGACGTGCTGACCCGCCTGTGCGGCATGGTGCGGGTCGGCCCGGTCGGGGTGCTCGCCGCGCTGGAGCATGGCGTCGGGCCGCTCGGGCGTGACGGGCGCCTCCGCGCGCTGCGGGAGCTGCACGCCACCGAACATGCCGCCCGTCGGCTGCGGGGGATCCGCACGCTGCTCGCCCGTGCCGGCGCGGACCGCGTCGTCGCCGCGCTCTCCGCCCGGGACGCCTTCACGCCCATCGACCCGGAGCAGGTGGCATGACGCTCGCCGACGACACCCGCACGATGCGCAAGCTCCAGGTGAACCTCTCGCGCAACCGCGCGCAGGACCAGACCCCGCAGATGGACGCCGGCGCCGCCGCCTTCCGCTACGAGGACTGCCGGGACGTCCCGTGGAACCCGGAGAGCTTCTCGCTCCTGTGGGGCACGCCGGTGTGGGAGGCCGCCGACGCGCGCCAGCGGGTGGTCCTCAACCAGCTCTACTGGGTCGCCTACTACAGCCAGATCGTGAGCGCGGAGGTCGCGACGATCTTCTTCAACCAGACGAGCGCCGCGAGCCTCTACGCGCTCGAGGACTTCCGCCCGGTCTGCGACACGCTGGACCTGGAGAGCGCCCAGGAGCGCGCCCACATTGCCGCGTTCCGTGCGATCGGCGGCGCGACGGAGGACGCGCTGCTCGGCCGGCGCGTGTTCACCTGGCCGATGCGCGGTCCCTACGCGGAGACGATGATCTACGCGGACACCGGGCCGTTCCGCGCGTGGTGGAAGCGCATGCAGCTGCGCACCTTCGGGCTGCTGTCCAGCTCCAGCGCCTTCGTGGGGTGCCAGTATTTCCTGGTGCGCGGGCTGCGGACGCTCAACGGCAAGATCGTGCAGCACCAGCTCTCGCAGCACCACCTGCGCGCGCCGGACCTCGAGGCCAGCCCCATCCCGTCGAAGGTGTCCTACTGGCACTTCCTCGACGAGAGCTTCCACTTCAACAGCTCCACGGTGATCTCCCACGACGTCGTGCGATCGCTCGCGAAGCCCACGGCGTTCGAGCGCTGGGTGGTGAACGAGGGGCTCGCGGGGTGCCAGCGCGACCACCGCAACGTGTCGGTCGTGCTCAACGGCATCTTCTGGTACGACCCGGCGCTCTACGATGCCGTCCACGCCATGCTCACCGCGCCCGGCTACGGGCTGTCGTCCGCCGAGGCCCGGGCGCTCATGCGGCGCACCTTCACCGAGGAGAGCGAGGGCCTTCACGCCGCGTTCGCCACGCATGGCCGCGCGCGGGACAGCTACCGGACCTACCTGGACGGGCTGGAGTTCGTCGACGCCGAGCATCGCGAGCAGCGCCTGCTGTCCGCCACCGACATCCCCGGCTGGCTGGCGCGCAACCGGGCCGCCTTCGCGCGGTGGGAGCGCGCCGCGTGAGCCGTGTCACCGTGCGCTTCGCGGGCGGCGCCTTCCCGCCGGTGGAGGTGCCGGCCGGCGCGGAGCTCGCGCTGGTGCTCGACCGGGCCGGCGCGCCGGTGCTGTTCGGCTGTCGCACGGGCCTGTGCGGCACGTGCACGTCGGAGGTGGAAGGGGACCTTCCGCCGCCCTCGGCCGAGGAGCGCGAGGTGCTCGACATCGAGGCGCCCGACGCGCCGCGGGCGCGGCTCGTGTGCCAGCTCCGTCCGCACGCGGACCTCACCATCGTGCGGGCGCTCCGCTAGATGGACGTGCGCGACTTCTGGTACATCGTCGCCGAGAGCGACGAGCTCTCCGGCGACACCGTGCTGGCGCGCACCGTGCTCGGGGAGTCGCTGGCGGTCTTCCGCGACGGGGACGGCGTCGCCCGGGTGTTGCGCGACCGGTGCATGCACCGCGCCATGCCGCTGTCGTACGGCACCGTGGAGAACGGCTGCCTGCGCTGCCCGTACCACGGCTGGCTCTACCGGGGCGACGGTGGTGTCGCCGAGGTTCCCGCCGAGGGCCCGGCGCAGCGGGAGGTGGCGGGGCGCCGCACCCGCGCCTACGCCGCGCGCGAGCAGGACGGCTACGTCTACGTGCGCTTGTCCGACTCGCCCGCGGACGACGTCGCGCCGTTCGCGATGCCGCACTGGGACACGCCAGGCTGGGGGCGCGTGCGTCTCCAGAACCGCTTCTCGAACAGCGTGACCAACTGCGTGGAGAACTTCATCGACGTGCCGCACACGGTGTTCGTGCACCCCGGCATCTTCCGCACGCGTCGTCAGCAGCCGATCGACGTGGAGGTCACCCGCCAGGACGGCGTCGTCACCGTGACGTACGCGGGGGAGACCGACAACCTCGGCTGGTTCGCGTGGTTCCTCAATCCCGGCGGCCACCCGATCCGTCACACCGACCAGTTCTTCATGCCGAACGTGACGCACGTGCGCTACGACTTCGGGCCGGATCGGGTGTTCCTCATCACGTCCCAGTCCGTGCCGGTGCGCGACGACGAGACGCTGGTCTACACGGACCTGACCTTCGACTACGGCGTGTTCACGCCCTTCGCAGGGCCGATCGTGCGGTGGCAGGGCCAGGCCGTGATCGACCAGGATCTCGTCGTGCTCGCGCGCCAGCAGGAGGGTCTCCGGCGGGACGCGTCCCCGTTCATGAACACCCCGGCCGACCTCATCCACGTGCTCGTGGAGAGCATCCGCGACGAGCTGGCGGCCGGCCGCGACCCGCGGCAACTCCCGACCCGCAGCCATACGCTGCGCTTCCATGCGTGAGCGCGTGGATCTGGCGCTGACGCTCCTGCTCCCCGCCGTGGCCTTCGCGGCGTGCCTCGGCGCCAGCGTGGCGACGCCGGCCGGGCGCGCGGCGCAGCGGGCGCGCACCGGCGCCGACTGGCTGCTCGACGGCGTGAACCTCGGCGTGCAGGGGTGGCTCGTCCCGCTCGGCGGCGGCTGGCTCGGCGCGCACGTCCTCGCCGGATGGGTGCCCGCCGGAAGCTGGACGCTCGGCTGGTGGGGCGGCCTCGCCGTGAACCTCGTCGTCGTGGACGCGCTCTACTGGCTCAACCATCGGCTCCTGCACGCCGCGTGGCCCGTGCACCGCGTGCACCACGGCGCCGCCGCGATGGACGTGTGGGTGTCCTCGCGGAACACCGCCTGGGCCACCGCGCTGCTCGTCTACCCGTGGGCGCACGCCGTGATGCTTCACGCGCTGGACGCGCCCGGCGGCTACGCCCTCGGCGCGGCGCTCACCGCCTCGCTCGACCTGTGGCGGCACAGCGGCCTGTCGGGCGCCCTGCCGGGGCTCGTGTCCCCGCGGGCGCACGCGTGGCACCACGCGGCCGCGTCGGCGCTGCCGGGACGGGACGTCAACTTCGGCGCCAACCTCGACCTCTGGGACCGTCTCGCCGGCACCTGGTACGATCCGGGGCACGCGCCCCCCGCCCTCGGCATTCCCACGGGGCTTTCCCCCGCGCGCGCGCTGCTGTGGCCGTTCGGGGGTGCCGCGTGAGCGGCATGGGCCGCGCGATGGCGGCGTGGCCGTGGGTCTACCTCGGTCTCGTCGTCGCGAGCGGCGTATGCGTCTCCGCGTGGCTCGCCCCGCTCGTCGTCTACCTGCTCCCGCCGCTGCTGCACCGGCTCCACGGGCGCGTGTTCCCGCTGCGCGAGGGCGTACACGCGCTCGTCGGCACCGCCTACGTGCCGTGGTGGGGCAGCCACCAGCTCCAGCTCCCTTTCATCGCGTTCCCGGCGTTGGAGGCGCTCCTTCGCGTACTCGGCCTCTACAGCCCGTGGCTGCGCCTGTGGGGCGCCCGGGTGGGCCGTCGCGTCTACTGGACCCCGCTCGTGGAGATCACCGACCGCACCCTGCTCGAGATCGGTGACGACGTCGTGGTGGGCCACAAGTGCGGCTTCTACGCGCACGCCGTGAAGCCGGCGCGCGGCGCGTTGCACGTGTTCCTCAAGCGGATCCGCGTCGGGTCGGGCGCGTTCCTCGGCGCGGGCAGCGGCTTCGGTCCCGGTGCGGTGGTCGAGGCCGGCGCCTACCTGCCGCTGCGCACGGAGATTTTCCCGGGTGGTCGGGCCCGGGCGCCGGACGCGTCGGCGAACGAGGCGTGAGGGCCGTCATCGCGGGCGCGCGGGCGATCCTCTCGCCCATGGCCCGCGCGTTCCGAACCGCCCTCGCGGAGCCCGAGGCCGCGCAGGCGCGCGTGCGGTCCGCCCGGTGGGCGGCGTGCCGGGACACCGAATGGGGCGCGCGCTTCACGCGCTTCGAGGACATCCCCGTCTCCGGCTGGGCGGACGTGGCGCCGTGGGTGGCGCGCCAACGCGCCACGCCCGCCGTCCCGGTGCTCACCCGGGAGCGCGTCGTCGCGTGGGAGGCCACCTCCGGGAGCACCGGCGGCGCGCCGAAGTCCGTCCCGGTCACGCCGTCGCTGCAGGCGTCGTTCACGCGCGCCTTCGCGCTGCAGGCCCACGACCTGCTGTGTCACGCGGGCCTGCGCACGCTGCGTGCCTGGATCACCGTGTCTCCGCGCATCGGGATCGCACGGGCGCCGGACGGCCTGGTGGACGATCGGGACTTCCTCACCGGATGGGTCGGCACGCTCGCCCGGCCGTTCCTCGTCGCACCCCCCGGCGAGGCCCCCGACGCCGACGCCTACTGGCGCGCGCTCGCCGTGACGCTGCTCGCGGAACGCGACCTCTCCGTCCTCTCCGCGTGGAGCCCGACCTACGTCGAGGCGCTGCTGGACTGGATGCTCGCGCACCGCGGCGCGTTGCCGCGCGGGGAATGCATCGGGGACTGGGCGCGCCTTTGGCCGGAGCTGCGGGTCGTGTCGGCCTGGGACGGGGGCAGCGCGGCACCGGCGGCCGCACGGCTCGCGGCGCGCCTCGGCGGGGTGCGGCTGCAGGGCAAGGGACTCCTCGCCACGGAGGGGCCCGTCACGGTTCCCGCGTGGGCGCTTCCCGAAGCCGGCGTGCCGCTCGTGGACACGGTCCTCGTGGAGCTGCGCGACCCCGTCCGAGGGGACCTGCGCCCGCTGCACGCCGCGGAGGACGGCCGCAGCTACGAGGTCGTGCTGAGCGCCGGCGCGCTGGTGCGCTACGCGCCGGGGGACCTGGTGGAGGTGCGCGGGCGCGCCTTCGCCACGCCGCTGCTGCGCTTCATCGGGCGCGCGGCCACCTCCGACCTCGTCGGCGAGAAGCTCGGGGAGGTCGACGTCCTCGCGGCGTTCGCGGCGGCGGGGGTCCCGCCGGGCTCCTGCCTCGTCGCGCAGGACGGCCCCGCAGGCGGCCACTACGCGCTGGAGGTGGACGCCGACGAGGTCCCCGCCGGCCTCGCCGAGGCGGTCGACACGGCGCTGTGCGCCGCGCATCACTACCGGCTCGCGCGGTCGCTGGGGCAGCTCGGTGGGGTCCGTGCCCGCGCCGTGCCCGGGCGGGCGCGTACGGACATGGAGGCCGGCGCCGCCTGGGCCGGGGTCAAGCCGCGGGTGCTGCGCGCGTTACGCACGCGCATTCCGGAGGCCCCGTGAAGCCGCTCGACCGCACGCTCCCCGCGCCGGCCCCGCCGCGTCCCGTCCACCCGATCGCGTGGACCTTCCTGATCCTTCCGTTCGGCGTGCTCGGTGGGTTCGCCGGCGTGGTGCTGTCGTTCATGGCCACCCGCCGCGGCCTCACGGTGGAGCAGGGAGCCTCGCTCGTCGCGATCGGGATGCTCCCCCACACGTGGAAGTTCCTGTGGGGACCCGTCGCCGACCTGACCCTCTCGCGGCGCCACTGGTACGTCGGCAGCGTCCTGCTGTGCGCGGCGGGGCTGTTCGCGATGGCCGCCGTGCCGCTCGGGCCGTCCACCCTCGGCACCATGCGCGCGATCGTGTTCGTCGCGAACCTCGCCAGCACCACGCTCGGCATGGCCGTGGAGGGCATGATGAGCCACCTCACGCCCCCCGAGCACCGGGGGCGCGCAGGGGGCTGGTTCCAGGCCGGAAACCTCGGCGGGAGCGGCATCGGTGGCGGGCTTGGCCTCTGGATGGCGACCTCGTTGCCCGCACCGTGGATGGGCGGGGCCGCCCTCGGGCTGGCTACGTTGGCGTGCGCGTGCGTGCTTCGCTTCCTGCCGGACGTGCCGCGGGACCCGGCCGGCGAGGGCGGCGTGGGCGCCGCGGTCGTCGGCACCGTGCGGGACCTCCGCACGCTGGTCACGTCCCGGGACGGTGCGCTGGCGGCGCTGATCTGCTTTCTTCCCATCGGGACGGGCGCCGCGATGGGCGTCATGTCGCAGGCCGAGGTCGCGGCACGTTGGGGTGCCGGCGAGCGCGAGGTCGGCATGGTCAACGGCGTCGCGAGCGGAGTCATCATGGCCGTCGGGTGCCTGCTCGGCGGCGAGGTCTGCCGGCGCTGGGCGCCCCGCACCGTGTACGCCCTCATGGGGGCGGTGATGGCGCTCACCTCGGCGGGCATGGCCCTGGCCCCCGCCACACCCGCGCTGTTCGTCGCGGGTGGGCTGATCTACGCGCTCTTCCTCGGGTTCGCCTACGCCGCGTTCACGGGTCTCGTGCTGGAGACCATCGAGGGCGGGGGTGCCGCCACGAAGTACAACATCTTCGCGGCGCTCTCGAACACGCCCATCGCCTACATGGGACTCGTGATGGCGTGGGTGTTCGCGCGGTGGGGCGCCGACGCCATGCTCTACGCGGAGGCCGCAGCCGGCGTCGTGGCGCTCGTGGTGTTCTACGCCGTGCAGGCGGCGGTGCGCCGCCGACGCGCGGCGGTCAGGGCTCCGTAGGACAGGCCTCGGTCACCGCCTCGACCGGCGCGCGGGTGGCGGAGCCCTCCAGTGCTTCGATCCGGAGGGACAGGCATCGGCCCAGTCCGTCCGGGCACGGTGCGCAGGGCGCGCCCAGGTCGCCGAAGAAGGCACAGGCCTGGTCGATGTCGCCGTCCGCGTAGGCCGTGGCGAGGGCCTCCACGCCGACCCATCCCTCGAGCCACGCCGCGCGTACGCCGGAGCCGTCCGGCAGCAGGGCCCCGCCGAAGCTCAGGTCGTGGACCTCGACGCGCGAGTCGAACACGTAGAAGTCGGTGTCGGCCGGGCCGAACCGGAACCAGCCGCGGTCGAGCACGCCCCCGCGGACGTCCAGCGTGCGGGAGCAGAGGTTCTGCGCACCGTCGACGGTCGTGGCGAAGCGGTAGGCCAGCTGTCCGGGCGCCAGCTCGTCCATGCCCACGAGCAGCGCCGTGTCGCTGTCGCGGAAGTAGCCCAGCAGCGCCTGCGCGGTCTCGGGGCGCACGATGCGGCCGCGCGCCAGGTCGATGCTGAAACCGGTCCCGCCGAGATCCACGCCGGATTCCAACGGGCCGCCGTACGCCGCCGTGGTCCAGGCGATCGTGGACGCACCCGCGCAGGTCCGGAGCGTGACCGAGGCCTGCAGGAGCGGGTCCAGCGGGCGCGTCGGTGTCCACGTGAGCCGGAGCCCGTCCTCGGACGTGGTGCGGGCGCCGTCGAGGGTGGTCTCGATGACCGCGCCGGGGTCGGCCGTCGACAGGGTGAAGACGAGGGGGGTGTTTCCGGGCACGTCCGTCGCGCCGGGAGCGATGGACGACGTGACCGTCAGACCGCAGCCGGGGACGTCGGAGGTGCCGGTGTCCTCGATGAACGGGTCGTCGCAGGCGAGCAGGATGGCGAACAGCATGCCGTCTCCGTGACGCGGCGCGTAACGCGCCACGCGCGCAACGCGCGCACGTTCGCGTCGACCTGCGCATCGTCGTAGCCCGGGTAGGTGGGCAGCAGCACCACCGAGGCCGCCACGCGCGCGGCCACCGGGCAGGCACCGCCGTAGCGACGGAACGCCGGCAACCCCGACACGTCGTGAAGGTGCTGCGGCGCCACGTCGCGGCCCTGCCGCGCGAGGTGCCGCACCAGCTCGGCGCGCAGCATGCGGGCGTCGTCGGGGGTCGCGTCCTCCGGCGTGACGACCTGGACGGCCGCGTAGGTGTAGACGTGGCGCAGCCCGTCCGGTGGCGGTGGAAGCAGCAGGTCCGGGTGGTCCGACAGCGCGTCCAGGGCGCGTCGCGCACCGTGGATCCGGTGGGCGGCGTCCGCGTCGATTCGTGTCCACTGGGCACGCGCGCTGCGCACCTGGAGGTCCGTGGGCCGCCCGAGCATGTAGGCCGGCACGCTCGGTCGCAGCGACGTGTCGAGCTCGATGCGCAGCAGGCGGTTGATGCGCTCCCAGCCGCGGAGCAGGGCCGCGCGGAACACGGGAAACAGCACGAGCCCGAAGAACGGATGCGCCCCCAGCAGGTCGGTGACCAGGGACTCCCGGACCTTTCGGAGCAGGTGACGCAGCGGGAAGGTCGGCCGGGCGTCGCGTGCGGCGCGCACGGTCGCCGCCAGGTCGTCGTCATCGGTGAGCACCACCCCGCCGAAGTGGGCATTCACGTTCTTGTAGGACCCGAGGCTCACGACGCCGGCGTCCGCGGCGGCCCCCGCGCGCCGTCCGTCGATCACGGCGCCGAGCGCCTGGGCCGCGTCCTCCACGAGACGCACCCCGCGCGCCTGCGCCAGCGTCCGCAGCGCGGCCAGATCCGCCGTGACGCCGTGGAGGTGCGTGACGAGAATCATCGCGATCGGCACGGAAGCGGTGTCGAAGGCCCGCGCGGCGGCGTCGGGATCGAGGTTTCCGGTGCGTGCGTCCACATCGGCGAAGACGGGCACGGCACCCGCGGCGACCACCATGTTCACGACGTCCACGATGGTGTAGGGCGAGAGCACGACGCCGTGTCCGGCCGGCACCCAGGCGCGCACGACGTCGTGGATGGCGACCCGCGCGAGGGACGTGAACACCGCGTGGCGCGCGCCGAACCACGCGGCCACCTCGGCCTCGAACGGTGCCACCAGGTCGTGAGTCCGGTGCCGACGAAGCCACAGGTCGCGCGCGAATCGAAGGTAGTTCGCGGGCCCGCCGTAGATGCGGTAGCGCACGCGCGGCAGGGGGCGCGTCACCGGGGCGACGACCAGTCGGACGGGACGAGGCCCTCGACGTAGCGGATGTAGCGGGCCACGGGCGCGTCGGCCTCGAGCAGGTTGCGGGCGCTGAACCGGATGTGGTCGTAGATGCGCTCGTCCTCGGCCTCCAGGAAGCGGTAGGCCACGCGCGTGGCGAGCAACAGCGCCTGCGCGCGCAGCCAGCCCCAGGGGCCCGGGGTCCGCTCCGCGACGAAGAGGGGGTAGGTGCGCGAGCGGCCATCGGGCAGCGGGCGGTACGCGAAGATCATCGTGAGACGCGGCCAGCGCCACGACGGGCGGAGGAAGTGGCTGTCGCGCAGCAGTACCAGCGCCGCGACCGTGGCCTGCCCGTAGCGCATGGCGTAGGCGTAGCGCGGACCGACGAGGGCGCGCACGAGGCGGCCGAGCACGCTGTCCGTCGGGACCGGGCCGTGCACGACCGCGTCGAGGAGGCCGTCATGCTCGTCGATGTCCACCTCCATGCGGATGGAGAGGTCGTGCACGGTGGCGAGGTGCTGCATGTCCAGCCCGTTCACCATGCTCACGTGGTAGGGCGCGTTGGATTCGTTGACCGCGTCGAACGACACGAGCACCTCGCGGCCCTCCAGCCCCGGCACCTCGAGGAGCGGCACGTCGGGCGTGGAGTCCGGCCACACCCACACGGCGCCGTAGCGCTCGGTCACGGCGTAGGCGCGGGTGCGCGCGGCGGCCGGCACGTGGTCCTGGCAGGGGATGCGGGCGCACCGGCCGTCCCGCGTGAAGCGCCAGTGGTGGAAGGTGCAGCGCAGCGTTCCCTCCACGACCGCACCGAGGGCCAGATCGGTGCCCATGTGCGGACAGAACGCGTCGAGGGCACCCACGGCGCCGTCCGCCGCGCGGAACAGGGCGAGGCGCTGCCGTCCGATCTGCACGCCGAGGACGCCCCCGGGCGGAAGCTCGCCCGACCGGCAGGCGAGGTACCAGGCGCGCGGCAGCACGTCCGCGCGGTTGAAGACCCGGAAGGTCTGCGCGGGCTGGGTGGTGGCGTTGAGCTGCTGCATCACGCCTCCGCGCCGGTGGGCGACAGGTCGCAGGCGTGCAGGCGCGAGAAGCCGACGGCCCGGGCGAAGGCGACCTGCGTGCGGGTCCAGGCGTCCGGTCCGTCCGGGAGCGGCGCCGCGAGCGGGTCGGCCTCGGCGCGCAGCCGCAGGGTGCCCGCGCGGACGCGGGCCGCGATCGCCGCGCGTGCGCCGGCGTGCACCGGGGCCTCGGTGAGTCCGGTCCACGCGATCATGCGATTGGTGAGCCACGCGGCGAGCGGCGCGTAGGTGTCGAGCAGCAGCACGGATCCCCGCCCCGCGCGCGTGCGCAGCCGGTCGAGCAGGTCCTCCAGCACCGACCGCGGCAGGTACATGCTCACGCCCGCGAGCACCACGCACGCCGGGGTTCCCGGCGGCAGCGCGTCGGTGGAGGCAGGGTCCTCGAGGCGCGCCGCCACCAGGGTGTCGTGCGGGTGCTCGGGCAGCAGCGCGCGACGCAGGGCGATGACCTCGGGCAGATCCACGTGCACGTGACGTGGCCCGACGCCGGGCGGGGGGCGTTGCGGGGGGATGTCCCCCCGCCCCAGCGGCATGTCCGTGGAGAGCCTCCGGCCCGGCGTGTCGAGGCCGGCGCCGAGGTTCAGCACGCAGCCATCGGGGTGCGCGGCGCCCCAGGCGTGCACCTGCGCGTCGATCCAGGCGGCACGTCGTCCGAGCGCCAGGACGCCGTAGGTGCCGAGGGATGCCTCCATGGCGCGGGTATCCGCGCCGAGGCGGGCCAGGAGGGCGTCGGCGTGCGGATCCGCGCGTTCAGGGCCGAGTTCACCGTAGCGGGCGCGCGCCCATACCGGGAGGACGAGCGTGGCCGCGAGCGGCGGGAGGTCGCCCGTCACGCGCGCGAGTCGCTAGGGCGCCGTGGCCGTCGGCGCCGCGGTCGGCTCGATCGGGGCGGCGTTCGCGATCACCGCGCCGCCGACCATCCACAGCAGCGCCAGCACGAGGAAGGTGTTGAGGAGGGCCGAGGTGCCGGCGGTTTCTTCGTGCTTCACGACGAGGGAGCGGGCCATGGGTACGTCCGTGCGCAACGGGAGCGGGTTCGACAGCGGGTGTTGCGCCGTCAATGGATCACACGTCACCGCGGCGTTGTCGACACGAAAATCGATGATTCGCACCAGCCCGCGATCGGCACCTGCGGCCGCCGCGGGGCGCGCGGGGAGGACGCCGGTGCGCGCCGTCCGCTCCGAGGTCGCGGTGTCAGAGCGGGACGGGCTTCTCGCGCTGGATCTTCACGGTGTAGCCGTCCTTGACCCACGACTGCTCGAGCGTCTCCAGCCAGCCGCCCAGTTCGCCCTCGCCGCGAAGGGGCTCGAGCGTGGCGAACACCGGCCAGGGCGCGGTGACGTCCGTGCACGCCTTGCCGAGGCGCGGCTTGGCGGCCCGCAGGGGCGTCTCGGCCGCGCGCACCACCGACCAGGCCTTGCCCGGCTCGGTGCCGAGCGCGCCGTGGATCACGGCGGTCTTCGTCCCGCCGCACACGCCGGCCTCGACCGCGGCGAGCCCGTACACGAAGGTGCCGTCCGCCTGCGCCCGGTCCTTGTACAGGGTGGGCACGAGGCTGCCTGCGGCCGCCTCCGCGCCGCTGTCCGCCAGCGCGAAGCCGATGCGCTGCGCGCGCGGCGTGTCCACCTGGCGGGCCACGTCCACCAGCACCCCGGTGAGCGCGGCGCGTCCCGCCTCGCCGCGTCCGGCCTTGCTCATCGCCTCGAGCAGGGCGTCGAACGGCCCGCCGTCCTTCGCCGCCTTCACCGCCGCCTCCCCCAGGGTGGGCAGCGCCGCCGGCCCGCTCTTCTTGACGAACATGGCGACGAGCGAGGCGTAGCGCTCCTCGTAGCTGGACGCGGGCGTGGCGAGCACGGCCCGGGTCGCGTAGGCCTGGAGGGCGGGGTCGGTGCAGGCCACCCACGCGTCGTCCCACTGCTGGAACTCGACGTTCTTCAGCGCGGTGTGGGTGGTCGTGAGGTACGGCGCGACGCGGGGATGGTCCGCGCAGGCCTCGCCGATGCGCATGGACACGGCATCGCGAAGGTCGTACTCGGTGCCGTCCTCGGTGGTCACGCGCGACGGCAGCTTGGCGAGCGCGGGTCCGACCGCCCCGGTGGCCTCTGCGTCGATGGCCGCGAGGAACAGCGCCACGAGGGCATCCTCGTCGGTGGCGCGCTTCACGAGCCGCAGGAAGTTGGCGTCCACCAGCGTCGTGTCGCAGGCGGCGAGGCTCGTCGCGGCGCGGGCCACGTCGGCGGGCGGGAGGGAGTCGATGCGTGCGACCTGGGCGTCGCAGGGCGCGGCAAGCGCGGTGGTCACGAAGAGCAGCGGCGTCACGGTCACCTCGGACGCCGCGCTTATCGCGCCCGCGCGCCCTCGCACGCCGCGCGCACCAGGACCTCGGGGCGCGCGCGCAGCAGGTCCTCGACGCTCATGCGCCGCTCGTGCACGCGGGCCCGCCAGAGCTCCAGCACGAGGCGGCGTGCGAGCACGGCGCGGTCCGGTGCCGCCGGCAATGGGAGCACCATGCTCCAGCGCCACGGCCGGGACGTGTCGCCATCGTCCACGCGCCACGGGCGTGCGACCACGACGCCGCGCGGTGCCGGGCCGGTCGGACACCACCGCGGGGGCCGCGGGAGCCACGGCACCCCGTCGACGAACACGCCGGGCGGGTAGGCGTCGAGGGCGTGGGCGGCGCGCACCTCCTCACGGTCACGCCCGTCCTCGTCCATCCACCGGTCGAGCGGACGCCGGCCGTCCTCGGTGGCCGGGACGAAGCACAGGACCGCGGCGGCGACCCGATGCGCGTCGGGTCCGACGTCCCAGGGTTCCAGCCCGAGCACGCGCGGGACCAGGACGCCGACGTCGGGCAGGAAGTCCTCCGTCACCTCCGCCAGCAGCGAATCCGGGATCTCCCGGGCGCCCACGCGCAGCGGCGGACGACGGTCGTGGCGCGGCGGTCCGTCCACCTTCAGGGCGCGCGCCGCCCCGCGCAGGGCCGGATCGTGCCAGGCGCGGCGTCCTTCCAGCACCTCGACGCACATCCGCTCGAAGTCGGCCTCCGCCTCCGCGCGGCGCGTCGGCGGGATCTCGACCCCGAAGAGGGTCCAGGTGTCGTGGACGTCCCGCGCGGGACGCCCGCCCGGGAGACCCTCGTCCTGCGCGTGCGGGTCGCCGGGGGTGACGTCCTCGACGCACACGTCGTGCTCGAGCGGCACTAGGCTTCCTCGTAGCGCGCCGCGGCCCGGCGGTGCTCTTCCCGGACGCGCGCCACCAGCTCCTCCGGCCCCTCGACGCGGGCGTCCGCGCCGAAGCCGAGCAGCCACTGGAGCAGGTCCGGCGCGATCGTGACCTGCATGCGCAGCCGCACGCCGCCGTCGTCGAGCAGATCGAGGGACTGCGAGTCGTGCCATCTGCGCTCCCGCACGTACGGCGCGACCCGCGCGGAGAACCGGACCGTCACGTCGCTCGGGTCACCGGAGAAGATGCCGAACGCATGGCGGATGACGTCGCGCGGGTGGTAGTCCGCGGGGTAGGCGAAGGTCTCGCGTCGCAGGCGGGACACGCGCGAGAAGCGCTCGACCGCGAAGATACGGATGCGGTCGCGGTTCACGTCCCGCGCGAAGAGGTACAGCCCGTGCCGGTACACCGCGAGGGTGAGCGGCTCGAGGCGGTAGGTCCGGCCGACCTCGCCGTGCGGGACGTACTCGACGTCGGTGGGGTTGCAGTAGATGAGGGCGGTGATCAGCTCGTCGAGCGTGTCGGCTTCCCGGCGGTGGTCCTTCGCGTGCTCCGCCACCGCCAGGAACCGGCGGTCGAGGTCCTTCGCGATCTCCGTCTCGCGCCGTCCGATCACGGGCGAGAGGCGCTCCAGCGCGTCCTCCATCTGGTCCGCGAAGGCGGTCCCGTCGAGGAAGGCGAGCATGGAGCGGCCGAAGTGCAGCGCGAGCACCTCCATCACCGTGAGCTGCACCGCGCTGCGGGCCCAGCTCGCGTCGAGCGAGATGACACGTGCGCCCCGCTCCTGCGTGTCCTGGATCGGGAGCCCGCACGCCCGGAGATCGGCGAGGTACCGGCGCAGGGTGCGCGGATCCAGGTCGAAGCGCGCCATGAGGTCGTGGGTGGAGGCTCCGCCGCGCCGGGCGATGGCCTGCACCATGCAGACGAACTTCTGGGCCTTGTTGAGCTCGGTCTCCGACATCGTTCCCCACGGGATGCGGACAGATTTTGGCACGCCGGGCGGTGGCACGCAAGGATGCGGCTTGCCGTTGAACGCGTGTGCAGCTATGGTGAACATGTGTTCGGAACAGGACACATCCACTGGCATGGAGGAAGACCCGATGTACACCACATCCACCGTCGCAGCCCACGGAGTCGCGCTCCACACCGTCGGAACGGTGCTGGGGGTGTCGCTGTACCTCACCCTGCTCCTGGCGGTCCTCTGGAACCTGCCCTGGCGCGCCTGCGAGCGGGAGCAGCTGGAGGCCGCCATGCGGGGCGAGCGTCTGGCCATCCCGCCGCGTCCCTCGGTGACGCAGGCGTTGGCCCGGTTCGCGGTGCGCGTGCCCACGTTGGCGCGCGTGGCGCGCGCGGTGGGCGCGTAGGGGCGTGTCGGGGCGGCGTCCTCCGTCGTGCGGCGCGCCGTCCGCGGCGCGGCCTGTTAGGCGCGGGGTCTCCGCAGGAGTTGTCCGATGCACCGCTACGATCCCGCCTCCATCGAGCCGAAGTGGCAGGCCCGCTGGGCCGCGGAGGGTACCTACCGGACCGACGAGGACCCGGCGAAGCCGAAGTTCTACGCGCTGGGCATGTTTCCGTACCCGTCGGGCGCGGGGCTTCACGTCGGTCACCCCGAAAGCTACACGGCGCTCGACATCGTGGCGCGCTTCAAGCGCGCGACCGGCCACCGGGTGCTGCACCCGATGGGGTGGGATGCCTTCGGATTGCCGGCGGAGCGTGCGGCCGTGCGGGAGGGGCGTCACCCCGCGGTGATCACCCGCGAGAACGTCGACAATTTCCGTCGCCAGCTGCAGCGGCTCGGTTTCAGCTACGACTGGGACCGCGAGATCGACACGTCCTCGGCCGACTACTACAAGCACACGCAGGCCATCTTCCTGAAGCTCCACGAGAAGGGCCTGGCCTACCTCGCCGAGGTGCCGGTCAACTGGTGCCCGGCGCAGTGCACGGTCCTCGCGAACGAGGAGGTGCAGGACGGGAAGTACGTCGAGACGGGCGACCCCGTCGAGCGGCGCCTGATGAAGCAGTGGATGCTGCGCATCACCGCCTACGCCGAGCGCCTGCTGGAGGACCTCGAGGGCCTCGACTGGCCGGCCGGCGTGCTGGAGATGCAGCGCAAGTGGATCGGGAAGTCGGAGGGCGCGGAGGTGCGCTTCGCGACGGACGCGGGCGACCTGGTGGTGTTCACCACGCGCCCCGACACCCTCTACGGCGCCACCTTCTGCGTCGTCGCGCCCGAGCACCCGCTCGTGGGGGCGCTCGCGAAGACCCCCGAGGTGGCCGCCTACGTGGCCGCGGCGAAGAACCGCTCCGATCTCGACCGTGCCGCGGAGAAGGACAAGACCGGGGTGTTCACGGGGAGCTACGCCACCAACCCGCTCACCGGCGAGAAGGTTCCGGTCTGGGTCGCCGACTACGTCCTCATCTCCTACGGCACGGGCGCCATCATGGCGGTGCCGGGCCACGACGAGCGCGACCACGCCTTCGCCGTCAAGCACGGACTCCCCGTGGTGCGGGTCGTCGAGGGCGGCGACCTGCCGTTCGCGGGGGAAGGCATGGCGGTCGCGAGCGGCCCGCTCGACGGATTGCGCACGCCCGAGGCGAAGCAGCGCGCCATCGCGCTTCTCGAGACACGCGGGCTCGGCGTGCGTCGCGTCACCTACAAGCTTCGCGACTGGCTGTTTTCCCGGCAGCGCTACTGGGGCGAGCCGTTCCCGATCCTGCACCTCGAGGACGGCACGATCGTGCCCAGCCCCGACCTGCCGGTACTCCTGCCGGCGCTGGACGACTTCCGTCCGACCCCGGACGGGGAGCCGCCCCTCGCCCGCGCGCGGGACTGGATGAACGTGACGTTCGAGGGGCGTCCGGCGCGTCGCGAGACGAACACGATGCCCCAGTGGGCCGGGAGCTGCTGGTACTACCTGCGCTACATGGACCCCCACAACGCCGACGCGCCCTTCGCTCCGGAGAAGGAGCGGGCGTGGGGTCCGGTCGACCTGTACGTGGGGGGCGTGGAGCACGCGGTGTTGCACCTGCTCTACGCGCGCTTCTGGCACAAGGTGCTCTACGACTGCGGGTGGGTGCACACGAAGGAGCCGTTCCAGCGGCTGTTCAACCAGGGCATGATCCTGGCCTACAGCTACCGGGACGCGGCCGGAAAGTACTACCACCCCAGCCAGGTGGAGCAGCGCGACGGCGCGTGGGTGACCACCGACGGCGGCGTGCCGCTGCGGACCGAGATCGAGAAGATGTCGAAGTCCCGCTACAACGTCGTGAACCCGAACGACGTGGTCGACGCGTACGGCGCCGACGCGCTCCGCATGTACGAGATGTTCATGGGGCCGCTCGAGCAGGTCAAGCCGTGGCAGACCAGCGGCGTGCAGGGCGTGTCGCGGTTCCTGGAGCGCACCTGGCGCCTGTTCGTGGACGAGGAGACCGGCGCCACGCGCGTCGCCGCCGGTCCGCTCGACCCGGAGCAGCGTCGCGCGCTGCACGCGGCCATCAAGGAGGCCGGCGAGGGCATCGAGGCGCTGCGGCTCAACACGCCCATCGCGCGGATGATGGAGCTGGTCAACGCCATGAAGGGCCAGCCCCTCCCGGCGGAGGACGCCCGTGCCTTCCTGCTCATCCTCCACCCGTGGGCGCCGCACGTGGCGAGCGAGCTCTGGGAGCGTCTCGGCGTTGCCGGCCAGCCGTACGGGGCCGCGTGGCCCACCTGGGATCCGGCCGCGTTGGAGCAGTCCAGCGTGGAGGTCGCCGTGCAGGTGTCCGGCAAGCTGCGCGGCAGCGTGCACGTCCCGAAGGAGTCGGACCGTGACGCGCTCCTCGCGGCGGCGAAGGCCCACGACAACGTCGCGCGCTTCCTCGAGGGCAAGGAGATCGTGAAGGAGATCGTCGTGCCCGGCAAGCTCGTGAACTTCGTGGTGCGGTAGCGCGTGGAGGGCCCGCGGCCCGGCATCCGCCTGGATTCGGACCTTCGACGCCGCGGCGGCGTCACCGCGGCCTCGTGGGCGGAGGCGCTGCAGCCGCGTGGTTGGTGGTTTCCGCTCGCCCCGCAGGACGACTCCTCCCCCGCCGCGGCAGTACGGGAGCTGCGCTCGGCCGTGGCGACGCTCACACGTACCGAGCGGAGCCTCGTGGAGGCCGCCGCGCCGTGGGGAGCGGCAAGCCTCGACCTTCCCCTTCGCGTGCGTGTCGTGCTGGCGGCCTGCGCGTGCGGCTCGGCGCTCGCGGCCGGGGCCTGGTTCGGTGCGGAGGTGGCCGCGTGGGTCTTCGTGGCCTGGACGACCGGCGTGCCGCTGGTCGTGCTCTCGGCCCTGGGGGTCACCCTGCTGCGACGCCGCGCAGCGCACAGGGCCTGCGATGCGGCGCACGCCACCGCCGTCGAATCGGCCCATCGCGCGCTGGACGAGGTCCTGCGTCAGCCGTTCGTGGTGTGCATGCCGGACGGGGTGGCGTGGTGCGACCCTGGCGACTCGGCGCGGCGTGCGCGGGTGGCGGCGGGTCGGTCCCGCGGGGCACCCGATGCCGAGGCCGAAGCGGACGCAGCCGCCTGGGACCGCGCGTTCGCGAGGACCCTCGCCGGGGCGGCGCGGTCCGGTCGGGGGGCGTGGGTGGAGGTCCGCGCGGCGGACCGCGTGACACCGGCAACCGGCCCGCGGGCGTCGTCGGACCCGTGTTCGGCCGACGGATCCGGGGGGGACGGACCCCCGCGCGAGGACGCCGGCCTGGAGGGCGTGGAGCCGATTCCGTACGATCCGTGAGCGCGCGCTACTCCGCGTCGCAGAGGTCCGCGGCTTCCGCCACGCAGAGCCGCTGGATCTCGCCGCGGGACGCGCCGGCCTCCAGGCTGTCCTGGAACGGCGCGAGGCATGCGGCCTCGTAGGACGCCGCGTCCGCGAAGCCCGTCCAGTCCTGCCAGGTGGCGCCGGCCTCCGCGACCGTGTCCGCCACGCACGCGGTTCGTCGTGTGCAGAAGTCCTCGCAGTCGGGGATGCCGCACGCGAGGAGGCCCAGAAGCGCCATGGCGATCATGCGGAGGTCCTCCCGCTCCGCATATACTGTGCCGACGGAAGAGGTGTCGCGTGGGACTGCTCGCGTTTCTGGCCTGTGTCGCGGTGGACCGTCGCGTGGACTGGGAGACTCCCGCCGACGATGCGCTGCTGGCCGCAGCCGGCGACAGCCTTCTCGGGCTGAGCGGCGGTGCGACCGAGGGGCGCGCGCCGGTGGAGGCCGTGCACGCGCTCGGCTCCACCCTCGACGTCGTGCTCGACGCGCGCGGCATCGGCTCCGCGGACGGGTGGACCATCGAGTCCCTCGACGCGGACATCTGCCAAGTCGTGCAGCACAACGAGGAGGGAAGCGACCCCTCCTTCACGCTCTACTTCCGCGCGGCCGGCACGACCGACCTTTACGTGCTCGACACCGACGGCGTGGTGGTGGACTGGCAGGGCGTGGAGGTCCGCGATCCGCAGGCCATCCTGGTGTACGCCTACGAGTCGCTCACCTCCGGCGCGGACGTGCCCGTCGAGGCCATCCATGTGCTCCCGGGCGCGCGCGCGACCTACGCGGTCGGATGGGCGGACGGGAACGGCGAGGTGATGGCCGGCGCGGGGCTGGTCACGGTGGGCGCGCTCGACGGCGACGTGGCCGTGGTGTCCAACGCCGGTCTCGCCCCGCAGGGCTTCGACGCGTTCGACGTGGTCGTGTCGGAGGACGCCCGCGCCGGGACGGAGACGCTCACGCTGTCGGCCGGCACCACGCTGACGCGCGACCTGCCGATCGTCGTGCACGCGACGGGAGAGGTCGACGGCGTGGCGCTCGCGGTGGACGTGGACACGCAGGTGGACGAGGAGACCGGTGCCACCCGCACCGCGGGGGTCGTGCGCGCGGAGGCGCGCGTGGGCGAGCAGCCGCTGGCGGGCGTGGTGTTCCGCTGGACGGACGACGGGGTGGAGATCGGCGAGGGGACGTGGGTGGAGATCGCCGGCAAGGGCCCCGACGATCTGCACGACATCACGGCCTGCTACGGCGAGGTGTGCACCACCGAGCGCGTGGCGGGCCACATCGTGTCGACGTGGGCACCGGAGTCCGCGGAGGATCCGCTCGCCTGCGCCTGCGCCACGGGGAGCGCCACCGACACGGCGGGCTGGATGGCGCCGCTGTTGGCGGGTCTCGCGCTGCGCCGGCGTCGCTTCGCGCGCGGACGGGCCCGGGGCGTTGCGGGCACGCCGCCGCGGTTGGCCCCGTCAGGGGCCCAGAGCGGCGCGCGTGGGGAGGACGCGTCCGCCGAGGGCGGCGCCGAGC
>JBDLRI010000033.1:0-51110 GCA_039800105.1 Pseudomonadota bacterium
CGTCTCCGTCTCCGGCAGCGTCTCCGTCTCCGGCAGCGTCTCCGTCTCCGGCACCGCGTCGAGCAGCAGCGTCACCATGCCCAACAACACCACGCTGTCGACCACGTCGGGCTCCGGCGCGAACGTGCCCTCCTACGTCGGCTTCGTGAAGCTGATCCGCATCCGCTGAGGCCGCCGGGTCAGAACTGGCGGACGAGGCCCAGTCGCCCGTCGTACAGGCGGCGGATGTCGTCGATGCCGTAGCGCATCATCACCATGCGGTCGAAACCCATGCCGAAGGCGAAGCCCTGCCACTCCGCGGGGTCGTGTCCGCAGGCGCGCAGCACCTCCGGGTGGACCAGACCGCCGGGGATCAGCTCGATGAAGCCGCTGCCCTTGCACACGCCGCACCCGCGGCCGCCGCAGAAGACGCACTCCACGTCGAGGTCCAGGCCCGGCTCGACGAAGGGATAGAACGCCGGCCGGAAGCGCGTGCGCAGCTCCCGCCCCATGAGCCGCGTGACCAGCGTCTCCAGCGTGTGCTTGAGGTGCGCCACCGTCACGTGGCGATCCACCAGCAGGCCCTCGACCTGGTTGAAGCTGGCATGGTGCGTCGCGTCGATGGTCTCGTTGCGGAACACCCGCCCCGGCGAGATGATCCGCAGGGGGGGCTTGCGCAGCGAGAGCGTGCGCACCTGCACGCTGGAGGTGTGCGTCCGCGGGATCTCGCCGCGGTCGGTGTAGAACGTGTCCCACACGTCGCGGGCGGGATGGTCCTTCGGGATGTTGAGGGCGTCGAAGTTGTGCCACTCGTCCTCGATCTCCGGCCCGCTCGCGATCTCGAATCCCAGCCCCGTGAAGTGGTCGATGACCTCCTCGAGCAGGAGCGTGATCGGATGCAGGCGCCCGACACGGTGGGCGCCCTTCGCGGGTGCGGTGACGTCGAGCCAGCCGGCGGCCAGCGCGGCCTCCTCGGCACGGGCCTCCAGCTCGGCGCGGCGGGCGTCCAGGCGCGCCTGCGCCTCGTCCTTCAGGGCATTCACGTGCGCCCCGAAGCGCGCCCGCTCCTCCGGTGCCATGGCGCCGAGCTGCTTGAGCAGCCCGGTCAGCTCCCCCTTCTTGCCGAGCAGGCGGACGCGCGCCTCCTCCAGCTCCGACAGGTTGGCGGCAGCCCCGACGATCGCGGCGATGGCGGCGGAATCCACGGTCTCAGCCCTTCTTCGCGAGCTCGCGGTCGATCACGGCCTTGAAGCGCTCGAACGGCTGCGCGCCGTTGAGGAACACGCCGTTGATGAAGAAGGCGGGGGTGCCGGTGACGCCGGCCGCCTCGCCCGCCGCCAGGTCCTTGCGGACCTCCTCTTCCATCGCCACGTCCGTGCGGCACTTCTTCCACGCCGCCATGTCCACGCCCGCGTCCCGCGCGGCCTTCTCCAGGTCGGGCTCCTGCAGGGCGCGCTGGTTCGTCATGAGCGTGTCGTGAACCTTCCAGTACGTCTCGGCGGACTGCTTGTAGGCGCAGTTGGCGGCCACCGCGGCGGGAATGGCGCGGTCGTGGAACCCGAGGGGGAAGTCGCGGAAGACCATGCGGACCTTGCCGGGGTAGGCCTTCATGACCTGGTCCATGCTCTCGCGCGCCTTGCCGCAGTACGGGCACTGGAACTCCGCGAACTGCACGATGGTGACCGGCGCGTCGGCCGGCCCGACGGCGGGGTCGTCATCCACGGAGACGTCCATGCGCGGGATCTCGGGGTACGGCAGGGTGACGGCGACCTTGTACGCGGTGCGGAGCTCGCCGATGTAGACCTGGAAACGCTCCGCCTGCTTGCGCTGGCGCACCGCGCGTTCCACGTCCGGACGGACCTCCTCGAGCGTGCGGCCACCCATGCGGCGCGCATTGGCATTGTAGAGATCCTGGATCTCCGCGTCGGTCGGCGCGGCCGCCTTGTCCTCGACCTCGGCCTTGAGCAGCGCGGCCACGTCGGCCTTGCCCTGCTTCTTCGCCTCGGCCTCGAGGATGCGGTCGTTGAGGACCGAGTCGAGCGCCTGGCTCTCGGTGTCGTACCGATTGGTCAGGTACTCGGCCTCCATCTGCGTCAGCTGGTTGCGCACCCGGCCGGACACGTCGGCGTAGGTGAGCGAACCGCCCTCCCAGTTCGCCACCGGCGTCGTGGGCGCGATGGCTGCCGGCGCGCCGGCGGCGGCCACGGCCGGTGCGGTCGCGGCCGGTGCGGCAGCGTCGCCCGTGGAGGCGTTGCAGGCGAGAAACGCGAAGGAGACCAGGAACAGCACGGAGCGCATGGGGACCTCGGGTCGGCGGGCGCGTAACCTGCCCGCTCGTGCCCGGCGCGGGTCACGCCCCGAAGAGCGGCTCCGGGTAGCTGGACACGCCGAAGCGGTTCCCGTCGGGGTCCCGGGCATAGAGCGTGTACGCCGTGCGATCCGACACCACGCCCGCGAGCCGCGCCTCCCACGCGGGTCCGGTGCCGGGCTCCACGGCCAGGAACAGCCCGTCCCACCCCGCTGCCGGGGCGCCCTCCGACGGCGGCGCGCCGCGCTCGATCATGAGGATGGCGTCATCGAGCGCCAGCCAACAGGATCGGACGCCAAGTTGATCTTCCTGCGTGCGGAGCCGCGGGACACCGAGCTTTTCGACGTAGAACGCCGCGAGGGCGTTCGGGTCCGGGGTACGGAGGGCGAGGTGGTGGATGCGCATCGGGCGTGCGGACCGCCTATGCTGGTGTCGTGGACGTCGCATCGACTTCGCCCCGCATGATCGGGGATCTGCCCGTGTCGCACGTCGTGGCCGCGGGGACCGCCGCGAGCGTGGTCGCCGTGCGCGGACCCGTCGGCATCCTCGCCGCCAAGGTGGCGCACACGCGCGCCGCCGCCGAGCAGCTCTCCCGAGAGGCGAAGGTGCTGCGTCGCCTGGACCACCCGGCCATCCTGCGTCCCCACGGCATGGTGCGCACCGACAACGGGGAGATGGCGCTGCTGCTGGATCTGCTCGACGGCGTGTCCGCCCAGACCCGCGTGAAGGCCCTGGCGCGACCGGGATGGGCGGCCCGGACGCGTGAGGCCGTGCACGTGGCGCGCGGCGTGGCGGAGGCGCTCGCGCACGTGCACGCACGCGGCCTCGTCCACCGCGACATCAAGGGGACCAACGTGTTCGTCCGCGAGGACGGCCACGTGTGGCTGCTCGACTTCGGCATCGCCGCGGAGCTCTCCGGCGAGGGCACGGACTATGGCATCTTCGTGGGCACCATTCCCTGCGCGGCGCCCGAGCAGGTGGCCGGCGGGATCCTGAGCGAGGCCACCGACGTCTTCGGTCTCGGCGCCATGCTCTACCGCCTGCTGACCGCGCGCCGTCCCTGGGAGGCCACGACCCCGGCGGGCCTCATGGAGGCGCATCGCGCGGGGCTCCCCCCGTCGCCGCACGCGCTGGTGCCGTCCGTGCCGCGCATGCTCTCGGACCTGTGCATGCGGATGCTCGCGATCGACCCGACGGCGCGGCCGACGACCGCCGAGGTCACCCCGTGGCTGGCGCACCTCGAGACGCACCTCGATCGCTTCATCGCGCAGGACCCGAACGGCGGGCTTCCCCCGCGCGCGGCCGGGGGCGGGCAGGATACGGGCGGCGCGTGATCGCGCCCGTCACCGATCCCGGCGTCCTCGAAGGGTACCTCCGCGACGCCTCCAACGTGCCCGGCCGCGCCGACGCCCTGTTCCGGCCGCGGAGCACCGAGGAGGTGGCCGAGGCGGTGGCCTGGTGTCGCGCGCGCGGGCTCCCGCTCACCGTCACCGCCCGTCGCACCAGCACGACCGGCGCCCCGGTCCCGGACGGCGGCGTGCTCCTGTCCACCGAGCACCTCGCCAGCGTCCACGCCCTGGATGACGCCGACGCCGGCGTGCTCCTCGGAGCGTACCAGGACCTCGTCGAGGGCGAGGGGCGCTTCTTTCCGCCCGATCCGACCTCGCGGCGCGAGTGCTCGCTCGGCGGTGCCCTCGCCTGCAATGCCAGCGGCGCGCGCAGCTACCGCTACGGCCCCGCGCGGCCCTGGATCGAGTCCGTGGAGGTCGTGCTGCCCGATGGCCGCGTGACGCACGCCGACCGCACGACCCCCGTGCCGTGGCCCGTGCCGCGCTGGCGCGAGCCGGCCGTCAAGACCGCCGCCGGCTACGCGCCCACCGACAACCTGCTCGATCTGCTCATCGGCAGCGAAGGCACGCTCGGGATCGTGACGCGCGTGCGCACGCGCCTCGCGGAGCTGCCCGCGCACGTGCTGGGCATCTGGGCGTACGTGCCGAGCCGCGCGTCGATGCTGGAGGCGGTGACGCGCATGCGGGCGATGCCCGCCGACGTCGGGCCTCGGTGCATCGAGTACGTCGACCGGCACGCGCTGGCGCTCGTGCGGGACCGCCTGCCCGAGGTCCCCGACGCCGACAGCGCGCTCTACGTCGAGATCGAGCACGCCGGGGAGGCCCCGCTGGAGCCCTGGAGCGCGCTGCTCTCCGAGGTCGGCGCGGATCTCGACGCCACCGTCGTGGCCGACCACGACGGCGCACGCGCGCGCCTGCACGCGGTGCGGCACGCCGTGCCGGCGTCCATCAACGAGATCGTGGCGCGCAACGGCTTCCCGAAGCTGGGCACGGACTTCGCCGTCCCCGCGGCGCACCTGCCGCGCATGCTCGAGGCCTACGACGCCACGGGACTCCCCACCGCGTGCTTCGGCCACATCGGCGACAGCCACCTGCACCTGAACTTCCTGCCGCGCACGGCCGACGAGGTCCGGGACGCGCGGGCGCGCTACGTCGAGCTGGCCCACATGGCCGTGTCGCTCGGCGGCACCGTGAGCGCGGAGCACGGCATCGGCCGCCACAAGAAGCACCTGCTGGCGCACATGGTCGGGCCCGAGGTGATCGCCGGGTGGACGGCGCTGCGCGACGCGGCCGATCCGGACCGGATCCTGGGACGCGGCGTGATGGTCGACTGACCCGGAAGGTGGCGTCCCGGCAGCGTCCGCGAGGTGGATCGGCTACATTGCGTCCCGAAGAAACCGCCCCGGAGCGCTGTTGCCCGCTGCCCCGCCCGCGCCTCGCCGCTTCGGCAAGTACACGCTGCTCGACCGCATCGCGGTGGGCGGCATGGCCGAGATCCACAAGGCGCGCCTGGATGGCATCGAGGGGTTCCACCGCACCGTCGCCATCAAGCGCATCCTGCCGCATCTGGCATCGAACCCCGAGTTCGTGGCGATGCTGGTGGACGAGGCGAAGATCGCCGGCCTCCTGTCGCACGCCAACATCGTCCAGATCCTCGATCTCGGCCAGGTGGACGGGCAGTTCTTCATCGCCATGGAGTTCGTGCACGGGCGCGATCTCGGGCAGATCCTCGCGCGGGTGGCCCGGCGCGGCGAGCTGCTGCCGGTCCACTTCGCCGTCCACGTGATGATCGAGGTGCTCAAGGGCCTGGAGTACGCCCACGACCGGCAGGTCCTGCGCGGGGGCAAGCCGCACCCGCTCTCGGTCGTGCACCGTGACGTGTCCCCCGCGAACGTGCTCCTGAGCTTCCAGGGCGAGGTCAAGATCGCGGACTTCGGCATCGCCAAGGCGTCGGTCAAGGCGCTGGAGACCGTCGCCGGCGTCATCAAGGGCCGCTACGACTACATGAGCCCGGAGCAGTCCACCGGCGCGGACGTGGATCGCCGGGCGGACCTGTTCGCCGCCGGCGTGATGCTGCTCGAGCTGCTCACCGGACGACACCCCTTCCGACAGGCCAGCGAGACGGCCACGCTGGATGCGATCCGCGCCGGCGTCGTCGCGGCGCCGAGCACGGTGCGCGCCGAGGTGGGTCCGCAGCTCGACGCGATCGTCGCGCGCGCGCTCCGCGTGGATCCCGGAGAGCGCTACGCCGCGGCGGGCGCGTTCCGCGACGCGCTGGAGCGGTACCTGCACGACAGCGGCCACGTCCAGGCTCCTGCCGCCCTGGGGCGCTACGTCCACGCCCTGTTCGAGGACGATGACGTCGACATGGACGAGGACTCGGACGCCGACGAGCTCATGCTCGACGAGGATTCCGGCCGCGACACCCGACCCTTCGCCCGGCCGCTTCCGGGGCGTGTGGCGCCCGGCCAGGGGATCGGCCCCGGTCCGGACGCGCCCACGTCGACGGAGACGCTCGGCAGCCTCGCCGCCCTGCCGGTGGCGGACACGGGGCACTTCGGACCCATCGCGGGGATCCAGGACGAATCCACCCTCGTGCGGGATGTCGCGGTCGCGGCGTGGTCCGAAGCGGACACGGTCATCCGCGGCGGTGCGCGCCCCGAGGCTTCGGAGGCACCCGCGGCGCAGGTGCTCCGGGAGGCCGAGGCACCGACCAGTCCGCCCGGACTGACCCGGATCGCGCTGGACGTGCGGCCGGAAGGGGACGCGGCTCCGTCCGCCGCCGTGGAACCGCCGCCCGCGGATCCCGCCACGGTCGCCGCACCCTCCCCGGCGGTCGCGGAGGTGCGGGCAGGACGTCCCACGGCGCGGCCGCCGACCGCCGAACCTTCCGTGCTGGCGCCGTTGCCGCCGCCGGTCTCCGCCCCCGTGCCGTTGCTGCCGCCGCCCGCCCCGCCCCAGCCGCCGTCCGCGGTCGTTGCGCCGCTGCCGTCGCCCGTTCCGCCGGCGGTTTCGCCGCCGTCACGGCTGCCGTCGCCGCCGCTGCCGTCGCCCGTTCCCCCGGCGGTTGCGCCGCCGTCACGGCTGCCGTCGCCTGTGTCCGCGCCCTTGCCGCGGGGCGTGGAGCGACCGCCCGTGGTGCCGCCCCGGGGTTCCGCGCCCACGGTGCCCGTCGTCCCGTCGCCCGCCCCGCCCGCCGTGACGCCGGCCCCTGCCGCGGCGGCGCACGGTTCCAACCGCCTGCTCCATGTGATCTACATTTCCGCGGCCGTCACCTGCGCGTTCGCGGGTCTCGCGGTGGGCGCCACCCTCGCGCCGCGGCGCGCGCCGGATCCCGTCCCCGCCACGGCGCCGCCCCTGCTGCGGGTGGTCGGGGAGCCCGACGTGACCGTCACGGTCGACGGCCGCGCCGTCGGCCCGGAGCCCCTCCGCCTCGTCGCCCAGAAGCCCGCGCGCGTGCGCGTGACCCGGGCCGGGCGCCCTTCCGCCGAGTTTGACATCACCCTCGACTGGAACCAGATCCGCCTGCTCGACGTGCGCGCCGCCTCCCCCGGTGCCCCGCGCACGTCGGCCGCGGGCGCCAAGGAGCCTGCCAAGTGACCACGGCCTCCGGCACCCTCCCCCGTCGCGCGCTCCCTGTCGCGTTGCTCGCGCTCCTGCGCCCGAAGCAGTGGGTCAAGAACGTCCTGCTCGCGCCGGCGATCATCTTCTCCAACCACTTCGGCGAAGCAGGTGCGTGGCTGCGCGTCGGCCTCGCCTTCGCCGCGTTCTGCCTGCTCTCGAGCACCGGCTACGTCTACAACGATCTGCGCGACGTGGAGGCCGACCGCGTCCACCCGCGCAAGCGCTTCCGCCCGCTCGCGAGCGGGGAGGTCGGCGTCACTGCGGCCTGGGTGGTGATGGCGCTCTCCATGGCGGGGGCCGCGGCCCTCGCCTGGAGCCTCGGGCCCGCCTTCGCGGTGGTGGCAGCGCTCTACTTCGTCACGACCCTGTCGTATTCCTCGTTCCTCAAGCACTACGTCATCCTCGACGTCATGTTCCTGGCGGCCTGCTACCTGTGGCGTGCGGTCGCCGGCGCCGTCGCCATCGACGTCCGCGTCAGCCCGTGGCTGCTGTTGTGCACCGCGTTCCTGGCGCTCTTCCTCGGCTTCAACAAGCGCCGCGGCGAGATCCAGCTCCTCGAGGGCCAGGCCGGCACCCGCAAGGCGCTCGAGCACTACAGCCCCGCCATGCTGCAGGAGTTCCAGGCCATCACCACGAGCGGCACCATCATCAGCTACGCGCTCTACACGGTGCAGGGCTCGCCGAGTCCGTGGCTCCTGCTCACGCTCCCCTACGTGCTCTACGGGATCTTCCGCTACATCTACCTGGTGGACCAGCGCGGGGAGGGCCACGCCCCGGACGAGACGCTCCTGCGGGACCGTCCGATCCTCGCGTCGGGGGTGCTCTACCTGCTCACGGCGGTCGCGGTGCTGCTGTTCGCCCCGCGCGCGCCTGGGGCGGAGGGGGGACATCCCCCCTCCGCAACGCCTCCCCCCGCGTCGGTGCACGGAGCCGCGCCATGACCCTCGCCCTCCTTCCGCTGCTGCTCGCCTGTGCGGGCGCACCCTCGGTCTCCGCGCCCGCGTCCACGCCGCCCGCCGCCGCGCTCCCCGCCGGCCTGACCGCGTTCGTCAACGATGACGGGAAGCTCGCGTGCCCGGTCATGGGCGACGTCGTGGACGGGCCCGACAAGGCCGCCGGCCACACCGATCACCAGGGCAAGCGCTACTACTTCTGCTGCGATTCCTGCGCCCAGCTCTTCGAGGAGCAGCCGGAGCGCTACGCGGACGGCCGCTACCTGCAGTCCATCGGCAAGATGCGCGCCGGCACCGCGGACACCCCCGCCTGCGAGGACCCGCCCGCCGCCACGCCGTCCGCGGGATGAGCGTGTTCACCGGCTTCGCCCTCCGGACGCCCACGCTCCCCCCCGCCACGCACACCGTGGCGTGGCGCATCGGGCGCCTGCTCATCGATCCCGGCTCGCCCTGGCCGGAGGAGCAGGCGCGGCTTGCGCCGCACCTCGACGGTGTGGAGGCGGTGCTCCTCACGCATCACCACCCGGATCACACCGGGGGCGTGGCCGACGTCGTGGCGCGCACGGGCGCCAAGGTATGGGCCCACGCCGATGCCCGGCTCGGATTCCCCGTCGACCGCCACCTCCAGGATGACGAGCAGATCGACAGCGGCGAGGGGGTGGTGCGGTGTCTCCACACGCCGGGGCACGCGGACGGTCACCTCGCGTTCCTGCACGAGCCCACCGGCGACGTCGTCGTCGGCGACCTCGTCGCGGGCATCGGCACGGTGGTCCTGCCGCCTCCGGACGGCCACCTCGGGCGCTACCTGGAGTCCCTCGAGCGGCTCGTCGGGCTGACGCGGCGCGCCCTGCCCGCGCACGGCCCGGTGCTGGAGGACGGGGCGGGCGCAATGCGCGCGCTCATCGCGCATCGCCACGCGCGCACGGAGCAGCTTCGCGCCGCGCTCGCCGCGGGGGCCGCCTCGCCGGAGGAGCTGGTCGGGCGGGTCTATGGCACGCGCGGGGACATCGACGCGCGCCTGGCGGCCCAGCAGCTCGGCACGCACCTCCAGTGGCTGGCGGAGCGCGGCGAGGCGCATCGCCTCGACGGGGCGCGCTGGGTGCTCACCCCCCCGCGCGCCGCCGCCGGCGCGTCGCTCGAGCGCGCCGCCGAGACCCTCGCGCGGCTGATCGGGGAGACCACGCGCGTGGACGAGCGTCCCGCGCACCCCCACCTGCGTCTCGTCGATCCGCCCGACGATCCGGTGGCGTGAGGCGCCATGTTCTGGATTCTCCTCGTGGCAGCGTGCGCGCCGGATGCGGACAAGCCCGGCACGGACACCCCGGACACCGACACCGCGTGCACGGCGGTCGGGTACACCGACGCCGACGGGGACGGGTGGGGCGCCGGCGCCGCACGGCCGGACTGCACACCGGGTGCGGGTCTGGCCCCACGCTCCGGTGACTGCGACGACACCCGCCGGGACGTCGGGCCGGACGTCCCGGAGCGTTGCGACGGCATCGACCAGGACTGTGACGGGGACATCGACGACGGCGTGCCCACCGACGGCGTCGGCTGCGCGGACACACCCGCGCCCGACGCCCCCGCGCGCCCCGGTACGATCAGCGTGACCGTGCGGACCGACGACGGCTTCTTCGATGGCACGCTGAACGCCGCCGAGCTCTGCGTCGGGACGCAGTGCCGCCGCATGGACATCCCGGACTGGCTCGATCGCCTGCCCGGCGCGACCGAGACGTACCACCTGGACGGTTGGAACCTCGACGCGGTCGGGTCGTTCACGCTCCGCACGGGCTCCGGGCGTGACGGCTGGCAGGTCGCGTGCGCACAGGTGTCCGTGGACGGCCGGCCGATCTACTGCGGCGACTCCCTGGCGGTCTCCATCGGGTCGGGCGGGGGCGAGATCGCGTCGTGGTCGCCCGCGCTGGCGCTGGAGTGCCAGGGCTGCGGCCCGTCGCCGCTCACGCATGGTCCGCTGCTCGGCGCGGTCACGCCGCGCGAGGCGCGCATCCGCATCCGCACGGACGCCATGCGGCGCGTGCGCCTGCGGGTGGACGGGGCCCACGTCGCGACGGCCTGGCCGATCCCTGCGGACGACTTCGCGCACGTCTTCGTCGTGCGGGGCCTGTCCCCCGCGACCCGCTACACCTACGAGCTCGAGGTCGACGATGTCATCGAGGGGCCGTTCCAGTTCACGACGCCCTCGGAGGAGCCCGCGCCGCTGCGCCTCGCGTTCGGGTCGTGCACGCTCTTCGACGACGAGGAGGCCTTCACGGACCTCCGGGCCTGGGCTCCGGAGGTGTTCGTCTTCGCCGGGGACTCCCACTACGGCGAGACGGATTCCCGGGAGGCGCACCGGGCCCATTACCGGGCCGCGCAGGCACGACCGGCACGTGCCGCGCTCTTCCGGGAGGCGGTGACCCTCGCCACGTGGGACGACCACGACTTCACGGGCAACAACGACGCCGGCGACGAAGCCGCGAAGGCCGAGATCCTCGCGGCGTTCCAGGAGGCGTGGGCGAACGGGGTCTACGGCCTGCCCGGCGTGCCGGGGGTGTTCGGCGCGTGGGAGGGCAACGGCGTGCAGGTCGTCCTTCTCGACGACCGCTACTGGCGGGATGTGGAGGGCAGCATCCTCGGGACGGCCCAGGAGGACTGGCTGCTCGCCACGGTGGCGGCGAGCCCTGCGGTGTTCCACCTCGTCGTGTCCGGCAGCCAGTGGACCCGGGAGGGCGCCGAGGACAGCTGGGCGGACTGGCCGGTCGCCCAGGACCGCGTGCTGGACGCGCTCTCGGGAATCCCCGGCGTCGTTCTCCTCGACGGCGACGTGCACCGCGCGGAGTTCCGCGCCGTCCCGGCGGCGGGCTACACCCTGCCGGCGCTGACCAGCTCCCCCCTCTCCAACATCGGCGGCGCGTGCCCCGAGCGCGATCCCGACCTGCTCGCCTGCTACACCGGGTCCAACTACTTCATGGGCCTGGAGATCGACCCCACGGCGGCCGATCCCGTGCTGGTCGCGCAGATCATGGAGGTGGGAGGCGGCCTCGTGGACACCTGGGAGATCCGCGCGTCCACGCTGCGCTGAACGTGCTACCCTCGACGGGAATCGAGGTACCCATGCAGGCCGTTCCCGCCGCACCCGCCCCCGTGAGCGCCTTCGAGGCGCGCGTCGGCCACCCGCCGGGCCTGTTCGTGCTGTTCTTCGCGGAGATGTGGGAGCGCTTCTCCTACTACGGCATGCGCGCCCTCCTGGTCTTCTACATGACCAAGGGCTTCCTGAGGTTCGACGACGCCCGATCCTACGCGGTGTACGGGGCCTACACGGCGCTCGTGTACGCCACCCCGTTCCTGGGTGGCATGCTGGCGGATCGCTATCTGGGCGCACGTCGGGCGGTCGTGCTCGGCGGCGTGCTCATGGCGCTCGGTCACCTGGTGATGACCGTGGAGCAGGCCGGGGCGTTCTATACCGCCCTCGCGCTGCTCATCGTGGGCAACGGCTTCTTCAAGCCCAACATCTCCACGATCGTGGGCGGCCTCTACCCGCCCGGCAGCAGCAAGCAGGACAGCGGGTTCACGCTGTTCTACATGGGCATCAACCTCGGCGCGGCCCTGGCGCCGCTCCTGTGCGGCTACATCGGGGAGACCTACGGCTGGCACTACGGCTTCGGCCTCGCCACGCTGGGCATGCTGGTGGGGCTCGCGATCTTCGTCGCGCCGCCCCTCGTGACCCAGGTCATGGTGGGAGGCGGTGCGGTCCTGGCTGCGGCGGCGATGCTGTGGACCGGCGCGTCCGACAGCCTCATGCTCGCGGTCAACGCCCCCGTCGCCGTGGCGTTGCTCGTCGCGGCGTTCATGGGCGTGTGGGCGCTCCGTGACGGGGCCATCCCGGCGGAGGCAGGCGCCCCGCCGGTGCTGGCCGGAGGCGGACGGGCGATGGACCGGCACATCGGTCCCTTCACGGTGGCGCAGTGGATCTATGGCGGCGTCGTGATCGCCGTCCCGCTGCTGGCCCTGCTGGTGCAGCGCAACGAGCTCGCGAGCTGGGTGCTCTCCGCCTTCGGGGTGGTGGCGCTCGGCAGCATCGCGCTCGACGCGCTGCGCTCGGAGAAGGTGGAGCGGGAACGCCTGTTCGTCGTGCTCGTGCTCATGTTCTTCAGCATGCTGTTCTGGGCCTTCTTCGAGCAGGCCGGCAGCTCGGTCAACAACTTCACCGACCGCAACGTCGACCGCGTCGTGGAGGCCCGCACGCTGACCTCCGCCGACGTGGGAAGCACCGTTCCGATCACGCTCAACCAAGAGCAGCTCGGACACGCCCAGGGCGACACCACCTACACCCTGGACAAGCTCGACGCGGCCCGCGGCGAGAAGCGGGCGGAGGTGCAGTGGACCGTCGGGGAGCACGACGTCGGCATGGGCGTCGGCGGCTCTGAGATCCCGGCGTCGACCTTCCAGGCGGCGAACCCCATCTTCATCCTCGTGTTCGGGCTGGTGTTCAGCGCGGCGTGGACCTGGCTCGGCCGACGCGGGCTGGAGCCGAGCACGCCCGTGAAGTTCGGCCTCGGGCTGGTCCAGCTCGGCGCAGGGTTCGGCGCCTTCTGGCAGGGCGTGCAGCTCGCCGATCAGGACGGCATGGTCGGCATGGGGTGGCTTCTCCTCGGCTACCTGCTGCACACCACCGGAGAGCTGTGCCTCAGCCCGGTGGGACTGTCCATGGTGACGCGGCTGTCCCCCTCGCGCATCGTCGCCACGGTCATGGGCGGCTGGTTCCTGGCGACCGCGTTCTCCAACGTGCTCGGTGCGTTCATCGCGCAGCTCACCGGCGTGGGTCACGGCGAGGAGGGCGCCGGCAGCGTGCCGCCCCCGTCGCAGACGCTGCACGTGTACGGCGACGTGTTCGGACAGATCGCGCTCATCTCGCTCGCGGCCGCGGTCGTCGTGTTCGCGCTGAGCCCGATCCTGCGGCGGTGGATGCACGAGGACGGCACGGCTGTGGGCACGGGGCACGGTCACTGAAACGTCGGTTCGGGTCGGCGCCCCCTCGCGGGACGCGACGCGACGCGGCACATTGGACGGAGGGGAGCAGGGCGTGAGCAAGGCCTCGGTGTTCGACGGACCGGTGGTGGTGGTCGGCGGCGGGGTCGCCGGCCTCGTCACGGCGCACCTCCTCGCAGAGAGCGGCGTGGAGGTCGTCGTCGTCGAGAAGTTCGAGCGCGTCGGCGGCCTGGCGCGCTCCTACCGCTACGACGGATTCGTGTTCGACTGCGGACCGCACCGGTTCCACACCGAGAACCCGAACGTGAAGGCCTACCTCGACCGCGTCCTGCAGGGCCACGCGACCGCGTTCCCGCGCAAGTCGGAGGTCTACTTCGAGGGCCAGTACTACCGCTGGCCGCTTCACCCGAAGAACCTCGTGCAGCTCCCGCCGGCGCTTGCGGCCCGAAGCGCGGTCGACCTCGCGGTGAACGGCTGGAAGACCTACGGGTCCGGCACGTTCGAGGACTACGTCCTGCGGCAGTACGGTCCCACGCTCTACGCCCACTTCTTCCGCGACTACAGCGTGAAGTTCCTGGGCATCCACCCGCGCGACACCCACCCCGACTGGGCCAAGGTGGGCCTGAACCGGGCGATCATCGACGACAAGCTGCAGATGCAGAACCTCGGGCAGCTCGCCAAGAGCACGCTGCTCCAGTTCAACAAGGCCGAGATCGACTTCCTCTACCCCAAGGGCGGCCTGCAGGTCACCTGGGACATCGTGGCCGAGCGGATCCGCGCCCTCGGCGGGCGCATCCTGACCGGCACCGGCGCGCAGCTCGTCCCCGGCAAGGGCCGCATCGCGAGCGTGCTCGCCGGCGATGTCCGCATCGACCCGAGCGTGGTCGTGTGGACCGCCCCGCTGCCGCTCGCCTGCGCGCAGCTGGGCTTGGACGTGCCCGACCTGCCGTACCTCGCCACGCTGTTCTACAACGTCCTGGTGCGCGGGGACGTCGCGCGGGACTACCAGTGGTGCTACTACGGCGCGCCCGAGCTGGTCTTCTCCCGGGTGTCCACGCCGCGGTTCTTCAGCAGCGACACCGCCCCGGCCGGCACGACCGGGCTGTGCGCCGAGGTCACCTGCCGGGAGGGGGACGCGCGCTGGAAGCACGCCGAGCGCCTCACCGGCTGGGTCGTCGACGATCTCGTGCGGGTGGGCATGGTGGCCCGCCGCGGGGACGTGATGGACGTGCGCGTCGAACGCGTCCCCGAGACCTACCCCATCTACCACCGCACCTACCCGGCCCAGCTGGAGCGGGCGCGGCGCGACCTCGCCGCCTACGAGAACCTCCAGCTGGCGGGCCGTACCGGCATGTTCTGGTACAACAACATGGACCACAGCCTCGAGAACGCCATGCAGCTCGCGCGGAAGCTGCTGCGCGAGGCCGGTCGGGAGGATGCCGAGGAGAGCACGCTCGCGGTGGGTCCCCGCGCCGCGTGAGGATGCTCCTGGGGCGGGGGACATCCCCCGCAACGCCCCCGTGCGGGCGCCGTCAGCGCGTGGGTGCGGGGGCCGTCGGAGCCGGCGCCGTGCCGGGTGCCTTCGCGCCGTCGGGCGTCGCCGGGCGGGCCGCGGCCTTCCCCGCGCTCACCCGGACCGGGACCTCGAAGCGCGCGAAGGCTTCCCCGTCGCTGGCGATGACCGCGACCCGGTAGTCCCCGCCCCGCTCCTGCTCGGAGCCCTGGTACCGCACCGTGCCGTTCCGGTCGATGGTCATGCCCGCGGGCGCGCCCTCCAGGGACCAGGTGAGCGTGTCGCCGTCGGGATCCTCGGCGCGGAAGGTCGTCCCGGGAAGGGTGGACACGCTCCACGATTCCGTGCGCATGACCGGGCCGGTGTTGCCGATGGTCACCGGCTCGGAGCGCTCCCGCGCCACGCCGCCCTCGGAGGTCGCGGTCACCTCGGCGACGATGCGGTCCCCCTTGCGGTAGGGGCCCGATGACAGGCGCGCCCTCACCTCGCCCGGCAGCTTCCGGTCGTTGAGGTACCACGCCCACGCAAGCGTGACGGGGTCCCCCTCCGGGTCCCGCACCTCGGCCTTCGCGTCGATGGCGTCGGTGTGGGTGGGCCGCCCGGGGGTGAGCGTCACCGCTGCGATGCGTGGACCGGCGTTGCGGCGCGGCTGTCCGCGCGCGCCCGGGTCGAGCGGGGCCGGCGCGCTGGCCGGCGTCCGCGCGGGGACCGCCTCCGGCGCGGGCGCGGGAGAGCTGCATGCCACGAGCAGCGAGAACCACGGTCCCATGACCCCTCCGGTGGACGTTCGACCCAGGGTGTGTATGTAACCACCCATGGAACCGCGCCTGACGCTGCTCAACCGTCTCGGGGCCCGCTGGCACGTGCGGGTCGAGCTTCCGACGGCTGCCGGGATCGGGGGCCTGACGGTCGGGCTGTACGACGCCGACGGACGCCCCCTGGGGCCGGGCGTGGTGTGTCCGGTGCCCGACGCCGCGGAGGCTCCGCACGTGTGGGACGTCGAAGTCGGGGGTCCCGCGCGCCTTCCGGCCGGTACGGTGCTCCAGTGCCTCGTGGACGTCGATGGGCGCGAGGCGGCGTGTGTGCGCGTCGGGGTCGGCCGTCGCCGGGGGGTCCACGCGTGGCTTCACGCCGACGCACGGCTCGACGTCCCGTCCGACACGCCGTCCACCCGCGCCCTGTCCGCCGAGGCGCGCAAGGCGCTCGCCCACGCCTGGTCCTGTCTCGCCGTCGACCCGGAGGCGGCACCGTCCGGGGGCGAGCCCGACCTCCCGCCGGCGGAGGGTGAGGCCGATGGGTCCCTCCTCGACCTGCTCCGTGACGAATTCGGGGTCGATGTGGACGAGATGGCGGAGGATCTGCGCGACGCCTATGCCCGTGCGCCCGGCTCGCGGGAGGGGTGACGGCGCGTGCTGCGGCCCGCCTCGAACCCTCCGGGCCTCCACCGGTCGGACCACGTGCTGTGGGACGTGCCGCCGGACCTTGCGCGTCCGCAGGTCTACGAGGACGACTCGCGCAGCATCCTCCAGCACAACGACAGCCCCGATCTGCCGCACCGGTGGTCGCTCAACCCCTACCGCGGCTGCATGCATGCGTGCGCGTACTGCTACGCACGACCGAGTCACGCCTACCTCGGGTTCGGTGCCGGGACGGACTTCGACACGCGCATCGTCGTCAAACCCCGCGCGCCGGAACTGCTGCGCGAGGCCTTCGACGACCCGTCCTGGGAGGGTGCGTGCGTGCTGTACTCCGGCAACACCGACGCCTGGCAGCCCCTCGAGCATCGATGGGAGCTGACGCGGCGTTGCCTCGAGGTGTGCCTGGCGTACCGCAACCCCGTCGTGGCCATCACGAAGAGCGCGCTCATCGCGCGGGACACGGAGCTGTTCGTGGCGCTGTCCCGCGAGGCGGCGGCCGAGGTCGTCCTCTCCATCCCCTTCCACGACCCGGAGCTGGCGCGGGCCATCGAACCCGGCGCACCGTCCCCCGCGCGGCGCATCGAGACCCTGCGCGCGCTCGCGGCTGCCGGCGTTCCAGTCTCGGTCAACATCGCGCCGGTGATCCCGGGGCTCAACGACACGGACATCCCGAAGGTGCTGCGCGCGGCTGCCGAGGCGGGGGCGCGGCGCGCACACATGATTCTCGTGCGCCTGCCCGGTCCCGTGGAGCTCGTGTTCGAGGAGCGCCTCCGGGCGGTGCTGCCGGGCCGCGCCGACACGGTGCTCGCACGGATCCGGCGCGCCCGCGGCGGTGCCCTCGACGATCCGCGCTTCGGGCATCGGTTTACCGGCGAGGGGCCGGCCTGGGACGCGACCCGGCAGCTCTTCGCGACGTGGTGCCGCAAGCTCGGGCTCGATGATTCCGCGCGCGCGGACGTGGCCGCGTCCACGTTCCGGCGCCCCCGCGGGGTGCGGGGTCAGCAGTCGCTCTTCGGGTCACGTTAGGTCCCGCACGGAGGCACGCATGGCGACGTGGCTGGTCAAGTCGGAGCCGGAGGTGTACGCGTTCGCGCAGCTCGAGGCCGAGGGGCGCACCTTCTGGAACGGGGTCCGGAACGCGCAGGCACGCAACAACCTCGCGGCGATGCGGACGGGCGACCGGGTCCTGTACTACCACTCCAACGAGGGGCGCGAGATCGTCGGTGTCGCGGAGGTCGTGGCGGAGGCGTACCCGGACCCTACCAGCCCCGAGGACCCCCGTTGGCTCGTGGTCGACCTGGCGCCCGTCGGCCCCCTGTGCACGCCGGTCACGCTCGCGGCGTGCAAGGCCGACCCCGTGCTCCGCGAAACGGCGCTCGTCCGCCAGGGCCGCCTCTCCGTGATGCCCGTCAGCCCCGCGCAGTACACGCGCGCGCTCGAACTGGGCGGGGGAATCCGCTCGCCGGCCTGACGGCCCGACGGCCCCGTGCCTAGGTCCCTGCCAGGGAGGGAGCATGGGGGCTGGCCTGTGGCTGCTCGTCGCCTGCAGCGCGACGGGTTCGGGGGAATCCGTACCGACGGGGGCCGCGGAGCGTCCGCTCGGTCCGCGCGTGTCGGGCCTCACACCGCGCTTTCCGCTGCCCGAGGAGACGGTCGCGCCGGTCGTGCGCGCCTGCCCGGACGGAACGGGCGACGCGAGCACGCTCGCCGAGGCGGTCGCCCTGGCGGGTCCCACGGGCACCGTGGTGGTGTGCGGACGCGCGTGGAACGAGCCGCTCGCGGTGGAGGGCACCACGGTGGTGCTCCGCGGCGAGACGGGGGCGCGTCTGTCGCGGCCGGACGCGGGCCCGGTGGTCGCGGTGCGGGATGGCGGCGCGTTGACGCTCGTGGGGGTGGACGTGGTGGGCGGCACGGCCCCGCGCGGTGGTGGAGTCCTCTGCGAGGATGGCGCGCTCGTGCTGCGCGACGTGGAGGTGCGCGGCGGCCGGGCCGACCTGGGCGGCGGCCTGGCGGCGGCCCGCTGCGACGTGCGCATCGTCGACTCGCGCTTCGTGGACGACCGGGCCACCCAGGACGGCGGCGGCCTGTTCCTGCTGGACAGTCGGGTCCGTCTCTCCGGCGTCGGCGTGGAGGATTCGGCCGCCCATCGTGGCGGTGGGATCGCGGTCGTGGGAGGAGACGTCCAGGTGCACGATGCGCGCCTCTTGCGCAACCAGGCCACGCGCTTCGGTGGCGGCGCGTGGATGACCGGGGAACCGGTCGTGAGCGGCAGCGTCTTCCAGGACAACCGCTCTGTCTGGCAGGGCGGCGGCTTGTACCTCGAGGGAGGGGCGGCGCAGGTGTCGGACACGCTGTTCATCGGCAACATGACCACCGAGGACGGCGGGGGCGTGGTCAGCTGGAGCGGCAGCCCACGCATCGTCCGCAACCGCTTCGTCGCCAACGTGGCGGAGGACGACGCCGGCGCCCTGCGGCTCTTCGAGAGCCACGCCACCGTCCGGGGCAACACCTTCCGCGACAACCGCGCGCGTTCGGGCGACGGCGGCGCGGTCAAGGTCTCCCACGCGGCCAGCGTGTTCGAGGCGAACCGTTACGAGTCCAACGCGGCCGGCGGGCGCGGCGGCGCCGTCGAGATCGACGATGACAGCTCCCGACTCCGTGACGAGGTGTTCGTCGGCAACCGCGCGGACGGCGACGGGGGTGGCCTGCACACGAACGTCCCGAACTGGGACGTCTCCCTGCAGGGGCTCTCGCTGGAGACGAACGAGGCCGGGGGCTGCGGAGGCGGACTCGCCGTCGGGCAATCGCCGTTCCGGGTCCACGCCGATGGCGTGCAGGCCGAGGGCAACGTGGCGGCACGCGGGGGCGCGGTCTGCGTTCGCGGCGGGCCGCTCGCCGATGGGGGGCTGGAGCTGGTGCACGGCAGGCTGGTGGCCAACACGGCGCGGCAGGGTGGCGCGGTGTGGGTGGATGCGGCCCGGTCGGAGCTTCGCAACGTCACCCTGCTCGGCAACACGGCGTCGTCGGGTGCCGCGTGCGTGGTGGATGGCGCCGGCGCGCTGCTCGACGTACACAACACCATCGTCGCGGGCCACGTCGGGAGCGTGCTGGCCACGCGGAGCGGCGGAAGCATCGCGCTGCGCTACGCGCTGCTCTGGAACGGCGAGGACGATGCCGCGACGGTGCCCGGAGTCCTGCACCAGGACGGCATCCTGGTGGCCGACCCCGGGTTCGTGGACCCGGCGGCCGGTGACCTGACGCTCGGTCCCGCCAGTCCCGCGCGCGACGCGGGCGACCCCGCCCTCCTCGACGCCGACGGCTCGCGCAGCGACATCGGGGCGACGGGCGGGTGAGGCGCAGCGCAGGCGCGACCGGTGGGGGTTAGGGGGCGGGCTCGGAGGTGACCGTGCGCCCATCGTCGGATCAGCCGCTCAGTGACCTGTTCATCGGCATCGCCGGGATCATCGGGGCGGGCAAGAGCACGCTCGCGGCCGCCCTGGGACGTCACCTCGACCTGCCCGTGTACTACGAGCCGGTCGCCGACAACGCCTACCTGGCCGACTTCTACCGCGACACGCGGCGCTACAGCTTCCAGACGCAGATCTACCTGCTCAACCGACGCTTCCAGCAGCACCAGGAGATCATCTGGCGCGGCGGGGGCGGCGTGCAGGACCGCACCATCTACGAGGACGCCGTGTTCGCGCGGATGCTCGTCGACCTCGACCTGATGGAGGCGCGCGACTACGAGACCTACCTGTCGCTCTTCCGTCACATGTCGAACTTCATGTGCCGGCCGCACGTCATCGTGTACCTGGACGTGAAGCCCGAGCGCAGCATGGAGCGCGTGCGCCTGCGGAACCGGGACGTGGAGACGGGCCTCACGCTCGAGTACCTGCAGGCGCTGTACGCTGGCTACGAGCGCTTCATCGAGGACATCTCGCGGACGATCCCGGTCATCCGGTGTGACTGGGACCGCTTCCGCGACGTCGAGGAGATGGCGCAGGTGATCGAGCGCGAGTACCTCGACGCCAGCTTCGTGCGCACCGCGCGCTGGGAGCCGACGCGCGGCTGAGCCGCTCAGAACGGGAGGGACTCGTCCCCGCCCTCGTAGCCGCCGCCGAAGTCATCGTCGCCGCCGAACCCTTCGGGAGGACGATCCGCACCACGGCCGCCGCCACCGCCGCGGTTTCCGCCACCGTAGCCGCCACCGCCGCCGCCGCCGCCACCGCGGTTTCCACCGCCGCCGCCGCCACCGTAGCCGCCGCCGCCACCCCCGCCGCCGCGGCTTCCTCCGCCGCCGCCTTCCTCACCACCCTCGCGGCCGCCGCCGCCCAGGAAGCGCACGTTCTCGGCGACGATCTCGGTGGTGTAGCGATCCTGGCCGTTCTTGTCCTGCCACTTGCGCGTCTGCAGGCGCCCCTCGATGTAGAGCTGGCGGCCCTTGCGGCAATACTGGTTCACTGTCTCGGCCTGGCGGCCCCACACGACCACGGAGTGCCATTCGGTGCGCTCCTGCCAGCTTCCGTCCTTGTCCTTGAACTTCTCCGCGGTCGCGACGCGGAGCGAGCACACGGACTGGCCGCCGGTGGTGGAGCGCAGCTCCGGATCCTGCCCGAGGTTGCCGATGAGAATGACCTTGTTGACCATGGGGAAGTCCTCGCGCGGGAACTCTAGCACGACGCGCCGCATCGACGCGGTCAGAAACTGGCACCCGGACCCGTCCTGGGGCGGGGGCTCCGGCCGCCCCCGCAACGCCCCGGCCCACGACGCTACGCCGGCAGCGCCTCGAGCGCGGCGGCGGCGGCGAACAGGCGGGCCTCGTGCCAGGGCGGCGCCACGAGCTGAAGGCCCCACGGAAGGCCGTCGACCGTGGAGGCGGGAAGCACCAGGGCGGGGCAGCCCGCGAGCGCCGCCTGTACCGTGAAGTCGTCGGCGTGGTCGGCCGCGTCGGCGTCGTCCGCGAGGAACGCAGCTCCCGGCGTGGCTGGAAGCGCCAGCAGGTCACAGGTGCCGAAGGCCGTGGCCAGGGTCTCGCACAGCGTCGCGCGCGCACGTTGCGCGGTCTCCACGCGCGCGGGAGCCTCCCGTGCCAACCACGTGCCGAGCACGATGCGCGCCGCCACGGGCAGCGGCAGGCCGAGCGCCCGGTTCACGGCGGGGTCACGGGTGGGCCGCGCGCCGAAGCGCATGCCGTCAAGCCGCGCGAGCACGCTGGCAGCGTCGAGAGCGCCGAGCACGCGGTACGTGGCCGGGCCGGTCGTCCACGCCTCCGTGAGCGCGCGCGGCCAGGAAACCGGGTGCATGCCGGCGCGCGCGCACCGCTCCGCGGCGTACCCGTCCGTCGCCCCATGCCCCGCGAGGCCCACGCGAAGGCCGCGGGCACCCGCGTCGCAGGCGGCCTCCAGGTCCGGCACCGGCACCGCGGAGGCGGTCATGTCCCGCGGATCGGGGCCCGCCATCACCGCGAGTACCCGCGCGGCGTCCCGCACGTCGCGGGTGAGCGGTCCGACGGTGTCCATGGCGCTCGAAAGGGCCACGAGCCCGCAGCGGGAGACGCGTCCCCAGGTGGGCCGCACGCCCACGACGCCGCACAGTCCCGCCGGCTGGCGCACGCTGCCGCCCGTGTCCGAACCGAGCGCCAGCGGCACGTCTCCGCGCGCGACCGCCACCGCGCTTCCGCCCGAGGAGCCGCCCGGAACCCGCGACGCGTCGAGGGGATGGGTGGTGCGCCCGTGCCGCGACGTCGCGGTCGTGGAGCCGACGCCGAGCGCGTCCATGTTCGTGCGCCCCACGCACAGGGCGCCGGCTGCGCGCAGGCGCACGATCGCGGTCGCGGTCGCCCGCGCCACGTGCCCGTCGAGGATGGGCGCGCAGGCCTCCAGGGGCACGCCGGCCTCGGCGAGGTTGTCCTTCACCGCGAAGGGGACCCCCGCGAGCGGTCCGTGGCGGCACGCCGGGTCCGTGCGCGCGCGGTCCAGCCCGGACGCGTCGCGGCGTACCCACGCGTTGCACGGGTCGGCGGCCGCGAGCGCCTCCTCGGCGTAGCCGGCCGGATCCGCGCCGGCCGCGACGCGGGCAGCCATCGCGCGGACGCCCGGGGGGGCGTTGCGGGGGGGCGTGGCCCCCCCGCCCCAGGACCCGAGGTCGGGTGAGACCGCCGGGCGGGACGCGCCGAGGGCGCGGGTGCAGGCGCTTCCGAGCGCGTCCAGATCGAGTCGGTCGGGGTCGAGGACCGCGTCCCGGCAGGCCCGCCGGAGCGCGGTCGCGTCGATCATCCCTTGCGGCGGGCGCCGAAGAGGGACGCGAGGGCGCCGACCACACCGGCGCGATCGTCGCCGGCGAGTGTCTCCAGCTCGCCCGGGTCGAGGAGCACGCTGTGGCAGTCGCCGCACACGTCGATCTCCACGCCGCGGAAGATCTCCGGCGCCAGCGCGCCCCCGCACTTGCCGCAACGGCCGGCGTGCAGGGCCTTGCGCTCGGCGCGCTCGGTCCCGGCACGCTCCGCCGCCAGGGTCTGCGCGAGCTTCTCCTTCTTCTCGCGGTCCTCGCGCGCGAAGTACTCGGATTCGGCGTCGTGACCTTCCTTGCCCTGGGACATGGAACCTCCTGCCGGCCGGACTAACCCGTGGAACGGGCTACGCGCCGCGCAGCACCTTGCGGATCATGGTGGCCGTGAAGTCGTGGCCCGCCAGGAAGCACAGGCCCACCTCGCCCGTGTCCCCGCGGATCACGACGCGCCGCACGTTTGGGACGGGCTTCCCGTCGGCCACCGCGCGCGCGGGGCGTCGCGCGGGATCGGCGACCTCGACCTCGACCACGCTCTCGAGCGGCAGCACGAGCGGATGGAGCCGGGGCGTGTGGGGGCAGATCGCGGTGAGCGCCATGGCGCGCAGCCGGGGATGCGCGGCCGGCCCGCCCGCGGAGAAGCTGTAGGCGGTGCTGCCCAGGGCGGTCGCGGCGATGATGCCGTCGCACACCATGTGGCGCACGACCTCCACGCCGTCCACGACGACGCGGAGGTGACAGGTCTGGCCCAGCATGCGCTCCACGTACACGTCGTTGAGGGCGAGTCCGTCGTGCCGGACGCCGTCGGTGTCGTGCGCCTCCATGGACAGGCGCGGAAACGCGTGGGTGACCACGTCGCCGGCCCGCACGGCGTCGACGATGCGTGCGGCGACTGCCTCCGGCGCGCCGTCCACGTCGTTCATCAGGAAGCCGAGCCGACCGCAGTTCACGCCCAGGTAGCGCATGCCGGGGCCGTGGCGATCGATGGCGCGCAGCATGGTCCCGTCCCCGCCGAGGACGGCGCAGAGGTCCTCGGGGAGGTCGGCCGCCTTCGCCGCGAGGGCGGCGGCGAGGTCCTGCGCGCGCGCGGCCGAGCTGGGGAAGATGACCATCGCGGACCTCCGCGTGCGTCGTACACCGCGGGCCGGCGTGGAGCCACGTCGCCAAGACGAAGAAGCCCGGCCTTGCGGCCGGGCTTCCGGTGGATGGGCGCCTCACCCTTCGGTCAGGCGCGTGCCATCACTTGGCGGCGGTGGCGGCCGCGTCGGCGGCGACAACCTCGATCTCCTGGCCCTGGGTGAGGGCGCCGGAGGTCGCGGTGATCGTGGCCTTGCCGACGGCCACGCCGGTCACCTTGCCACCCTCGACGGTCGCGATCGCGACGTCGCTGCTGGACCAGGTCACGGCCTGGCCCGCGATCTCCACGTCGGTCTCGGAGAGCACCTTGGCGCTCACGTCGAGGGTCGCGCCGACGGCCACGTTCGGGGCGGACGCGGTGAGGGCGATCTTCGCCGGGAGGGCGACGTTGACGGTGTAGGTGCCGGCCACCTCGGAGCCCTCGACCGTGCACTTCACGGTCGCGGTGCCGCTCTTGACGGCCGTGAGCTTGTCGGCCTCGAGCTTGACGGCATCGCCCTCAACGGCGCAGCTGACGGCCTTGCCCTCGATCACGGCGTTGTTGGCGTCGTTCACGGTGGCCTTGGGGGCGTCGACCGGGTTGGTGTCGTTGAGGGTCACGTCGGCCTTGTCGAAGGCCACGGAGGCCGGGGTGGGGGCGCAGGCGACGAGGAGAGCGAGGATGGCGACCATGATGTACCTCTTGGGTTGAATGCTGAACGAAAGATGTGGAAGGGAGCGGATCGTTCGACCGGGTGGGAAGGGTCCCCTACCGGGCCCGTCTCCAAACCGGCCGCGTTCTACCAACACTGAAAAAAGATTGCAAGGCGTTCTTCACGATTTTTCACGGGCGTCATCCGACCTCGCGGCCGTGGAACAGCCAGCCACGTGCGGAGAGTGCGTGCCCGTGGGCGTTGTACCACCGCGTCCAGGCCTCGCGATGGGCCAGTTGCGCACGCCACGGCCCGTCCGCATCGAAGGGCAGGCGCTCTCCCGTCGAGATGGCCAGCTCGTCGAAGCTGGTCATGCGCACGCCCACGTCATCGTCGCCGAGCCGCGCGATCAGCGCACGCACGTCGAGCGGCTGGCCGGCGCGCCAGCGGCGCCCCTCGTCGTAGTGCGCGCCGTGGGTCTGCCACCAGAGGTCCCAGCGCTGGCGCGGGTACGGGTCCTCCGGGTCGGAGCGCTGCCCGGTGAGCAGCTCGAGCGCCGCCTGCGCGGCGGCGGCGCGGGCGGGATCACGGTGGCCGCAGAGCTCGATGAGCTTGGGAACCGCACGCATGCTCCCCAGGAGCCCGAGGCCCTGGATGGCGCCGAGACCGGCGGGCCCCTCGCGTTCGGCCACGCGCAGCAGGAGCAGGAGGTAGCTGGGCCCCCCGTGGCGACCGACCAGCTCGCCGGGGGAGCGCGTGAGGTTCGTGCGGTCCTGCGCGAGCGCCTGGCCGTGGAAGTCCACCCCGCGCCACTCGCCGAGCAGCAGGAGCGCGACCGAGGCGGCCTCCGCCAGCTCGGGGACCTCGAGCGCCGGCAGGATGACGTCGATGGCCTCCTCGTCACCGATGCGCCCGAGCGCCGTGATGGCCGCCCGGCGCACCGGGGAGCTGCCGGTCGCGGCGAGCTCCCGGAGGCGCGGGGCGGCCTCCGCCTCGCGGCGCCACCCGAGGGCTTCGGCGGCGGCCGCCAGGGCCCGTGGCTCGGTGAGCGACCGCACCGCCGCCAGCAGCGCCTCCACGAGCGTCATGTTCGGGCTTCGCGCGAGGGCACCCATGAGCGCGCGCGCCGCGGTGTCGTTCTGGATGTCCGCCACGAGCAGCTGCATCATCACGCGGGCCGCGTCCCAGCCCGGGTGCCCCGCCAGGAGGTCCAGCGCCGCCACGAAGCGCATCACGCCGGGATCGTAGGGGCGTCCGGCCGCGTGTTCCACGCGGGGAAGCTCGTCGCGCAGCGCCTCGGCGAGCGAATCGACGACCCGTCCATCCCCGCGCGCGATGGCGCGGCGGTGGGCCAGCAGGCGCCGCTCGGGGCGCTCCGCGTCGGCGCGCACGAGCGGAGGACGCATGCGCTGCGCCTCCTGGCGCTGCCGCGCGAGCTCCGCGGCGCGGCCCAGGTGCCATGCCACGCTCGCTTCGGGTCGGTCCACGACGGCGTCGGCGGCGGCCACGCCGGCGGCGAGCCCCGCGTCACGGAAGATCCGCCGGGCGTCCTCGGCCTGGCTCGCGTCTCCGCACCGTACGAGACGCAGGCGTGCCCAGGCCTCCCGGATCGGAAGCTGCACGCGCCGGTAGCCCTCCACGGCCCGCGCGTAGTGGGCCAGCGCCTCGGCGGGGTCGGCGGCGAGGTCGCCGAGCCGGACCGTGGCGCGCAAGGCCGCCTCGGGATCGGCGTCGCAGGACAGCCAGTGGCGGCAGGCGGCGGGGAGGTCGCCGCGGGCGCGGGCGAGGTCGCCGAGCAACAGGGACGCACGCGCCTTGCGGGCGTCATCCCCGAGCAGGGCGGCCAGTCGCACCGCCTCGTCGAGCGCCGCCGGGGTCCGCATGTCGGCGCCGCCGTCGGCGCGACGCGCCACCGCGTGCTCGGCCGACACGAGCAGCGCGTCGCACCGGTCCGTCGTCGTGAGCGGTCCCGCCAGGGCCTCCTGCAGAATCTCGTCGACCCAGGGCTCCTCGCGGAGCAGCGCGATGTGCGCCAGCGCGAGGTCGGCCCGCGCCCGCACCGCGACGTCCGCGTGGCGACGCAGGCGACGAAGGGCGTCCTCGGCGGAGTCGTGCAGCCCGAGCGCCGTCTCGAGCGCCACCAGGGACAGCGTGAGCTCGGGGAGTTCGGTCACGGCCGCCATGCCCGCCGTGCGGTCCCGCAGGGTCACGAGGACGTCGCGCGCGGCGCGCCGGTCGCTCCGGGTGAGGTGCACCCGCGCCAGGGCGAGCGCCGCCGCCTCGTAGAGCGCCACGCCCTCCGGGTGGCGCAGGGCGTGGACGCGCTCATGGAGCATCTGGTGCAGCTCGCGCTCCCACCCGGCGTCGCCCGGGGGGAAGAGGGACTCCAGCGTGCGGAAGAGCGACGGTTCGGCGTGGGGGAAGCCGGGGTAGTCCACCGGAAGGCGCGTGGCGCGCAGCGCGACGAGGAACGCCACCTGCGCCTCGCCGCGGTCGCTGCCGAGGAGCGTCTCTCCGAGACGCTGCCACGCGGGCGCGAGCTCGGGGGCCAGCGCCACGGCGCGCCGCAGCGCGCGGATCGCCCCGTCCGCGTCGCCGTCGGCGAGGAGGCGCTCCCCCTGCGCGAGATGGAGCAGGCCGCAATCGGGATCGACCTCGAGGCGCACCGCCAGCTGGGACGCCGCGTCCCGGCGGTCCTCGTCGAGGATGCGCGACTGCGCGTGCAGCCACGCGGCGAAGCTCTCGTGCAGGGGATGCAGGCGCGTGCCGTCCCAGCGCCCGAAATGGTGCCCGTCCGCCGTGGCGGCGACGCCCCAATGGTCGTCGTCGCGGGGACCGTCCGCGAAGAGGGTCACCTCGGGCGCGCGGGCCTCCGGGGACGCGAGGTCCGCTGCGGCGCGCACCCGCAGCGCGCCGCGGAACAGCGTGGCGCCGTTGTGACGCACGAGAAAGGCGCGCAGCCCCGGCGGGAGGGGTACGCCGAGGTGTTCCTCCACGGCATCGAGGGTCGACGCGGTGGTCGCGGCCCGCAGGGTATGGACGTCGGAGCGGTAGCGGGCGAGGAGCCCCATGACCGGGGCGAGCGGATCTGTCGCGGCGTGCATCGAGGCCTTTCCGTGGATTGTCCTCCGTATCACTCTTGACGTCGCAAGAGAAGGGGTGAGAATAAGGAGCATGAAGTGCCTCCCCGCCCTGGCCGCCCTCGTGTTCTCACGTCCCCTGCTCGCCGCCGACGTCGGCTTCGGCGTGGCGCTCGACGCGACCGCCGCCGCCACGCGCACGGACGGGGTCAACGACACCGTGGTGGGGGTCCGGGAGATCGAGGGGGACGTGCAGATCGGCCTCGAGGAGCTGCTCGTCCGCGCGGACCTGCAGGTCGACATGACCCAGGACGGGGACACGCTGTCGGTGCGCCCCGGCGTGGAACAGCTCCTCGTGGCGTGGGAGGGCGTCGGACTGCGCGCCGGCGGCGGGGTCATGATGGCGCCGTGGCGCGTGGAGAGCGTGGACCGCTGGGAGAACGCGCTCGTGAACCCGTGGGTGGGCACCGCGCGCCTGACGCCGACGCAGCTCATGGGCGGCGTGGCGCGCTACGGCACCGACGCCAACCACGTGCAGGCGCTCGCCGGCTTCGACACGCACGGCATCCTGGGGGCCGGACGGCTTCCCGACACGGACGCGCCGGTCCTCGGCGTGAATGCGCGCGTGGGGCTGGGCAAGAAGACCGGCAGCAACCGGGTCGTGGCGGGCGCCTGGTGGACCCCGGGCACCGACCGCCTCGGGGGTGTGCAGGTCGGGGCGCGCGCGGACGTCCTCGCCGCCGCCGTGCAGGGGGAGTTCGTCGGGCTGAGCGACGGCGTGGTGGGCGGACAGCTGCAGGCGGAGCTGATGCCCGCGCTGCCGTTCGCGCCGGTCGTGCGCGGGTCATGGGTGGACGGCACGCCGGGCGCCTCCGTGGGCGCGCGGTTCAAGATCCCGTTTGTCGTGGCGAAGGCCGAGGCGAGCTGGGAACCCGGCCGTTACGCGGGCTGGGTCGAGCTGGCGGGATCCTTCTCGACGCTGTGAGGGCCAGCGGAGTCCGCGCGGGGGAGGCGTTGCGGAGGGGAACCCCCCTCCGCCCCAGGAGGAGTCTCTAAATCGCCGGCCCGGTCATCAGGTCGCGCTTGAGGCTGCCGGAGAGGCGGCCCGTGGTGCCGTGCACCGCGGAGAAGATGACGCCCATCGCGAGGCCCAGCGCCACGGCGATGAACGCGATGCTGAGCAGGTACTCGAGCGTGGCCTGTCCGCGACGGGCGCGCCTCATGCCTCCCCTCCGAAGCTGCGGGAGAAGAGCTCGGAGATCGCGTACCGGCCCTCGTCGGTGAGCGATCGCGTGCCCGTGCCGCAGAACGTGGTCGTGGTGATGCACGGCGTCGCCGGCACCCAGTCGTCGCCGTTCCAGCAGAACCAGCCGTCCTTGTCCTGGTCGTAGACCCACACGCGCTTGTTCCACAGGCGCGCCAGCTCGACGCTCCAGCCGGTGCCGCCGGTCACCGTCCCGTCCTCCTGGATCGTGCCGACGACGAAGACTTCCTGCGCCGCGCCCACCTGGTGCCAGAGGCTCTGCAGCACGCGCCGGATCACGCTGCCCTGGCCGTAGGTGCGGCGGAGACGACGCGACACGTACGCCAGCGACACGTCGCCCTGCGCCAGCGCCGCCTCGGTGAGCGGGTGCGCCCCCCGGGTGCGCACCTGGGCGTGTCCGTCGAAGGTGTAGTTCACCTCGCGGACGCCCCACCACTCGGCGCAGGCCCCGAACGCCGCCTCGGCGCCGGCGGCCCCCCCGCTGTGGAGCGTGACGTCGCGGGGGAGGAGCCGCTCGCCGGTGGGCGCCGGCATCGACGCGCGCGCGAAGAACAGCCCCGCGTCGAGCCGCAGCGGCGTCGGCCGGTCGGTGCCCCGACGGTCGCGGCGCACGTGCAGCACGACACCGGCGCGATCGCTGACCAGCTCGAGGACGAGCCCGGAGCTGGCGAGCTCCGGCCCGGCGTGCGCCACGGCCACCGCGACCCCGTGGGCCTTCGCCACGGCGGAGAGGGCCTCCTCGGACGGAGCGGCACCGTCGAGGAGGACCAGCACGGGCTCGAACCCCAGCGCATCGCGGAGGGTGTCGAGCAGGCCGCCGATCCGCGCGCCCCAGTCGTCCGGCACGTCCCGGGCGATGTGGACGAGCCGGTGGCGCTCGACGAGCAGCGATGCCGCCGCGCCGTCCGCGGGACGGGCGTCGCGGAGCAGCCCGGACAGCCCGCTGTCGTAGGCGTCGCGGACGGCTTGCAGGGTGCCGGAGGTCGCGACGTGCAGCACGCTCTCGCCACGCAGGAGCCGCTCCAGCCCCAGGTGGACGAGGAAGGCACTCTTGCCGACGCCGGGTGCGGCGTGCAGGTGCACCACGTCACCGGGGACGAGCGCACCGCCGAGCGCGGTGTGGACGCCGCGCAGCGGGCCGCGATCGATGAGGTCGTGCACGGGCATGGACTGCGCCCCTCCCTGCGTGACTATCGGGCTCGTCGCCGACCTGCCAAGAACGAGGAGACCTCCCGTGCGGGAGGCCTCCCGGAAGGCGTCGCCGGAGCGATCAGCCGTTCTTCTTCTCCTGCTGGTACTTCTTCACCAGCTCCTCGGTCACGTTCGTCGGCGCCACGGAGTACTTCGCGAACTCCATGGAGAACTCGGCCTTGCCCTGCGTCGCGGAGCGGAGGGTCGTGGAGTAGCCGAACATCTCCGAGAGCGGGACCTCGGCCTCGATCTGCGCGAAGCCGTCCTGCTCGGAGGAGCCGATGACGATGCCGCGGCGCTGCATGAGCGTGCCGAGCATGGCGCCGTTGAATTCGGCGGGGCCCTCGAGGCCGACCTTCATGATCGGCTCGAGCACCACCGGCTTCGCCTTCATGTAGGCTTCCTTGAAGCCGCCGATGGCCGCGAGCTGGAACGCGATGTCGCTCGAGTCGACCGCGTGGCTGGAACCGTCGACGATGCTGCAGGTGATGTCCACGACCGGGGCGCCGATGAGCTCGCCCTTGTCCAGGCACTTCTTGAAGCCCTTGTCGCAGGACGGGATGAACTCGCGGGGGATGGCGCCGCCGACGATCTTGTCGTCGAAGACGTAGCCCTGGTTCTCGTTCGGCTCGATGCTGCCGGCGACGCGGCCGTACTGACCCGAGCCACCCGTCTGCTTCTTGTGGGTGTAGTTGAAGTCGGCGCGCTGGCTGATGGTCTCGCGGTACGCGACGCGCGGCGGCGAGGTCACGACCTCGCAGTTGTACTCGCGCTTCATGCGCTCGACGTAGACGTCGAGGTGCAGCTCGCCCATGCCGGAGATGATGGTGTCGCCGGTCTCGGGGTCGGACGAGACGCGGAACGTCGGGTCCTCCTTGGAGAAGCGCTGGAGCGCCTTGCTCATGTTGTTCGTGCCGGCGCTCGTCTTCGGCTTGATGGTGAGGTCGATGACCGCCGCGGGGACGTGGATCGAGCTCATCGCCAGGTTCACGCTGCCGTCGTGGAACGTGTCACCGGAGAAGCAGTCGACGCCGAACAGCGCCACGATGTCACCGGCGCACGCGTCCTCGATGTCCTCCATCTCGTTGGCGTGCATGCGGACGAGGCGGCCGACCTTGACCTTCTTGCCGCTGCGCGCGTTCTCGATGGAGTCGCCCTTGCGGAGGACGCCGCTGTAGATGCGCAGGTAGGTGAGCTGGCCGTAGCGACCGTCCTCGAGCTTGAACGCGAGGGAGAGGAGCGGGCCGTTGATCTTGCTGGGCACCTCCACCTTCGCCTCGTTGTGGTCGAGGTCGACGGCGTCGTTGCGGACGTCGGTGGGGCCCGGGAGGTACTTGATGACGCCGTTGAGGAGCAGCTGGACGGCCTTGTTCTTGTAGGCGGAGCCGAGGAACACGGGCACGAGCTTGAGCGCGATGGTGGCGTCGCGGATGGCCTTCTCGAGCGTCGCCTGGCTCGGCTCGCCCTCGAGCATCTCCATCATCAGCTCCTCGCTGAACACGGAGACGTTCTCGAGCAGCTCGGCGCGGAACTTCGCGGCGTCGTCCGCCATGTCGGCCGGGATCGGACCGACGTGGATCTCCTCGCCGTTGTCGCCGGTGAAGGTGTAGGCCTTCATCGTGACGAGGTCCACGACGCCCTCGAGCTTGTCCTCGAGGCCGATGGGAAGCTGCATCATGACGCTGTTGTGGCCGAGCTTCTCGCGGAGCTGGGCGCAGACGCGCAGCGGATTGGCGCCCTGGCGGTCGCACTTGTTCACGAACGCGAGACGCGGAACGTTGTAGCGGCGCATCTGGCGGTCGACGGTGAGCGACTGGCTCTGGACGCCGGCCACGGAGCAAAGCACGAGAATCGCGCCGTCGAGCACGCGGAGGGCGCGCTCGACCTCGATCGTGAAGTCGACGTGCCCCGGGGTGTCGATGATGTTGACGTTGTGCTCGACCGCGTTCGGGTCCTCGGTGTCCTTCCAGGAGCAGTGCGTCGCGGCGGACTGGATGGTGATGCCGCGCTCGCGCTCGAGGTCCATGGAGTCCATGGTGGCGCCGACGCCGTCCTTGCCCTTGACCTCGTGGATCGCGTGGATGCGGCCCGTGTAGAAGAGGATGCGCTCCGTCAGCGTGGTCTTGCCGCTGTCGATGTGTGCGCTGATGCCGATGTTCCGGATCTTGGAGAGGTCGGTGTACACGGTGCCTCCGGGCGTCTGGGAGAAAGCGGGAGGAGGGGGCCGGCAGGCCCACCTCGACAGGTCGCGCGTCCTACCCGACGTGACGCGCGTCGGCAAGGGTCGGCGCGGCCTGCCCGGACGCCGACGGGCCGGCGGCGGACAGGATACGCTCGCGGGATGCCGGACGCTGCCGTCGCCGTCGTGCTCGCCGCGGGCCTGGGGACCCGCATGCGGTCCCCCCTCGCGAAGGTTCTCCATCCGCTGCTCGGCCGCCCCATGGTCGGCTGGGTCGTGGCGGCCGTGCGTGAGGCGGGCTGCGCCCCCATCGTGGTGGTGAACCACCAGGCCGACGCGGTGATGGCGGCGCTTCCGGGTTGTCGTTTCGCGCGGCAGGAGGCACCGCTCGGCACCGGCGACGCCGTGCGCAGCGCCCTCTCCCTGCTCCCGGAGGCGGGCCCCGTCCTGGTGACCGCCGGCGACACGCCGCTTCTGACCGGCGCGGCGCTGGCGCGGTTGCTCGCGGCGCACGCGGCCCACGGCGGCCCGTGCACGGTCGCGACGTTCACCGCCGCGGATCCGACCGGCTATGGCCGCATCCTCCGCGAAACCGACGGCGTGCGGATCGTCGAGCAGGCGCACTGCACCCCGGCGCAGGCGGCCGTCCGCGAGGTGAACAGCGGCGCCTACGTGTTCGACGCGGCGTGGCTCCGTGCGAACCTCCCCTCGCTGCAGCCCCACCCGCCCAAGGGCGAGTTCTACCTCACCGATCTCGTGGGCCCGGGCGCGCACGTCTGCGACGGGTTCGCGGAGCTGGAGTTCCTGGGCGTCAACGACCGCGCGGCGCTGGCGGAGGCGCGCGGCGTGCTGCGGCGGCGCGTCAACATGGCGTGGGCGCGCGCGGGCGTGGACTTCGCGGACCTCGACTCCGCCATCGTCGAGGTCGGCGTCACACTGGAGCCCGACGCGCACGTCGGTCACGGGGCGATCCTCGCCGGGGCGTCGCACGTGGCCGGGATGGTCGGCCCGCACGGCATCGTCGTCGATTCGCGCGTCGAGGCCGGCGCGATCCTGCACGCGCACTCCATCGCGCAGGACGCGGTGCTGCACGCCGGGGCGCAGGCGGGCCCGTTCGCGCGGTTGCGGCCCGGCACGGTGCTGGAGGCCGGAAGCCACGTCGGGAACTTCGTGGAGACGAAGAACGCCCACGTGGGTGCGGGCGCGAAGGCCAACCACCTCGCCTACCTGGGCGACGCCGACGTCGGCGCGGGCGCGAACATCGGCGCCGGCACCATCACCTGCAACTACGACGGGGTCGGGAAGTACCGCACGATCGTCGGCGCGCACGCCTTCGTGGGCAGCAACAGCGCGCTCGTGGCCCCCGTGCACATCGGCGAGGGCGCCATTGTCGGCGCGGGGAGCACCATCACCCGGGACGTCCCGGCGGATGCGCTGGCGGTCGGGCGGGGTCCGCAGGTCAACCGCGAGGGCCGGGCTCCCGACGTGCGCGCGCGCGCTCGGGCCCGGGCGGGGAAGACGCCGTGAGCGAACTCCTCGACGGACTGAACCCCGAACAGCGCCGCGCGGTCGAGACGACCGAGGGGCCGTTGCTGATCCTTGCGGGTGCGGGGTCGGGGAAGACGCGCGTGCTGACGCGCCGCATCGCGTGGCTGCTGGAGAAGGGCGTGGCGCCGTGGCGCATCCTCGCCGTCACGTTCACGAACAAGGCGGCCGGCGAGATGAAGGAGCGCGTGGCGCACCTCGTCGGGGCCCATGCCCGCGAGGTGTGGGTCAGCACGTTCCACAGCACCTGCGTGCGCATCCTGCGTCGGGACATCGAGCCGCTCGGCTATGGGCGCAACTTCGTCATTTACGACGACGACGACCAGATCCGGGTGCTCAAGCAGATCCTGGCGGACCTTCGCATCGACGCGAAGCGCCACCCGCCGACCTACTACCGACAGGCCATCGACCGTGCGAAGAACGCGTTCGCCGACCCGGGCCAGGACGGGCCGCGCGCGGACCGCCTGCCGGAGGTGTGGCGGCTCTACGGGGAGCGGCTCCGGGCCGCGAACGCGCTGGACTTCAACGACCTGATCAACAAGGTCGTGGAGCTGTGGGAGGCCCATCCCGACGTGCTCGCGCGCTGGCAGGACCGTTGGCGCTACGTCATGGTCGACGAGTACCAGGACACCAACCAGGCGCAGTACCGCCTCGTTCGCCTGCTGGCCGCGCGGGAGCCGAACCTGGCGGTCGTCGGCGACGACGATCAGTCGATCTACAGCTTCCGTGGCGCGGACATCCGCAACATCCTGGACTTCGAGAAGGACTTCCCGCAGGCGACGGTCGTGCGGCTCGAGCGCAACTACCGCTCGACGCAGAAGATCCTGCGCGCGGCGTCGGGGCTCGTGCGCCGCAACGCGCAGCGCAAGGACAAGACCCTGTGGACGGAAGGCGCGGAGGGCGAGGGGCTGCGCTTCGTCGCCTGCGCGGACGAGCTGGAGGAGGCCGAGCGCGTGGTCACCGACATCCGCGGACTGCTGCGCACCCGAAAGCCGGCGGACATCGCGGTCATCTATCGGACGAACGCCCAGTCCCGGCCGCTGGAGCAGGCCCTCGTGGCGGCGCGGATTGCCCACGTGCTCGTCGGCGGCAAGAAGTTCTACGAGCGTCGCGAGGTGCGGGACCTGGTCGCGTACCTCAAGCTGCTGGTCAACCCCACCGACGACGTGGCGTTCCAGCGCATCGTGAACGTGCCGGCGCGCGGCCTGGGCGACAAGGCGCAGGAATCCATCGCCGCGGAGGCCGTCCGTCGCGACATACCCCATCGGGAGGCGGCGCGCCTGCTCGGGACCACCGGCGGGCGCATGGGGAACGCGCTCGCGGCGCTCTCCATGCTCCTCGACCGGCTCGAGCGCCTGGCGCTCGATCTCTCGCCCGGGGAGCTGGTGATGCGGGTGGCGCGCGACAGCGGGTACCTGGCGGAGCTGGAGGCCGAGCGGACCGACGAGTCGCGCGGCCGCATCGACAACATCGGCGAACTGGCCCGGGCCGCCGACGAGGACCCCGACGCCGTGGACCCCGCCGAGGGCGAGGAAGCCGGGCGGCGTGCGCCCATCGACGCGCTGCGGGGGTTCCTGGACCGTGCCTCCCTCACTGCCCAGGCCGACGAGCTCCCGGATGACGGCCAGGGCGCCGTCACGCTCCTGACCGCGCATCTCGCGAAGGGGCTGGAGTACCCGGTGGTGTTCGTGGTCGGCATGGCCGAGAAGTGCTTCCCCCACGCACGCGCCGAGCGCGACGAGGACATCGAGGAGGAGCGCAGGCTCGCGTACGTGGCGATCACCCGGGCACGCGAGCGGCTCACCCTGTCGTGGCCGCAGCGCCGTCGCGGCATGGGTGGCATGTGGGAGCCGACCCTGCCGTCCCGGTTCCTGCGCGAGATCCCTCCCGAGGTCTTCGACGGCCCTGCCCCGCGCCCCGCGCCGGGGGTCGGAGGCGGACCCGCCCGGCCATTCTCGCCGCCCTCGCCGCCGTCGTGGCTCTCGGGCGGACGCGGCGCCACCGCGACCGCGCCGCGGGGTCCGATCGCGCCGCCGCGTGCTCCCGCCCCGACAGGTCTCCCCGCACCGGGGGAGGCGTTGCGGAGGGGGCCGGCCCCCTCCGCCCCAGCCCCCGCCACGGTACGCGCGCCCGTGGACCGCCGCCGCATGGTACCGGATAGTTACGAGGAACTGGCGCCGGGAACCGAGGTGTTCCACGCCGTGCTCGGCGTCGGTGTCATCCAGCGTCGCGAAGGGATCCCCTCGAACCCCCGGTTGACGATACACTTCAAGGCGCATGGGCCGCGCACGGTGTTTGCCGCGAGCGCCCCCCTCGAGATCCTGTTGCCCTGACACGGAGCCCGTTCACGTGATCGTCTCCTGCGAAGCGTGCAAGTCCCGGTACAAGCTCGATGACTCCAAGGTCAGCGGCAAGGGTGCCCGGATCACGTGTCCGAAGTGCAAGCACGTGTTCGTGGTCCAACTCCGCGACGCCGACGGGCCGACGGTGCCGCCGCTGCCGCCCGTGCGTCCGCCCGCGGCCCCGCCGACCCCCGAGCGCGTGTCCGGGGCCGGGCTGGTGGTGCCGCCCCCCGCGCCGTCGGCGCCGATCGTGCCGTCTTCGGAAGCGGAGATGCGCGTGGAGCCGCCGACGGAGGAGCGTGCCGCGCGCGGGGACCTCGCTGCCCGGGCGGCCCTGCTCGACTTCCGCAAGGTCGGGGTCACGACCTGGAAGGTGAAGGTCAAGATCGGCCTGATCTACGATTTCTCGGACATCAAGACCTTCCGCAAGTACATCAGCGACGGCCGCGTCACCTCCGGCGACGTGATCTCCCACGACGGGAAGAACTGGCGGAAGCTCGGCGACATTCCCGACCTGGACGCGTTCTTCGTGGACACGTGGGAGGCCCTCGCCGCGACCTACAAGGAGCCGGAGCCGGCCACGCCGAAGCCTCCGCCCCCGCCGTCCGACGACCTCGCCGCCGCGACCGCCGCGGCCATGGCGGCCGAGGACGAGGACGAGGTGTCGGCGCCACGCGCCGTACGTCGGGACCGGGGGCCGTCCACGACGGCGCCCGCCCGTCCCCGCGCGTCGTCCAGGAAGACCGAGGCGCCCCCCTCCGCGGCGTCCCGGTCGCCCTGGATGGGCGCTGCCGCCGCGGTCGTGGCGGTCGTGGCGGGTGTCGTGGCGTGGCGGGCGTCGTCGGAGGCTCCGCCCCCGCCGCCGGCGCCTCCCCCGGTGGCCGCGGCCCCCGCTCCCGCCGCCGCGGCGTCCACGGAGGACGCCGCAGCGCGGCTCAACCGGGAGCTGGAGGAGCGTCTGCGCAACACGGAGCGCGCACCGGTGGCCTCGGGTCCGGATCAGCTCGCCTGGACCCCGGTGAATCGCGCGGCCGAGCCGGCCAAGCCGCTGCCGCCCGGCGGGCTCGCGCCGGTGGCCCAGGCGCCTGCGGCGAAGGACGCGAGCGCGTCGGACCACGAGGCGGTGGGGGACGACGCCGTCCGTGGCGGCGACTGGTCCACGGCTGCCGTGGCCTTTCGGAAGGCGGTGGCGCTCGACCCCCGCAACGCGCGCCTCCAGTTCAAGATGGGCGAGGCGCTCCTCAAGTCGGGGGATGCCGTCGGCGCGATGGCGCCTCTGCTCGATGCCGCCAGCCGCGGACAGATGCGTGCGTGGCGACTGCTCGGGGACGCGGCACGTTCGCAGGGCGACGTGGCCGGGGCCAACGCGCACTACCAGAAGTACCTGGCGACGCAGCCGAGCGATGCGGCAGAGGTTCGAGCGCTGCTCGGCGGCGGGGGTTGAGGGATGGCCGCACTGCCCGCGCCCTTGCCCCGCATCGTCGCCATCGAGATTCGCGGGGTTCGTAGGGACGTCCCCGAGGAAGCGGTGCTCCTGCGCTGGATCGTCTCGGGAGAAGCGCGTGCGGAGGACGTCTGCATCGACGTCACCGGTCGACGCGTGCCGGTGTCGGACCGGGTCGACCTGGAGGACTTCCTGGAGTCCGCCCGGTTGCTCGGGCGCGTCGCCGCGCCCGAGCTGACGCCGGACCTGCCGCCGCCGGCGCTGGCGAGCTTCATCGACATGTCCTTCGCGCCGCGGGACGGCGAGGACGAGGTGGAACGGCCCACGGTGGTCGTGCCCGCCGATCTCGTCGCGCACGTGGCACCTGCCGCGCCGGCCGCACCGCGGGTGGCGCCGGTGGTGCCGAGCCTGGTGGACATGTCGTTCGACGGCGCGGCCTTCGGCGACGGGGAGCGGCCCACGGTCGTGGTGCCGGAGGGCGCCCTCCCGAACCTGGATGCGCCGCCGGCGGCGGCACCGCGCGGGGTGCCGAACGCCACGGAGCAGGACTGGCTTGCGGCGGGGGAGCGGGAGGACACCGAGACCCCGTGGGCCGATGACGTCCCCGAGGCGGACCCGCAGCCCGTCCCGTCGACCGCGACCGGCTCCCTGCGCGCCGCCGCGATCGCGGGGGTCGGCATGCTCGCGGCGCTGGGCATCGGGGTGGCGTGGACGGTCTACCGGCAGCGCGCCGTTCCGGAGGAGGGTGTGCCCCCCGTGGCCGCGTCGCCGGAGGTGGACGTCGCGGAGGCGCCCGTGGACGCGGCATCCCCGCCGCCTCCGCCCGAGGCTCCGGCGCCCGTTGCCACCGGATCGGCCTCGACCGCTTCGGCGGGGGCACGAGGTGCGTCACCACGGTCTTCTCCCGCGCCGAAGGCGCCGCCGGTCTCCTCCACACGCCCCGTGGCGGTCGTCCGGGCTCCGCCGCCCGCCACGGTCTCCGGACCTGCCGTCGCGCCGTCGCCTGCACCCTCCGCGCCACCGCCCTCCGCCGTGACGTCTGCCCCCCGCGATGCGGCCTCCGTGATCGCGGAGGGCTGGAAGACCGCCGAGGCCGGGCACTTCGTGGCGGCACGCGCGCTCTTCGGCGAGGCCATCGGCCTCGGGGGCGGTGCCGCGGCGTACTACGGGCGCGGCTACGCCGCCGGGAAGCTGGGTGATTCCGCTGCGGCGGGCGACGACTACTGCCGGGCGCTCGCCGCCAATCCGCCGTCCAGCCAGCGCGGCGAGCTCAATGCCCTGCTGCGCAAGCTAGGGCGCACCTGCAACTGATCAGGGCGTGACGACGACCGTCTTCACGAGCCGGGTCTTCGCGTCGTCGCGAATCTGCTGCTGCAGCTTCGCGTAGATGGCCTCGTTCGGCTTGGCCTCCTCGTCGCGACCCGGCTCGATCTCGCGATCCTCCGGCGCCCGGACGGTGTGCTTGGCCGCGGTGAACGTCACGGTGGAGCCGTCGTCGAAGGTGAACCGCCACGGGTGACGGGTGATGACGTTCCCCTTCGTCCCGTCCTTGAGGGTGATCGACGACACCGTCGCCATCGAGCATTCATACATCCACGGCTCGACGCCCGAATCGAAGGTGCAGCTGATGTCTGGCAGCTTGCCGAGCTTGGGATTCTTGCTCGGGACGAGCACGGGCGCGATCGTGAGCGACTTCACGTCCGTCCATGGCACCGCGCGCTCCGTCATCTTCCCCTTGGCGCCCGGAAGTTCCACGTCGAGCGTGAGCTTGCGCGCATCCTCCGTGAAGCCCTGGTCCGCGTAGACGTCGACGGCACGCTCGACACCCTGCACGTGCCCGGCGCGGGTCGTGCCGTCCGCCATCGTCAGGGTCACGTTGAAGGAGGTGTTCTTCACCACCTTGCCGGTCGCGGCGGCCTCGTCACCGGCGAGCGCGGCGGAGGAGGAGAGGGTGAGGGAGGCGAGCGAGAGCAGGAAGGTGGGCAGACGTCGCATGGGTGCAGTCCTCAGGCACGTCCTAACCACCGCGGGCCCCGTGATCCTCCTCGCGCCGCGCGGTTTGTGGCAGGACGACGGCCCCGAGCAGGACCGTGGCGATCTGCTGGGTGCGGATGACGAGCGCCACGCCGAGCGCGACCGGCAGCGAAAGCCCTGCGGTCGCCACGAGCAGCGTGGTGAGCATGGCCTCCCAGCCGACCTGCGTGCCGGGGAAGGCGAACAGCAGGACGGCCCCGGCCGTCGTGACCGTGTAGGTGAACGCGAGGCCGGCCGGATCGGGCGAGCCGCCGAGCGCCTCGGCCGCCATGCCGGTGCCGACGATCGCGCTGGTGTGGCCGAGCAGCGACCAGGCGCAGGCTTCGAGCCACCGCCCGCGCGGGAGCGTGCCTACGACCGCCAGGCTCTCGACGAGGCCCAGCACCCGCGTGTGAAGCGGGGCGAGCACGTGAAACCGCCCGAGCGTGGCGCCCGAGACGCGACGCAGGAGCGAGGGTCGCGTCGCGAGCACGGCCACGCCGATCGCGACGACGAGGATGCAGGCCGTCACGGCGCCGACCCACGTCCGCACCGTCGCCGGAACCGGCATGTCGGCCGCGAGGAACAGCACCCCCGCGACGACGCCGGCCATCGCCAGGCCCACGAGTCGCCCGTACGCGTTGGCCGCGAGCGCCGTCTCGGCGGTCATCCCGTAGCGCCGTCCGGCCATGGCGGCCGCGAAGAACTCCCCCACGGGTCCGGGCAGCGCGTGGTTGAGGAGGGTCCCCGACACGAGGAACGTGGCGAGCGGCAGGATTCGGACGTGGTCGCGCACCGGCATGAGCGCGCGCCAGCGGAAGGCCATCAGCACGGTGCCGCTCATGAGCAGGGCCCAGGCGCCGAACAGGCGGCCGGGTCGTGCGGTGGCCGTCAGGCGCTCCACGGCGCCGGCGTCGATCCCGCTCGCGTGGGCGACCCACATGGCGAGGGTCATGGCACCCAGCGTGAACAAGCCCGAGCGCACCCCCCGACGCACCGCGCCCGCCGTGTCGAGGGTGCCCGGGACCTCGCTCACGGCGGCCCCAGCCGGGTCAGCACGGGCAGGAGGTGCACGATCGCGATGGTGAGCATGCCGAACGCCACGATCCACCCCACGCGGCGCGCGACCTGGCCGGGGAGGGCATCCTCGAGCGACTCGAGGGCGGATACGCGCAGCGGCTCCGTGTCCGCGCCGTCGAGGTCCCCCGCGGAGAGAGACGGCGCGATCTCCCGCCACGCCACGGCGTCCTCGAGGCCTGCGACGCGTGCGAGGGCCCACCGGTCGGCGCGGTCCGCGCGAACCACGGCGTCGGCGGGCGTCCCTGCCGTGCGTTCCGGAGGACGCACCGCGCGGACGGGGCCCGTCGTCCGGGACGTCCGTGTGTCGGGCGGGGTGGGCGGCGGCGGATCCTCGTCCAGGCGCTCCAGCGGACGCGACGGCGCCTCCCCGAGGAACATCCAGCCGGCGGCCACGACGAGCGACACGGCGCCCAGCACCAGCACGACCCCCAGCCATGCGAGCGGGGTCACGCGTGCTCCCGGCCGTTGAACGGGCGCAGCGCCACGGCCAGCCCGAACGTGGTGCCGAGCCACGCCCACGGCGCCACGTCCGCCCGCGCCCCAACGGCGATCCAGGCCGCGAGCGGCCCGAGCGCGAGCATCGCCAATCCCGCGTGCGCCGCCCGGGCCATGCCACGCGCCACCTGGTCGGCGGCGGCGCGCGCCTCCAGTCGGTCGACGAGCTCGGCGAGCACCCGCGCGCGGGACGCCCCGGGCACCGCGGCGACGCGCAGCGCGAACGCCAGCAGCGCCACCTCGTCCCGTGCGTCGTGGGGCGACGCGGCGTGAAGTTCGAGGTCGAGCGGGCGCGGCAGCGTCGAGAGGTCGAGTGGCCGCCCGGTCCGCGCGTCGTTCGCGAGCTCCGCCGCGACACGGGTCACCTGGGCGCAGGCGGCGCGCCGTCGTGGGCCACCCGCATGCCGCAGCCCTTGGACGCCCTCGGGTTCCGGAGGGTGCGTCGGATCATGCAGCCGTCGTCGGAGGTGGCGGCGCCGCGCGCGGACGCGATGGAGCAGGAGGGTCGCGCCGAAGAGGCCCAGCACGGCCGCGCCGGCGATCGCGCCGGTCACCGGCCGGACCCACCGGTGAGCCAGCGCAGCCATCGCCCGCGGGGGTCCCGGGCGGCGGGACGTGCGCCGGTCAGACGCTCCACCAGCGCGGCGTAGGCCTCGCCCGCCCGCGACGCGGGATCCAGCTCGGTCACCGTGCGTCCCTCGTTGCCGGCGTGGCGCACCGCCGCGTCCCAGGGCACGACGACATCCACCGGGCGCTGCAGGTGGTCGGCCACGTCGTCGGCGCCCACGCCTCCGCGACCGGGATCCCAGCCCGAGAGCACCAGGTGGATGCGCTCCGCCGCCACGCCGCAGTCATCCAGGTGGCGCACGGCGCGCCATGCCGCGCGCACCGACAGCACGTCCGGGCGCGTCACCAGCACGACGTGACGGGCGCGTCGCAGGACCGCGCGCCGCCAACCCGCCCCGCCGCGTGCGTCATCCCCCGCACGTCCGAGGTCGACGCACACGTGCGTGTAGGTGCTCGACGCGACATCGAGCAGCCGTACGAGCGCATCGTCATCGCGCGGTTCGTCGGGAACGCTGCCGGGCAGCAGGTGGAGCCGCGAGGCGTGGACCGTCACGGCGTGCGCGAGCGTGCGTGCGTCCGCGTCCGGGCCGGCCTCGAGCCAATGGGCCAGGCCCCTCGCCGGGGGAAGGGCCAGGAGCGCGGCGGCATCGCCGCAGGCGAGGTCGAGGTCGAGGAAGCAGGTGCGTTGTACCGGTGCCAGCGCCGCCGCGGCGTGCAACAGCAGGGTCGTGCTTCCGACCCCGCCCCGTGCGCCGAGCGCGACGATGACGCCGTCCTCGGATCCGGCCGGCTCCGGCGCCGTTCCGATCACGCCCAGCCAGGCGCGAAGGGTGGCCACGTCGGCCGGCAGGGCCAGGTGGTCCCGAAAGCCGGCGCGCATCGCGGCGCGGAGCGTCTGTGGGTCGCCGCGCGTCCCGAGCGTGCTCCAGCGGGTCGCGGGGAAGGTGTCCAGCGCATGGGCGACGGCAGGCGGCGCACCGTCGGGGTCGAACGCCACGAGGGCCAGCCGCGGCGCGACGGCGCGCACGACCGACGGGTCGTCGGGCAGCACGAGCACCCCGTTCGGCAGGGCACCGCCGCACAGCGTGCGCACGTGTCCCAGCAGCGCGGCATCGAGCCCCACGAGCGCGACGGGCCTCTCTCCCTGGGGCGGAGGGGGGTCCACCCCCCTCCGCAACGCCACCCCCGGCACGGGTGTCACCGTACCGGGGTCGGCCGCGGGAGGGTCCCGGCCGTGCCGTCGACCGTGGCGATGCCGACCCCGTCGGCCTGGAAGGTCTGGTGGGCGCGATCGGCGCCCTCGAGGAGCAGTCCGGCGGCGGGCTTCCGGGCACGCAGGGCCTTCGCGCGCAGGCGCGCACGCTTGCCGCGGGCGGCCCGGCCGGTCTTCCCCGTGCGTGCGGCCTTGGACGCCTTCGGGGCACCCTTCGGTGCCGCACGGGCCGTGTCCGGTGCGGTCGCCCGCTGCGGGGTCAGGGCGGGTTCGGTGTCGCTGCGCAGCGCCACCCGCACGTCGCCACGTGCCAGTGCCAGTGCCAGTCGCTCGGCCTGCCACGGGTCGACCTCGAGGGTGAGCCCGCCCGGCGCCGAGGCGCTCTCCGGAACGGCCAGCACACGCACGTCACGCAACAGGGTGCTGCTGGTCCAGCGCGCCCCGCGCGCGCGCGCGTTCACGGGGGGAAGGGTCGCGAGCACGTCCACGTGGTTGCCCACCGCGGCCCGGCCGGTCAGCCCGGCGCCGGCCACGCTCGGCAGCACCATGGCACGACGCCCCGGCGCCACCAGCACGTTGAGCCCCGTGCCCGTGCCGGCATCGGCCAGTCGCTCCGCCCGAACCGGCTCGTCGGCCAGGATGCGCTCGCGGGGCGTGCGGCCGACGAGGGACTCCACCGTGGCGAAGAGGTGCGCGGTGGGTGCCCCGTCCCGCGGCACCGCCCGGAGCGTCAGGTCGGCCGCCGTGATGGGCGCCCCGACATAGAGGTCGTGCGCGGCCACGGCCACCGTGAGGGTGGGGGGCTGCGCCTCGCGTGCCGAACGCGTCACCACCTCCCGGATCACCGCGACCCCCAGGCCGGCGAGGATGACGGCGGCTCCGACGAGCCACCATGCGCGCGCGTACCGGGAGGAGGGAGCGTAGGCCATGGGACGGTGGCCGGTGTAGCCCGTTTCAGGAACGGAAGGGACGGAAGCCGCCGGCCGCACTGCGCGGTTCGCGCTCCCCCATCGGGATCACGGACGCGCTGCGGGTCGCCGGTCGCGCCGGCTCCTCGGGCCGCGGGATGTCGTGGCGCACCATGCGCGCGACCAGTTCGTCGAGCGAGAGGCCCAGCATGGCCGCCGCCGCCCGCTCGTTCCAGCGCGCGCGGCCCAGCGCCTGGAGCACCAGCCCGCGCTCCATCGCCGCGAGGTCGACACCACTGTCGGGCAGCTCGACGGGGAAGCTCTCCGTCGCGGCGTCCTCGACGTCGCGCAGCTCGGGCGGCAGGTCCGAGACCCCGAGCGACTGGCCGTTGAACAGGACGAGGCTGCGCTCGAGCACGCTGCGGAGCTCACGCACGTTGCCGGTCCAGGCGTGGTGCTGCAGCATGGCCATGGCGCCCGCCGTGACCCCGCGCACCTCGCGCCGCATGTCCCGGTTCAGACGCCCGAGGTAGAGTTCCACGAGGAGCGGCACGTCGGCCGCGCGATCCCGCAGCGGCGGCAGGCTCACCGTGACGAGCCCGAGGCGGTAGAACAGGTCCTCACGGAAGCGGCCGGCCCGGACCTCGGCGCGCAGCGGCTTGCGCGATGTCGCCAGGATGGTGCAGCGCAGGGGGATGTCGACCATCCCCGAGTCCCGACGGAAGGACCGTGCCTCGAGCGCCCGGACGAGGCGCACCTGGAGGGCGTGCGGAAGGGCCGTGACGTTGTCCAGCACCAGCATTCCCGCGCCGACGGCCTCGATGGCGCCGCGACGGGCGTCCCGACCGTGCCAATGCCCGAACAGCTCGGTTTCCAGGACGCGCTCGGGCAGTGCGGCGCAGTCGATCTCGAGGAAGGGCTCGTGTCGCTGCTCGCTGCTGCGGTGGATGAGCTCCGCGACGAGCGACTTGCCCGTGCCCGCCTCCCCCTCGACGAGCACGGTGGGTGGCTCCGCCACGGCGATCCGTCCGAGGACGGCGCGGATCTCGCGGATGGCCTCGGTCTCGCCCGCCAGGGCCGCGAAGGTGCCGGGCTCCGCGACGCGGAGCTCGGGCCGGCGCCTTCCACGGTCCTCCGAGAGGACCCTCGCCACCGCCTCCGCAGCCTCCGCGAGGTCGAAGGGCTTGGTGAGGAAGGCCCGCGCGCCCATGCGGGACGCCTTCAGCGCGCCGTCCAGCCGGGCGTGGGCGGTCACGAGGATCACCGGAAGGTCGGGCACCTCGGCGCGCATGTGCCGGAGGGCCATCAGGCCATCCATGTGCGGCATCTCGATGTCCATCACCACGATGTCCGGCGGGGCCTCCCGGACGATGGCGAGGGCCTGCTCACCGTCGGCTGCGGCGCGGGTCGCGTAGCCACGCCGCTCCAGGTGTGCGCAAAGGCACAGCCGGAGCAGCTCCTCATCCTCGACGACGAGTACGGTGGGCGACATGAGAGGTTTCCACAGGCGGTGTAGCACGCCGCACGCGGTTGAAAAGGTGGTGCGGCCGATTCTGTGGAGGTCGCGCGCGACACTGCGTACGCGTCCCGGAGACGTGTTCGCCGGAGGAGAGCGCTACTCGGCCCAGACGCGGACGGTCTGCGCGATGATGTCGAGCATGCGGCGGCATTCGTCGTAGTCCGGATGGCGCACGTGCATCCAGGCGTGACCCATGTACCCGGCGCCCACGGGTGCGGTCCGGCTTCCGACCGCAGGCAGGTGGACGTTGCCGATCCACTCGCCGAACACGCGCTGCACCTGCTCGAGCCCGGTGTACCCGACGATGGTCCCATCCTTGTTGGGGCGCAGGCTGATGAGGCCGGCGGCGTAGCGCCGGCTCGGACGCGGCGTGGCGCGACCGTGCGCGATGGCCTTCGCCCATTCGACGTAGAGGTCCATGTCGTTGGCCCAGCAGTACAGGTCCCAGAAACGCACGCCGGGGGGCCGGGCGCCGATCTCCGAGAAGCTGAGCCCCTTCGGGCCGAAGAACCACTCCATGTGGGTCGGCGTCGTCCCGAGCTGGAACGCGTCGATGACCTTGCGCCCGAACACCTTCAGCTCCGTGTACCCGGGGGCGTCCAGGCGGTTGGTGACGACGATGTAGGGGTTGATCCAGCGGTTCCGCATCGCGTCGAGCACGTTCGGGTAGTAGTGGCACACCGCCTCGAACACCACCTGCCCGTCGACGGTGAGCGTGTCGTAGAAGCCCTCGTGCCCGGAGATGAACTCCTCGAGCGCGACGCTGACGCGCCGGGGGCCGCCGATCCCGAGCTCGGCGAGGGCCGCTTCGAGCTGGGCCGGGGTGTCGCAGCGGCTCGTGCCATAGGCACCCGCGCCGTCGCGCGGCTTCACGATGATGGGGAAACCGATGTCCTCCGCGGCGCGGCGGGCCTCGTCCATCGTCGACACCGCCGCGTTCTTCGCGCAGGGGATGCCCCGCTCCCGCAGGAACTGCTTCATGTGGAACTTGTCCCGGCAGAGCGTGACCTGCTCGACCGAGAGTCCGGGGATCCCGGCGGCGGCGCGGACGCGGGCCGTCGGGAGCATGTGGGCCTCCACGGTGCACTCGAGACGGTCCACCCACCCGCGGCGCTGCACCCGGCGCACGGCGTCGAGCACGGCGTCCTCGTCGCCGAGCGAGCGCACGTGCTCGTAGCCGTGCATCCATCCCTTCAGTTCGCGGTCGATGTGCTCGGGCGACGTGTCCCCGATGCCGGTGACCCGGGCGCCGACGGCGTGGAGGGCGCGCACGAACTCGCGCTGGTTGGCGGGGAAGTTCGGCGCGATGAACAGGACGTGCATGCAGGCTCCTAGGCGTAGCGGACGCGGACGGTGCGGACGAGGGTGAGCAGGCTCTCCTGCACGATCCGCGTGTCGGGATGGCGGACGATGACGTAGCCGTCGCCCTCGTAGCTCGTGCTGCGCGGCGTGCCGGGCACGGGGAGGCGCGCCTCGACGACGAGTCCGCCGACGCGGGCCTGGGCTTCCTCCAGGCCCTCCACACGGGCGACGCGGCCCTCCCCGACTCCGCGAAGGTACGCGATGCCGGCGGCGTAGCGGCGCTCGAAGCGGCCCTCCACGCGGCCGAACACCGTGGCCTCCGCCCAGGCGCGGTAGAGGCTGCGCTCGTGGGCCCAGCTCATGACGCTGGTGAACTGCGCGCCCGGTGGCCGTGCACCGACCTCGGACACCACCGGCGTGCCGTCCGGCCTGCGGAACCACTCCATGTGCGCGAACCCCGTGTGGAGGCCCAGTGCGCGGTTGGCGGCCGGCCCGACCTCGCGGATGGCGGCGTAGGGGGACAGGTCGCGGGGGAGCACCACGCACCACTGGATCCAGTCGTTGCGGGTGACCTCGAGCGGGCCCGGGAGGTAGCGCGAGACATTCTCGAACACGACCTGGCCGTCCACCATGACGCAGTCGTAGCTGTGCTCCTCGCCGGACACGAATTCCTCGGCGAGCACGGGTTGCGCGACCGACGGGCGCGAATCCCGCAGCGCGGCATCGAGGGAGGCCGGGTCGTGGCAGAGGTAGGTCGACGTGCACCCTGCGCCGGCGGGTGGCTTGAGCACGACGGGAAAGCCGACCTCGCGGACGAACCGCGCGGCATCCGCCGCGTCCGCGAGCCGTGCGTGGCGTGCGCACGGGACGCCCGCCGCGCGGAGCGTCGCCTTCATGAGTCCCTTGTCGCGGAACCGCTCCGCGGCCTCCGGTCCCATGCCGGGCAGTCCCAACGCGACGCGTGCCTCCGCGATGGGCGTCTGGATGTTCTCCAGGATGCCGGTGACGCAGTGCGCGCCGCCCGTGCGCGCGATCACCTGGCGGGACGCGTCCACGATGCCGGCGGCGTCCAGCACGTTCGGGGCGTGCCAGCGGAGCGCGCCGGCCGGAAGCCGCCCGTGGGCGTCCTGCGTGAGCACCACGACGCGGACGCCCGCAAGGCCGGTCGCCGCCTCGACGAACCGGAGCGTGGCCTCCATGAGGAACGGCGCGACGAAGAGGACGGTGCGCATGGTGCGGGGGGTAACCCGCCGGCTTCCACGCGCGAGCGCGTTCGGGGCCGCGGCCTCAGGCCTCGACGGGTGCCGCGCGCGCCGCGTCGAGCAGGCGCCGCACCGCGCCCTCGGGGACCGGATCGAAGCCGTCGTACCAGGCCCCGACCGCGCGGAACGGCTCCGGCTGGTACGGGATCACGACGCGATCGGCCTCCGCATCCAGCGAGCCTACCACGTCCGGCGGCGCGACCGGCGCCGCGAAGATGACCTTCGACGCGCCGGCGGCGCGCACGACCTGGAGGGCCGCGCGCGCGCTCGCCCCGGTCGCCACGCCGTCATCGACGAGGATGACGGTGCGACCCTCGAGGCGCAGCGGCTCCATGGCCTGGCGCAGATGGCGTTCCCGTCGCTCCACGATGCGTCGCTCGAGCGTGGTGACCGCGTCCACGGTGACCGGAGAGATGCCGAGCGCCTGGATGAGCGCGTGGTTGAGCACCCGCACCCCGCCCGAGGCCACGGCCCCCATGGCGAGCTCCTCCCGGCCCGGTACGCCGAGCTTGCGCACGACGAGGACGTCGAGCGGCGCGCCGAGGGCCCGGGCGATCTCGGCGGCGACGGGCACCCCGCCGCGCGGAAGTCCCAGCACCACCACGTTCCCGCCGACAGGTCCGAGTGCGTTGGCGAGCTCGCGCCCTGCCTCCTCGCGGTCCAGGTATCGCGCCATCGTGTCCCCCCGCGGGGAACCTAGGCGCGCTCCGCGGCGTCGAGAAGCGCGGCGGGATCCCCGTCCGGCCGCCTGCGCACGATCACCCACGAGGGCGGCAGGTTGCGCGCCACCAGCCTGCGCTCGACCACGAGCGGCGCCAGGGCCCGCTCCATGCGGGCGATGGCGTGCATGCGGGCGCGCTGGTCCCGGGGCGCCGTGGCCGCCACGAGGCGTCGGAGGCCGACGTGCTGGAAACTGACGAGGGTGCCGCCCGGGCGCAGCAGCCCGAGCAGCCGGACGTAGACCGCGCGCGCGGTCGCAGCCGGGAAGTTCGCGATGGGCAATGCGCTGACGACGTGGTCGTAGGGCTCCGCGTCGTAGTGGAGGACGTCACCCTCGTGGACCCGCACGTTCGGGAGGTGGCCCAGCACGGACCGCAGGGTGGCGCAGAAGGTCGGGTTCAGCTCCGCCACGTCGAGGTGATCGTCGGGGCGCATCCGTCGCCCGAGCTCCGTGGAGATGGGCCCGACCCCGGCGCCGACCTCCAGGATGCGCAGTCCCGCGTCGCCCCTGCGGCGCAACGCGGGCGCCACCATCGCGTCCACCAGCGGGCGGCCGGAGGGCCAGACGGCGCCGGTCGCAGCGCCGTTGCGCAGGCCCTGAAGCAGGAACTGTAGGCCGAGACCGCTCGCGCCGGCCCGCTCCGCTCGCACGTGGGCACCCCGTCGAGCGCGCCTGTTAGCGCGCGTCGTGCCGGCAGGCACGCGCGGGCGCGACCGGCAATCCGCGCTCAGCGCGTGGGGGCAGCCTGGCGCACGACGTGCCAGCCGTCGGCATCGGCCCACGGCAACCACAGGTCGCGGCCGACGACGAACGCCCGCCCGGCGCGCAGTGCGCCGCTGCCCCGCAGCACCGGCGCGGGTACGCCGCCCTCGGACCATGCGAGCACGGCCCCGGAGGCCTCCGGGATCACCCAGGCCACCCCGCCGTCCCCGGGCGTGGGCTGCGCACCCGGAGGGTCGGGCGCGACGTCCGGGGGCGGGCGCTCCGCGGGCACCGCGGGGGACGCGGCCGTGGCGGCGAAGGGCACGGGCACGGTGTCCACGCGCGGGGTTCCCGCGTCATCCACCCACGTCAGACGCACCTCGCGTCCGACGAACGAGACGTCCCGGACCGTGCCGCGCGGCATCGGCAGCAGCACGACCTCGTCCCCCCCGCGCGCGGGTCGGGCCCGCAGCGCGCCGCCGCGCTGCCACGCGACCCACGGGCCGTCGGCGGTCTCGACCCCCACGATCGGACCGTCCGCGCCGTCCCAGGGTCCAGTGACCGGCGTCCAGCGCGGCGGCGCCGCGGCCACCGCCGCGAGAAGCCACGCGCACCGCCAGAGGAGCCGCATGTGGCCATGTATCCGGCAACCCGGTACGCTGCGGCCCTCCCGGAGTACGCGTGTCGCTGCCCGTCCCCGCCGTTCCCGACCTGGCCCCGCTGCACCTGCGTGTGGAGGGCGGAGTGGCCACCGTGGAGATCGACCACGGCAAGGCCAACGAGATGGGGGCTGCCGCGGTGGCGGCGTGGGAGCGGCTCGCCGCGTGGCTGGAGACCGGCGCCGTGCGCGTGCTCGTGACGCGCTCCCTCAAGCGCACGTCCAAGGGCACGCCGATCTTCATCAGCGGGGCCAACGTGACCGAGCGGCGCGACTGGACCGAGGCGCAGGTGCAGCAGCACGTGCGCTGGCAGCGGGCCGTTCTCGCGCGGCTGCGACACGCGCCGGTGTTCCACGTCACCGTCGTGGAGGGCCTCGCGCTCGGCTGGGGCACCGAGTTCCTGCTCACGGCGGACTGGCGCATCGCGACGCCGACGGCGCGCATGGGCCTTCCCGAGACCGGGCTGGGCATCCTGCCCGGGGCCGGCGGCGCGAGCGAGCTGCCGTCCCGGATCGGACTCACGCAGGCGCTGCGGCTGGGCATGACCGGCGAGCTGGTGGAGGCCGTGGAGGCCATGCGCATCGGGCTGGTCGACGAGTTGGCCGACACGGCCGAGGTGGCCATGGCACGCGTGGCCCGGCTCTCCGCGATGGTGCTGCGACGCTCGCCCACGGCCGTGGCGGCGTACAAGGCCGCCGCGCTCGCGGGTCTCGGGCGCGAGGAGCACGCGCGGCGGGACCTGGAGGCCCACGCCTACGAGCACTGCGTGCGCGCCGGGGAGGCCGCGATCGGTCGCGCGAACTTCGAGGCGATCGTGGCAGGCGCCGCGGACGTGCCGTGGGGCGCGTACCGCCCGTGGAAGCCGTGATCCTGGCCTGGCTCGCGGCGTGCACGCTCGACGCCGTGCCCGGCGGTGACTGCACGCGGCTGCCGGAGGGCCGCGACCGCGAGGACTGCCACTACGCCTCGGCCCGCGCCGCGCGTCGGGATCCGGCGGCGCTCCGCGCCGTCCTCGGGGGGGTACCCGACCTCCAGCACGACGCGATCCTCGTGCGGCTCGCCGCGGACGAGCCGGAGGCGGCGGCCGTCGCCTGCGGGCTGCTCCGCGTCCCCGCGCCCTGCGGGAACGGCGGCTCGGTGGTGCCGCGCACACCGTAGGCGACCCGGCGGGCGTTAGGTTTTCGGCATGTACGACGTGCTGGTGATCGGCGGCGGCATCACGGGCGCCGGGGCCGCGCGGGACGCGGCGCTCCGCGGACTGTCGGTGTGCCTGGTGGATGCGGACGACATCGCGTTCGGGACGTCCTCGCGCAGCTCGAAGCTCGTCCACGGCGGGCTGCGCTACCTGGAGCAGGGCGAACTCGGCCTCGTCTTCGAATCCGTCTCGGAGCGGCGGGTGCTCGGCACCGTCGCGCCGCACCTCGTGACGCCGCGGAC
>JBDLRI010000034.1:0-53371 GCA_039800105.1 Pseudomonadota bacterium
TAGTCGACCGCGACACCGCTGAGCGGCACCGTGGCGTCGCTGGCGCTCGAGACGTTCACGATCACCGACGGCATCACCACGTCGGTGCAGATCACGCCCTGCTCCTCCGGCACCAGCTCCACCTGCAGGAGCTCCGGGATGACGTGGCAGACGTCCTCCTCCACGAGCACGGACTGCGTCTGCTCCACGTAGCCGAGCCCGCCGACGGTCACCTCGAAGCGACCGGCCAACTCCTCCCCGCACATGTAGTGCGTGGGCGACCAGGCCGTGCAGTCCCCGCGCACGCCCGCGTCGATGGCATGGAACGAGGCCCAGGTGACCGTCGGGACCGACGCGTCGACCGCGGTGACGATCACGTCCACGGAGTGCACCACTTCCTGGGTGCAGAACTCGTCCTCGGTGAGGAGCGTGAACGCGACCTGCTCGGTGATCACGTGGCAGGCGTCGGCCTGCACGTCCACCTCGGCGTCCTGCGGAAGGAATCCCGGCGCCTCGGCGTGGATGCGCACGATGCCGTCCAGCTCCTGCCCGCAGATCCATCGGTCGCCGGCCGAGGCGCACGCGCCCGACTCGCCGTGCTCGATCGCGTCGTAGGTCACGACGGCGTCCGCGGGGACCGCGCCGAGGGAGTCCGCCACGGTCACCTCCACCGACGGCACGACCTCGGCGGTGCACATGGGCTCTCCCGGCTCCAGCGACAGCGCCAGCAGCTCGGTGACGACGTGGCACTCGCCCGCTTCCACCGTCACCGCCTGCGTCACCGGCGCGTAGCCGGTCGCGGACGCGGTGACGTAGAGCTCGCCGGCGGCCTCCCAGCCGCAGACCCAGTCCCCGTCCCCGAGATCGTCGCAAGGCTGCGCCTCCGCGTAGGGACCGGGGTGGTAGACGAGCGCGAGGTCCGCGGGCACCGTACCGTCGGTCGTCGTGACCGTGACCTGCACCGAGGCCACGGCGCGCTCGTCGCAGAGGGTTCCGGAGGTCTCGGCGCAGCCGAAGGAGAGGAGGAGAAGGGAGGAGAACCTCATGCGACGCTCCTATCCGGCCCTCAGCGCCGTTGGTTGCGCGGATTGCGCAGGTCGTCCTCGGTGCGCACGACCTCCAGCTCCTCGAGATCCGCGTCGTCCGCCGAGAGCCCCTCCAGGAAGCCCGACGCCTTCAGCAGGTCCTGGAAGCCGTCGTTGGGGTTGCGACGCGGGGCGGCGGCGGCACCCGGCGCTGCGGCGGCCGGCGGGGGGGCGTTGGCGGCGGCTGCCTTCTGCAGCGACTTGTTGGCGTTTCGGATCTGGGACGCCAGCGTGACCAGCACGCTCTCGCGCCACAGCATGCGCGCGTCCCCGCGCAGGCGCCCGAAGGCCTCCGCGTCCATCTTGTAGACCCAGCCCGCGCTGCCGGCGACGCAGGACGCCGTGCGGGTGCCGCGCTCCACGAGCGTGTTCACGCCGAACTGGGCGCCGGACGGCAGGGACGCGAGCAGCTCCGCCCGCTCCCCGCGCACGTGCCGCAGCACGTCCACGGTGCCCTCCGCGACGATGTAGCTGGCCGCGCCCGGCTCCGATTCCAGGAAGATCACCTGGCCCTCCTGCACCGGTTCGGCCACGAAACCCTGCGCGATGGCGAGCACCACCGCCGGATCCGCCTCCTTCATGCCGGGTTGCGCGCGAATGAGGGGCGGCAGCGGGGGACACTCCCCCGACGGGCCTCCGGGACGCAGGGCCTTCCAGAACTTCGTCAGCGCCGACGGCTCTGCGCGGGTCGGGGCGGAGCTGGTGCCGCGCGCGACCTGCGCGATGCGGAGGTCCGTGGCGCGGATGCGCCGCACCAGGGTCACGAGCGCCTGGTCGAGCAGGGCGTCGTAGACGGGGCTGCGCTGCCAGCGCAGGGTGCGCAGGCTCGAGGTGGAGAGCGTGAGCACCTGGGCCTTTCCGCGCGCCAGCAGGTTGGCGGAACGCACGTTCCCGGAGAAGAACGCACTGGCCTCGCCGCACATCTCTCCGGGCAGCACGCGGCCGACCTCCACGCCGTCCACCTCCGCGGACAGCTCCCCGAAGACGATGACTCCGAGCTCGTCCACGGCGGCGCCCTGCTTCCACAGCACCTCTCCGGCGCGGAGGTCCACCGCGGTCCAGAGCGGGACGGATTCGCGCACGTCCTGGAACGGCACGCGGCGGAAGAACGGGAGGGTCTGAAGCTCTTCGACGATGGTCGCCATGCGCCGCGCCTATCATCGCGACCGAGGCGCGCACGCCTTCAGCGAAGCAGGAAGTGCACCGCCACCAGCGTGCCCACGGCACCCATCACGTCGGCGACGAGGCCGGCCGCCACGGCGTGGCGCGCGCGCGTGACGCCGACGGCGCCGAAGTACACGGCCAGCACGTAGAAGGTGGTCTCGGTGGACCCCTGGAGCGTGCCGGCCACCTGCCCGATGAGCGAGTCGGGGCCGTAGGTGCGCGTGAGGTCCGCCGTGAGCGCGAAGGCGCCGCTGCCGGAGAGCGGACGCAGGAGCGCGAGCGGCAGCGCCTCGGGCGGCATCCCCACCGCCCGGCAGACGGGCGCGAGCCACGACACGAGCAGGCCCAGCCCGCCGCTGCCGCGGAACATTCCGACCGCCGCGAGCACCGCCACGAGGTACGGCACGATGCGGATGGCGGACTGGAAGCCGTCGCGCGCGCCCTCGAGGAACGTCTCGTAGACCTTCACGCCCTTCACCACGCCGGCGGTGAGCATGCCGAAGACGAGGCCGGGCACGATCCACGCGCTTGCGGTCTCGCCGAGACGGTAGACCGCGACGACGAGCGCCAGGAGCGCGCCCGCCACCCCCGCGAGCGGAAGCAGCGCACGCCACCCGGTCTCTCCCGCCGCGACCGGCTCCACGACCATCTCCGGGGCGTCGTCCGACGCCGGGGCGGGAGGAGGCGTTGCGGAGGAGGGATGTCCCTCCTCCGCCCCAGGGGAAGGCATCTTCGAGAACCGCTCGAGGACGATGCACGTGAGGATGGCGGACACCGTGCTCGCCGAGGTCGCCAGCAGCGTGGTGAGGAAGATCGCCGCCGGGTCGCGGCTGCCGGCTGCGGCGCGCATGGCGATGACGCCGGTGGGCAGCACCGCCACGCCGCTCGTATTGATCGCGAGGAAGCGGATCATCGCGTTCGTGGCGACGCCGGGGACGCGGTTGAGCGTCTCCAGCGCCTGCATGGCGCGGATTCCGAACGGGGTCGCGGCGTTGCCGAGGCCCAGCACGTTGGCCGCGATGTTGAGGATCATCGCGCCCATGGCGGGGTGATCCGGCGGCACGTCGGGGAACAGGCGCACCATGAGCGGCCGGATGATGCGCGCGAGGACGTCCATCGCGCCTGCGGCCTCCAGCACCTTCACGAGGCCGAGGAACAGCGTCATGGCGCCCGCGAGGCCGATCGCGACGTCCACGCTCGACTTGGCGCCCTCCAGCGCGCCGCGGCTCATGCGGGAGGGGGCGTACTCCTCGGGGAACGAGGCGACGCGCGGGCCGTCCGGCAGCGCGCAGTCGGACAGGTCGAGGGTGGCCCGGTGCGCGGCGTCCACCGACCCGACGCGGGCGGTGCAGCGGGCGTCGCCGACCTCGACCACCACGTCGCTGCCGGCCTTCACGGGGCTGTCCCAGTCGAGCTGCACGATCGGCTCCCCGGACACGACCGGATGCTCGGGCGTGCCGCGCCACGCGGCGAAGAGGACGGAGAGGGCGACGAGACCGTAGAAGACGAGGTTCATAGCGGTGAGAGCATACCACTTGACACGCCAAGTCCGCGCCCGCGTTAGCGCCCCGCCGTGACGTTCCTGTTCCTCGACGACGACTGCGCGGCCCGCGCCCCGCTCGGGGAAGCGCTCGCGCGACGCATGGGACGCCTCGCGGACGCCTGGGGTGCCGGCTGGCAGCCCAACCACGTGCGGCGCGAGGTGCGCGCGGTGCTCGAGGAGGAGGGCGTGCCCACCCTCGGGCTGGTGGCGCGTCCGCCCGGTGCCGTGCCGCTCGACGAGGTGGACGTGGTCATCCGCTTCGTGCCGGACGCGTGGAGCCTGCCGCTGCGCGAGGGCGTGGTGAGCCGCACCTGGGCCATCCCGGACCCGTCCAGCGCGCCGCCGTCGGAGCGGCTCGACGCCTACCGCGCGGCGCGCGACGAGATCGCCCGCCGCCTGGGCCTGCTGCTCCGGGAGATCGACCCGTGAGGCGGCTCGTCGCGGACTGGCTCATCGCGCTCGTGATCGGCGTGGGCGTGTACCTCGGCGCGGCGTGGATGCTGGCGCCGGGACCCGTCACCGGGCCCGCCCCCGCCTGGACCCTCCCCGACACGCACGGGGTCCGCATGAGCCTCTCCCAGCTGCGTGGGAAGGTCGTGGTGCTGAACTTCTGGGGCTCCTGGTGCCCGCCCTGCCGCGAGGAGATCCCGGGGTTCCGGGTCGCCGCCGAGGCCGAACCCGAGGTGCAGTTCGTGGGCATCGCGGTGCGCAGCGGCGCGGGGGACGCCCTGCAGCGCGCCGCCGACGCGCTCGGCATCACCTGGCCGGTCCTGGAGGCCGATTCCGCCGTGCTGGAGGCCTACGCGGTCGACGTCTACCCCACCACCTTCGTGCTGCGCACCGACGGCACCATCGCCACGCGCTTCGTGGGACGGGTCGAGGGGCGGGCGCTCCGCGAGGCCATCGACGCCGCGCGCCGGTAGCACGCCGTACACCCCCGCGGTGCCGGCCACCGGGCCGGGCGTCGCACGCACGCGTCTCAGGGTGCTATTCTTCAGGCGACGAGGACGGACATGGTCTCACGCATCGCCCGGCTCTCGGAGACGACGCGCTCCCGCGGCCCCCGTGTGGGCATCGTCTCCATGTACGACGTGGAGAACAACGCGGTCCGCATCCTCGCGGCCACGCTGCGACGCGGCGGCCACGAGGTCGTGGAGATCTACTTCAAGGACTGGATCTCCAACCACCTCGACCCCGCGCGCGACGTGGAGCTGGAGAATCTCGCGCGGGTCGTACGCGACGAGGCGCTCGACCTGGTGTGCGTCAGCATCCGCGCCAGCGCCTACCACAACGCGGCCCGGATCCTGACGGCGCACCTCCACGAATCGCTCGACGTCGCGGTGCTCTGGGGCGGCATGCACCCCACGCTCCTCGGCGCCCGCTGCGCGGAGGACGCCGACCTGGTGCTCCAGGGAGAGGGCGAGCACGCGCTCCTGGACCTCTGCGACCGGCTTCGCGACGGCATCCCGCTGGAGGACACGCCGAACCTGGTGTTCCAGGCCGCGGACGGGCTGCGCAGCAACGCCCTGCGCCCGCTGGTGAGCGACCTCGATTCGCTCGCGTGGCGCGACTACACCAGCCACGACCGCAAGTACTTCCTGTGGGGCGAGAACGTCACGCGCGGCGATCCGATGCACGGCGACCCGCTCTTCCAGATGATGGGGAGCCGCGGCTGCATCTACAAGTGCAGCTACTGCTACAACTCCACCTACAAAAAGGACGTGTACCCGGGCCAGAAGTGGTTCCGCGTGCGCTCTCCCGGCTCCATCCTCGCGGAGATCCGCCACGCGCGCAGCCACTGGGACATGAAGCGCGTCCGTTTCGACGACGAGGTCTTCAACGTGCAGTCGGACTGGCTGCGCGAGTTCTGCACGCGCTTTCCGCGCGAGGTCGGGCTGCCGTTCGAGATCTTCATCGAGCCGAAGCTGGTCAGCGAGGAGCGCATGACGATGCTCCGCGACGCCGGGCTGGTCAGCGTCTACATGGGCGTCCAGTCCTCCGAGCGCGTCACGGGGCACCTCTACGACCGTCGCGTGAAGAACAACACCATCGGCGAGATCGCGGAGCTGTTCCACACGCTCGGCATCAAGGGCCACTTCCAGCTCATCTTCGACGATCCCGTCAGCACCGACGAGGACAAGCAGAAGCTCTTCGAGCTGATCTCCTCGTTCCCGCACCCCTTCGACCTCTACCTGTTCTCGATGACGGTGTTCCCGGGCTCGGAGCTCAACCACAAGCTGCTCGAGAGCGGACTCATCTCGGAGTGGGACATCGAGGGCATCGCGACGAAGACCTTCACACAGCACCGCATCAACCTCGAGTACCCTCGGCCGGTCGAGGACACGTTCTGGATCGCGCTCACCCAGCTGCTCTCCAAGCGCTTCGTGCCGCGCCGCGCCCTGCGGCCGCTCGCGCGCTCGGCGTTCCTCAAGCGCCATCCCTGGCCCCTCATCCAGCTCGCGCACGCCGCGAACTACGCGAAGCTCGGCACCACCGCGGCGCAGATGGCCCTCGACGGCGAGATGACGAAGACGCTGATGCGGCGCTGGCTGTCCTTTGACCGCGTCATCACGACGTGAGCGGCACGCCGTGCGGCTTCCCGTGCTGCTCGTCGCGTGCGCGGCGCCCGTCGACGCGCCGGCCCCGTCGGAGCACTGGGATCTGGGCGAGGCGCTCCCGTGCGACACCCCCGGCGCGCAGGCCTCCTGGCACGACGCCACGGCGGACTGGGCCGAAACGTGGACGGCCACGCCGCCCGCGCAGCTGACCCCGCAGAATCCCGGGGCGTTGGTGCTCGTGGGCGGACCCACGGACTGGGGGCTCGTATGGGGCGAACCGAACGGACTGGGGCGCTACGATTCCCGCACCGGAACGCGCTTTCGCGCGTCGCGACCGGAGACGCCGATGGCCCTGGCCCGCGCGGACCTCGACGGGGACGGCTCCGATGACCTTCTCGTGGCAGGACGCACCGTCACCGTGCTGTGGGGTGCGGCGAGCGCCGACGGCGCGGACGGGACCACGTCGGACATCTCCGCGCCGCGACCGGACGCCGCGTCCGTGACCGACATGGCGGCCGGCGATCTCGACGAGGACGGGGACCCCGACGTCGTCGTCTACACCTCGCCGGACACCGCGAACCAGGAGGGCATGCGCGCGCACGTGCTGCGCAACGACGGCGGGCGCGCCTTCGCGGAGTTCCCGGTCCCTGGGGACGCGACGCTGTGGGGACCGGCCTTCGACGTGTCGATCCGCGACGTCGACGAAGACGGGCATCTCGACGTTACCGTGTGCAACGACATGGGCCACCTCGCCGCGCCGAACCGCGTCTTCCTCGGGGACGGGGCACTCGGGCTGACCCCGCGGCACGGCGACGGCCTCGACGTGCCCATGTCCTGCATGGGCCTCTCGTGGGGCGACACGGACGCGGACGGCGTGCTGGAACTGTACGTCGCCGAATCGCTCGCGCACTACCTGTTCGACCGGACCGACGACGGTGCATGGGTGTCCACGGCGGCCGCACGCGGCGTCGCCGACGTGTTCGGACCGCACGACATGGTGTGGGGGAGCACGCTGGAGGACTTCGACAACGACGGCCACATGGAGCTGTTCGCCGCCAACGGCGACTTCTGGATCGCGAATGCCGTGCCCCACCGCTCGTGGTGGTACGCCTTCGTGCCCGAGGGTCCCGCCGAGGACATCCTCGACGCGCGGGGATTTCCCCCCACGCACGCGCGTGGGGTCGTGGCGCGCGACCTCAACGCGGACGGCCTCCCGGACCTGGTGGTGTCCGACTCGCACCGCACCCCGCACGTGCTGCGCTCCGACGGCTGCACCGCGGACGCCTGGCTCGAGGTGGAGGCCCCGCCGGGCTCGGAGATCCTCGTCGAGGCGGCCGGCGTCCGACGGGCTGTCCGCGTGGACACCGAGAGCGGATGGGGCTCCGCCGCCGATGCGCGCGCCCACGTCGGGCTCGGCGCGGCCACCTCCGTCGAGCGCGTGACGGTCACATTTCCTGGAGGTGCGACCGACATCCTCGAGGGACCCATCTCCCCGCGGCGCCGCCTGCGGGTCCGCCCATGAGCCTGCGCAGCCGGCTGCGTGCCGGGCTGGACGCGGCAGCCGACCGCGTCGTCGCCGCCGCGCTGGGCCAGCGCTGGGCGCCCCTCGCGCCGCGGCCCCCGCGCGACCAGCCGGTCCGCCCGCCGCCCACGCTGCCCGCACGCGCGGAGGTGCCGCCCGTCGACCTCGACGTCGTGCCCGACGGCGCGCTCCTCCTCGACGTACGGGAGCCGGCGGAGTTGGCGCGGGGGATCCCCGAGGGGGCCATGGTGCTTCCGATGGATCTCGTGCCGCACCACCTCGACCGTCTCCCGCGGGACCGGGACGTGGTCGTGGTGTGCGCGGCGGGGGTGCGCAGCCACGGGGTCGCCACCTGGCTGCGCCGCCACGGGGTGCGCGCGTGGTCCCTGTCGGGGGGCGTCCATGCTGCCGGCGTGCCACTCCGGAGCCCGCCCGAGCCGCGCCCGGGAACGCGCGTGATCGTCCCCGCCGGCAGCGTGGTCGATGGCGCCCTCGTGCCCGAGGCGACGGTCGGCGAGGTCATCCTCGCCGACACGCACACGGTGCGCGTGCGCGCGCACGACGCCGGAATGTTCCACGTGGAACATCTCCTCCCGCGGGAGGCGGTCCAACCATGGACGCCATGAGCCCGCGAATCGCCGCCGTGGTCGTGACGCACCGAGGGGGACCGCTGCTCGCGGCCTGTCTCGACTCCCTGCGCGCGCAGACCGCGCCGCCCGACGAGCTGCGCGTGGTGGTGAGCGGACCGCATTGTCCCGTGGACGCCCCGAGCCTGCAGCTCGGCGAGAACGTCGGCTACGCGCGGGCGGTGAACGCAGGCGCCGCCGCGACGCGCGGCGAGGTGCTCCTCCTCAACGACGACACCCGACTGGACGCCGGCTGCCTCGCGGCGCTGCGTGCCGCATGGCGCGGGGCCGATCGGGTGTACCAGCCGAGAATCCTGCTCGCCGGGGACGCTGCGCGGATGGACAACACCGGCCACGGCCTGTTTCCCGACGGGTTCGCGTGGGCCCGCGGGCGTGGGGGCCCCGACCGGCCGCTGCCCGGGCGGCGCGGCGGGTTCTCCGGCGCGGCGGCCCTGGTGCCGCGGCAGGCCTGGGACTCGGCGGGCGGATTCGACGGACGCATGGACAGCTACGGCGAGGACGTCGACCTCTCCCTGCGGCTTCTGCGCCGCGGCATTCCCGTCGAGGCCGTTCCCGAGGCCCGCGTGTACCACCACCTCGGTGCCACCTACGGGCGCCTCGACCCCGCGAAGCTCCGGCGCCTGGAGCGCAACCGGGTGCGCGCCGCCGTGCGGAGCCTTCCCGCCTCGCTGGTCGCCACGCTCCCCGCCTGGACGGCCGCCCGTTACGCGATGCTCGCCGGTCTCGCGGCGGCCGGAAGGGGCCCGGGCGGAGGCGTCCCCGACGCGGCCCGGCGCGCCGCCCTCGCCGGACTGCTCGACGGCCTCCGGGACGTCCCGACCGCGTGGCGCGATCGTTGCGCCGACCGGGCCGGCTGGACCCACGGCGAGCGCGCCATGCTGCGCGCCCTCTGGGAAGGGCGCGTGCGATGGGAGGACCTGGCCCGCGCCTCCGCCTGGGACGCCGGACTGGATGCCTCGTGAGTCCGCAGGACACCGTCGTCATCCCCGCACGCGACTGCCACGCCGGCGTCGAGAGGGTCCTGGCGCGGCTGGCCGCGCGCCCCGACACGCAGCGTTGGGATGTCCTCGTGATCGACGACGGCAGCGATTCCCCGATCCGGCCGGCGTCGCTCCCGTCGCTTCGGACGACGGTGCTTCGCCACCCGCACGGGCGCGGCTACGGCGCTGCACAGAAGACCGGGTACGCCGCCGCGCTCGCACGGGGCGCGGCGCGCGTCGTCATGCTCCACGGGGATGATCAGTACGACGTCGACGACACCCTCGCGCTGCTCGACGCCCTCGACGACGACCACCCCGCGGTCCTCGGCAGCCGCTTCCGCGCCGACCCGGGGGTGATCCCGGCGTGGCGCCGCTGGGGCAACCGGGGCCTCACGGTGTTGGCGAACGCGCGTTTCGGCACGGCGCACACGGAGCTGCACTCGGGCGCGCGTGCCTACGACGCCGGACTCCTCGCGCGGCTGCCGCTCGACTCGTTCTCCGATGACTACCGCTTCGATCAGGACCTGCTGGCAGCGCTGCTCGGGGCGGGGGTGCGCATCGCGGAGCGACCCGTGCGCGTGCGCTACGACGGAGAGGTCCAGTCCATCTCGCTGGGCCGCAGCGTCCGCTACGGGCTGGGGTGCCTCGCGGCGATCGCGCGTCCGTACCCGCTGCTCACCGCGCGTACGGCACCCGGTACACGCTCCCCCACGTGACCGCCCAGGCCTCGCCCCGCGCGCGGTCGAGCTGCACGAGGCGCGCCATCGGGCGCAGGCCCGTGTGGAGGTCGACGGGAAGGGCGTCGGAGAGCCGCTGCACCAGCAACGCGCAGGTCAGCACGGACAGGGTGACGACCCGGTCGCGCGCCACGTCCACGGCCGCGGAGCGGACCCCCGGCTGCGTCGGAAACGCCCGGCGCGTGCCCCGCACCGGGTCCACCATCCACAGCACCAGCTGATCCGGGGATGGCAGGAGGAGCTGGCCGAGCTCCTCGCTCCAGGTCGGCTTGCCGTTGCGCGTCGGCATCGTCAGCCAGGGGGCCGCGAGACCGGTCTCCGGATCCCAGGTCCAGAACCGGTCCCCCATGTCCGGCGCGAGCACGAATCGGCGAAGCGGCGGGACCCACACCACGTCGCGGACCAGCCCGAGCAGGGTGCCATCCGGCGTGCGCAGCGACTGCATGCGCACCGGCGCGAGGGTGTCCTCGGGAAACGACATCACCCACCCGGGCTCGCGCTCGTGGGAGAGCCCGATGCCGAACAGCAGCACCTCGCGACGCTCCGGGACGTGCACGGTGTAGGCGTGGTGGACGTAGTGCGGCAACGGTGGAGAGGACGCGACGATCTCCCAGGCCTCTCCTGGGGCGGGGGGGCCTCCCCCCCGCAACGCCCCCCCGGGCACGCGGCGGCGCGCGACGAGCCGGTCCGGGCCATCCAGCGCCCAGGTCACCCCCGTGCGCGGATCCGTCTCCGAATCCATCACGAGGCCCTCCATCGGGCCCCACATCGGGGGAAGCGCCGCCGATGGCCCCTCGGGCAGCGCGAGCAGGGCACCGGGGCTCTCCGCGACCACCACCGCCCGCACCTGCCCGTCCGGCGCCGGGACCAGGTCAAGGTCGTGGAAACCACGCGGGCGTCCCGGGGCCGACCGCGCCACCACCGTCACGTCGGCGCCGACGCGGGAATCATCCCATCGCTGGACGACCTCGGCCTCGTACGCCTGCCCTGCCCCCAGCCACGCCAACGCCATCGCGACGAGCGCCACACCCAGGACCGCCTGCGTCCCGGCAGTCCGGGCGCCCGTGCCGAGGCACGCCCGGATCGTCGGCCCGGGCAGGATCAAGGGCAGTCCCGGCATCGCCACCGCGCGGGCCGGCAGCGGCCACGGCGCGACGGCCATGCTCCATGCCAGCGCCGGCACGAGACACTCCCACGCGGGCCCGGGCGGGCGCCAGATCCACGCAGCCACCGCGAAGCCGGCTGCGGCCCAGCCCGCGACGTGCCACGGACGTCCCGCCCCGCCGGCGCGTGCCACGCGCAGCCCCACGAACCACGCCACCGCAAGCACTCCGATCGTGCGCACCCCGCGGTAGAGGACCACCGACTGCCACACCAGGAGCAGGCGCTTCACGGCGCCATGGTGGGTGTCCTGTCCGCTCAGCAGGGACAGGCCGTCCACCTTGGACCACGCCGCGGCCGCCGCCAACACGACGAACGGCAGCGCCACGCCGGTCCATAGACCGCGCCGCGCTGCCGTCACCGGGTCGGACTCCCCGCGAGGCGGGGAGCTCCGCGATGCTACCAATCGCCTTCGTCGTCGTCGGTGGCGTCATCGTGGCCGCGACGGCCCTTGCGACGCTCCCACTCCGCCGCCTTGCGGTTGCGCTCTTCGTCGAAGTTGGGCTCTGGACGACGCGGAGGACCGAAGCTGCGACGCGGGCCGCGATCGTCACTCCAGCCGCCACTGGGCGCACCGCCCCCACCGCCACCGCCGAAGCCGCCGCGGCCACCACCGGGTGCGCCGCCGCCGAAGCCACCCCCGCCGCCGAAGCCACCGCCGCGGGGCGCACCGCCGCCGAAGCCGCCGCCGCCCCCACCGCCGTAGCCGCCCCCGCCGCCGCGGGGCCCGCCGAAGCCGCCACCGCCACCGCCACCGCCGTAGCCGCCGCCACCGCCGTCACGGGACGGGCCGCGGCTGTACGTGGGAGGACCGCCGCCGTCACGGCCACCGCCGTAGCCGCCGCCCCCACCGCCGTAGCCGCCGCCACCCCCACCGTAGCCGCCTCCACCGCCGTAGCCGCCGGTGCGCCGGGGGCCACCGAAGCCACCCCCGCCGCCGCCGCCCTCACGGGGACGCGCGATGTTCACCTTGAGCGGACGGCCTTCCATGAGGGACCCGTCGAGGGCCTTCACGGCGGCTTCCGCCTGGGCCTCGTCGGCCATCTCCACGAAGCCGAAGCCGCGGGGACGTCCGGTTTCCCGGTCCATGATGAGGTTGACGGAGACGACCTGCCGGCCGTCGGTGGCGAAGACGGAGCGAAGCTCGTCCTCGGTGATTCGATAGGGGAGGTTCCCCACGTACACGTTGCGGGACATTCGGGCCCGTACTTTCCTTGCTGGCTGGAGTGGATCTACAGGATCAACGAATTCCTCGCGCACGTCAAGCGATTCACCACTGGACGAGCGCTTCGACCCCTACCTGTGTCCGGGTCACCAGGAAGTCCCTGGCTGGAAATGCCTGCGTGATGTCGAACATCCACGCCTTGCCGGACACGCGCGCGCCGACGGCACCCACGCGCGCGAGGACGTCGGCCCCCACGCATCCGGCCATGCTCGCGCGCGGGTCGAGCGAACCCGCCGCTGCGACCGCGTCCGGGTTCACGTCCGTGGCCCACGCGACCCCGCCGCCGGCACGCAGGAACGCCTCCCACGCCCAGGCGCGCGGCTGCGGATGCGGCAGGCGCACGCCCGGCGCGAGGTACACGCCGTGCCGCAGCACGGCGCTCGTGGGCAGCGCGTAGCCACCCTCGACCCATGCGGGATCGATGTCCGCGGGACTGGCGAACGCGCCCACGTCAATCGCCACCATCCGCGTGAGGCGCGCGTCGAACCCGCCGGTCACCGCGAGCCCTTGACCGAGGGTGTGCGCCACGCCGGCGTGGACGCGCGTCTGCGGATCGAGCGCCATGGTCCCGGCATGGGCGGACCCTGCCAACACCCCGGCCAGAAGCGAAACGATCACGGGACCCCCACGCGCACCCCATAACCGCCTCACGGTGTCCGCTCCGCCGCGAAGAGCGGCGCGTGCAGTGCCGTGAGGGCATCGAGGTCGTGGACCTCCCCCCGCACGCGCGGGACCCGGACCACCGGCACGGAGGGGCCCGCGGCGGACCGCAGCGCCTCCGCGCGACGGGTCTCCACACGGACGCGCTCGCGCAGGCGGGCGTGGGATTCGGTGAGCAGGCTCACGAGGGCGGGGGCGCCCTCCGGATCGAGGGCGCGCGCGCGCGCTCCCACCAGCGCCTCCACATCCGGGACGTCCCCGGCGGCCGCGTGCACCTGGTTGAGCACGACGGCGGCGAGCGGCATCCGGCGCGCGCGCAGCTCGTCCAGGAAGAACGAGGCGACGTCGACCGCGGAGTCGGTGGGCGCAGCCACCACGACGAAGGAGGTGCGCGCGTCGTGGAACATGTGCCCGACGGCCTCGTGGCGCGCGCGGAACCCGTCGACCATGTCCCCGAACAGCGTGAAGAACGAGGAGAGCTCGCTGAGGAACTCCTTGCCGAACACGTGGCCGAGCATGCCGTGGACCACGGCGCTCGTGCCCGCGAGGAGCCTCCGGCCGACGCCGCCCTGCTCCTGGGCCAGGAACCACTTGATCACCTGGCGATCGAGGAAGCGCGTCATGCGCCCGGGGCTCTCGAGGAAGTCGAGCGCGTTCTTCACGGGCGGCGTGTCGAGCACCACGAGGTCGTAGCGTCCCGAAAGGACCACGTCGTGGAGCCGCTCGGCCGCCATGTACTCCTGGGAGCCGCTGAAACTTCCCGCGATGTGACGGTACACGCGGTTGCGGAACAGGGCGTCGCGGAGCGCGGGCGTGGGCGCGAGGCGCGTGACCACGTCATCGAGCGTGGCGCGCGGATCGAGCATCATCGCCCACAGCTCCCCCCCGGCCGCGGCGCGCGCCCCGAGGTCGATGCGGACCTCACGGTTCTCCAGGGCGTCCAGGCCGAGCGCGTTCGCCAACCGGCGCGCCGGGTCGATGGTCAGCACGAGCACCCGGCGCCCCTCCAGCGCGGCGCGCAGGGCGATCGAGGCCGCCGTGGTCGTCTTGCCCACCCCACCCGCGCCCACGCACACCAGCAGGCGTCGATCGCGCACGAGCGCCTGCAGCACCGTGGGGGAGGCGTTGCGGAGGGGGCGTGCCCCCTCCGCCCCAGGAGCGGAACTCATGGGCGCCCCCGGTCCGCCGCGAGGGCCCGCTCCAGTTCGGACGCCACGAACGACGCCGAATCGCCGCGCGGCACGAGGGGGAGCCGCACCGGGGTGATTCCCAGGCCTTCCCGCAGGCGGGATTCGGCCTCCGCGGTCGCGTCCTCCCGCTCGATGTCCGCCTCGCCCGCGTCGAGGACCGCCTGCAGCGCGGGATCGTCGGACCCGGCTCGAAGACGGCCGAGCAGCACCCGCGCGGACGCGTCGTAGCCGCCCGGCGCCGCACGGTTGAGCACCACCGCGCCGAGGCGGAGGGACGGGACCTCGGCGTGGAGGCGCCGCGCCGTCTCGAGCGTCTCGGTCACGACCATCTCCTCGGGAATCGCCACGAGCACCGCGTGGGTGTCGGCGCGCGCGTAGAGCGCCAGCAGATCGTCGGCGGTGCGGCGCACCGGGCCGGCGTCGAAGAGACCGGCGGCGGCCTGCGCCACCACCATCATGGCGACGGCGTTCCCGGAGGCGGGCATGTCCACCACGAGCGTGTCGAAGCTGCGCGCGAGCTGCGCCACGCGCGCCATCACCACCAGGTCGCGCGCGCCCGGGGTGGCCTCGAGAAAGACGCTGACCACGCGGTTCTTGAGGATCCCTCGGACGATGCGCGGCGCGCCGACGCGCTCCTTGAGCCAGTCGTCGAGGCACTCCGCCCACGTGAGGTTCGCGACGGAGAGGCGCGGCCCGACCTCCGCGGGCTCGTAGCCGGTGCCGCGGCCGAGCAGCGTCGGGAGCGCGGGACGCTGGGCGTCCAGCTCCGCGAACAGGGTCCGGCGCCCGGAGGCGGCGGCCCGGCGGGCCAGCGCGAGCGCGACGGTGGACTTCCCGGTCCCACCCTTGCCGGACACGAGGATCACGCCCGGTCCGGGCGCGGACACGTTCACCAGCGCACCAGCGTGGCGCCCCACGTGAGCCCCGCGCCGAACGCGAGGAGCAGCACCAGGTCGCCGGACTTGACGCGTCCGTCCCGCACGGCGAGGTCGAGCGCGGAGGGGATGCTCGCCGCCGTGGTGTTGCCCCACGCCTCGATGGTGTGGACCACGCGCGCATCCGGGATCCCCAGCTCCTCGGCGACGCGCTCGTTGATGCGACGGTTCGCCTGGTGCGCCACGAGCACGTCCACGTCGGCCGGCGTGAACCCGTTGCGGGCCAGAAGCTCCCGCGCCACCTCGGGCATGCGCACGACCGCGTGCCGATACACGACGCGCCCGTCCATGCGCGGGTAGTGGGCGCCGGCCTCGAGCAGGGCCGCGTCGATGCGGGGCTGCCGTCGGCTCGCGGGGGCCTCGAGCATCAGCAGCTCGGCGTGGGTTCCCTCGGCGTGGAGCATGCTGTCGAGGATGCGCGGTCCGTCGGGATCGTCGGAGGCCACCACGACGGCCGCGCCCGCCCCGTCGCCGAAGAGCACCGACACGTCGCGACCACGGTCCGAGAGGTCCAGCCCCGTGGAATGGACCTCGGCGCCGACGACCAGCACCGTGCGCGCCATGCCGGCGCGGACGAAGGCGTCCGCCGTGGCGAGCCCGTACAGGAAGCCCGTGCACTGCGTACGGATGTCCATCGCGGGGACGGTGCCCAGGCCGAGCCGGGCTTGCAGCAGGCACCCCGACCCCGGGAAGTTGATGTCGGGCGACAAGGTCGCGAAGAGGATCAGGTCCACGGAGTCGACCCCCGCGGCCGCCATGGCGGCGCGCGCGGCCGGCTCGGCCAGCTCGCTGGCACCGACGTCCCCCTCCACCCAGCGACGTTCCCGGATGCCGGTGCGCGCGACGATCCATGCGTCGCTCGTGTCCATCCACGCGCGGAAGTCGTCGTTCGTCACCACCCGCGACGGGAGATGACGCCCCGTTCCGGCGATGCGGGCGACGGCCATCGGCACCCTAGACGTCCAGGTGGCGGACGTTCAGGGCGTTGCTCTCGATGAAGTTGCGTCGCGGCTCGACCTCGTCGCCCATGAGCAGCGCGAAGGTGTGGTCGGCGGCGACGGCGTCCTCGACCTCCACGCGCTGCAGCACGCGCTGGGAGGGGTCCATGGTGGTCTCCCAGAGCTGCTCGGCGTTCATCTCGCCCAGTCCCTTGTAACGCTGGATCTCCCAGCCCTTCTGGGCGGCCGCCATCACGTCGTCGCGCACCTCTCCGTAGAGGTGGCGCGGGGCCTGATCCGCCACGCGGGCCGGAAGCGCGAGGGTCCCCGCCAGCTCCGCGCGGAGTTGCACGAGACCGGTGAGCTCGTGCAGGGTGGCGTCGAGCACGGTCACCTGCTCACTGCTCGACTCCATCGTGCGGACGCGGATTCCGTGCCCCGCCTCGAGCGCGACCGGCTCGACCCCGAGCACGTCGAGCAAGGGCGACGCGGTGTGGAGGGCCTCGCGAAGGGTCGTGCAGGCGGCCTCCGCGGCAGCGACGTCGGCGAGCGGGAACGTGAGACCGAGCGCCAGGGCCTGGTCGAGCACCACCGGGTGATAGCCGCGCGACGCGGCCCCCGTGGGCACGGACAGGCGACGCAGGCGCTGCTCGTAACGGGCGATGCGCTCGACCAGCGCGGGCAGTCGGGACGACTCGAACGCCACGTCGCCTGCATCCATCACGCGCACGTGGGCGGTTCCCTCCTTGAGGAAGAACTGGTCCAGCGCGGCCTCGTCCTTGAGGTAGCGCTCGCCGGACTTGCCGCGCTTGACGCGGAACAGCGGCGGCTGCGCGATGTAGAGGTGCCCCGCCTGGATGAGGCGCGGCATCTGCCGGTAGAAGAAGGTCAGCAGCAGCGTGCGGATGTGGCTGCCGTCGACGTCCGCGTCCGTCATGATGATCACGCGGTGGTAGCGCAGGCGGGCGAGGTCGAAGTCCCCGCCGACGCCGCTGCCGAGCGCGCTCACGATCACCTGGATCTGCTCGGAGCCGAGCATGCGGTCGACGCGGGCCTTCTCGACGTTGAGGATCTTGCCGCGCAGCGGGAGGATGGCCTGGAACTTGCGGTCACGGCCGCTCTTGGCGGAGCCGCCCGCGCTGTCCCCCTCGACGAGGTAGACCTCGCAGCGCGCCGGGTCGCGCTCCTGGCAGTCCGCCAGCTTGCCGGGGAGTCCGCCACCGTCGAGCACGGTCTTGCGGCGCGCGAGATCGCGGGCCTTGCGGCTCGCCTCGCGCACCCGGGCGGCCTCGATGGCCTTGAACGCCACCGCCTTGGCGACGACGGGGTTCTCCTCGAAGTACAGCCCCAGCTGCTCGTTGACGATCGCCTCCGTCAGGCCCTTGACCTCGCTGTTGCCGAGCTTGGTCTTCGTCTGGCCCTCGAACTGGGGCTCCGCGATCTTGACGCTGACGACGCAGGCCAGTCCCTCGCGGAGGTCGTCGCCGGTGAGCGGCTCCATCTTCTCGCGCTTGAAGAGATTGCTCGTCGTCGCGTAGGCGTTCACCGTGCGCGTCAGCGCGGCGCGGAAGCCGCTGACGTGCGTGCCTCCCTCCAGCGTCTTGATGTTGTTGACGAAGCTGAGGAGGGTCTCGTTGTAGCTCGTGTTCCACTGGAGCACGATGTCCACCTCGATGCCCTCCTTGCCGCCGTGCAGGACGATCGGCGCGGGGTGGACGACGTCGCGGCCGGTGTTGAGGTACTCGACGAACGACACCAGGCCGCCGTCGTAGCACCACGTCTCCTCGCGGCCGTCCCGCTCGTCGCGCAGCGTGATGGACAGCCGCGGGTTGAGGAAGGCGAGGGTCTGGAGCCGCTCCGCGAGGGTCGCGTAGACGTGCTCGGTCGATTCCTTGAAGATCTCCGTGTCCGGGCGCCACCGCACCCGCGTGCCGCGCTTGTCCGTGGCCGCCACGTCCCGCAGCGGGCCCTGCGGCGCGCCGCGCACGTAGCGCTGCGTCCAGTGCCGACCCTGCCGCCAGATGTCGAGCCACAGCTCGCTCGCGAGGGCATTCACGCAGCTCACGCCGACGCCGTGGAGGCCGCCGGAGACCTTGTAGCTGTCCCGGTCGAACTTGCCGCCGGCGTGCAGCACCGTCAGCACGACCTCGGCCGCGCTGACGCCACGATCGGGGTGGATGTCGGTCGGGATGCCGCGCCCGTTGTCCTCCACGCTCACGGAGCCGTCGTCATGCACGACGCACACGATGCGCGTGCAGTGGCCGGCCAGGGACTCGTCCACGGCGTTGTCCACGACCTCCCAGACGAGGTGGTGCAGACCGCGCACGCCGACGTCGCCGATGTACATGGACGGACGCACGCGGACGGCCTCGAGGCCCTCGAGGATCTGGATGTTCGACGCGCCGTAGGCGGGCGTCGCGGGGGCCACGGATTCCATGCCGGAGAGCTCCTGTCGTACGGTCGAAAATATCGATGTGCTCGACAACTTCGACGACCTCCGCACCTAACCCGGCGGCGGTCCCTCGGCATCCGGCGGTCCGACGACTCCGTCGCGAACCCGAAAGACGCGGACCTCTCCCGCATCCGAAGGGAGGAAGCGTGCGTCGGTCGTGGTGACGAACACCTGCGCGCCGAGACCGCGCACCCGCCGCACGAGGCGCGCCGTGCGACCCGGATCGAGCTCGCTGCCGAGGTCATCGAGGAGGAACAACGGAACGTCCCCGTCGTGCGCCGCCACCTCGAGCTCCGCGATCTTCCACGCCAGCACGAGGGAGCGCGCCTGGCCCTGGGACGCGAAGGCGCGGGCGGATCGTCCTCCGAGGGCGAAGGCGACGTCATCCCGCTGGGGACCCACGAGCACCCGACGCTGACGACGTTCGGCCACGCGATGCCGGACGATCGCCGTCTCCAGCGCGGCGACCGTGTCGACGCCGTCGTGCCACGGGGCGTAGGCGGCCCGCGCGTCGGCCTCACCGGCGAAGGCGGCATGCGCCCGCGAGAACGGTTCCTGCATGCGCGAAAGGAAGTCGCGCCGTGCTTCCATCACCGCATGACCCACCGTGGCGAGCTGGTGGTCGAGCACGTCGAGCTGGACGTCATCCGCGGCACCCGCGCGCAGCAGGGCGGCCTTCTGCTCCAACACCCGGCGCAGGGCGCGGGCCGGCCCGAGGAAGCCCGGGGTGGTCGTGAACACCGCGCGGTCCAGCAGCGCGCGCCGGAGCGCCGGTTCTCCACGCACGATTCCGACGTCGGTCGGGACGAACCAGGTCGCGCGAAGCGTGCGCACCCACGCGTCGGTCCCCACGTTGCGCTCGTCCAGCACGAGCGTCCGCGCACCGCCCGCGAAGCCCCAGGTCCAGGACCGCGTCATGCCCTCGCTCGTGCCGACGGCCTGGACGTGCGCGTGCGGCTCGCCCCAGCGCACCAGCTCGGAGGGCCGCACCGTGCGGAAGCTGCGGAGCGCCCCGAGCATCGCCACGGCCTCGAGCAGGTTGGTCTTCCCGGCTCCGTTCTCGCCGGTGAACGCCACCATCGGCGCGTCCACGTCCAGACGATCGTCCGCGAGGTTGCGGAAGCCCCGCGCGTGAAGCCGCGCGAGTCGCATCTCAGTCGAGGCGGATGGGCATGATCACGAAGAGCGCGTCCGCGTCGTCCTGGGACTTCACGATGCACGGCGAGAGCGCATCCCCAAGCTCGATGACGATGCGCCCGTCCGGACAGGCCGCGAGGACCTCCTGCACGAAGCGCGCGTTGAAGCCGATGGTGATGGGCTCCCCCTGCACGTCGGCGGAGAACTCCTCGCGGGAATCGCCCGCGTCCAGCTCGCTGGCCGTCAGGACGATGCGGTCGTCCTGGAACGCGAACCGCACGGAGCGGGACTTGTCCGACGCGAAGATCGACACGCGGCGGAGCGCCTCGCCGAAGGCGTCGCGGTCGACGACCACGCGACGCTTCCAGTTGGCGGGCAGCACTTGGCGGTAGTCGGGGAAATCGGCCTCGAGGAGGCGCACGTGAAGCTGCGCCCCCGGCGTGCGCAGCAGCGCGGCACGCTCGCCGAAGGCGATCTCCAGCTCGCCCTCGAGCCCCTCGATGAGCTTGAGCATCTCCGCGAGCGCCTTCCGCGGCAGCAGCGTGCGGCGGTGGACGGCCAGGTCGCCGACGTAGGGCACCTGCGACCAGGACAGGCGGCTCCCGTCGGTGGACACCATCCGCAGCATCGGGCGCTCGCCGGCCACGTCCTCGACGTGGGCGCCGCAGAGGCCGTACTTGTTGTCGTCAGGCGCCACCGAGAACAGCGTCTGCGATACGAGCTTGCGCAGGTGATCCGCCTCCAGCCGCACCGTGCGGGACTGATCGAGCGGGGGCGTCACCGGGAAATCGCCGGCCGGCGAGGCCGCGAGCTTGAACAGCGAGCTTCCGCACTTCACCTCGACGCGGGAGGCGTCCACGAGCCGCACGTGCACGACCTGCGTGGGAAGCACGCGCGCCACGGAGAAGAACGTGGCTGCGTCGATCGCCGCCTCGCCAGGAGACTTCACGTTCGCCACGAAGTCGCCGAAGAAGGTCATGGCCTTGTCCGTCGCCGTGAATCGCACGCCGCCCGGCGAGGCCTGTACCAGCACGGACGTCAGGATCGCGGTCGGGCTCCGCTTCTCCACGATGCCCTGGGCGCGGGTGAGCGCGCGGATGAGTTCGTCGCGGTCGATGAGGAAGTCCATGGATTCCTTTTCCGAAGATTCGTTCTTGCTTCTACCGGATGGGTGGGGACAAACCGGATTTCGCAGAAAACGTAGGTTGAAGTTCGGATGAGCTGGTGGATAACTCGCGGATGGGTTCGGGATTTCCGGGGAGTTGTCCACCGGCTTCCTGGGCTCCGGTCGGCGGTTGCCCACCGGGGTACCGGGTTGTCCCGGAACGTCCCCGGGATGTCCACCGGGTGTCGGCACGTCCTCCGCAGCGTTGTCCATAACCGGGTCGCGTGTCGACGGTCGTGGTCAGGTCCCGTCGCGGAGCCGGCGTTCGAGCACCTCCACCTCGGCGCGCACGTTCGGATCGCTCGCGACGAGCTCCTCGATGCGGTGCACCCCGTGCTGGACGGTGGAGTTGTCCTTCTGGAAGACCCGGCCGATCTCGGGGAAGCTCAGCGAGGCACGATGACGGCAGAGGTACATCGCCACCTGCCGCGGCCGCACGATGTTGGCGGGTCTCCGTGTGCCCCGGATGTCCTGGACACGCACGTTGTAGTGGTCGCTCACGACCTGCAGGATCCGGTCCGCGTTGGGAGGCGGCACGACGGTCGGCAACAGGTCCGCCATGCGCTCCTGGACGAGCTGCAGCGTCACCGGACGTCCGTAGAACGCCTTCATGGCGCTCAGGCGGTTCAGCGCGCCCTCGAGCTCCCGCACGCTGTTCCGGCATTTCTGCGCCACGGCGTACTGGACGTCCATGGGCACCTCGAGGCGCATCGCGGCCGCCTTGGTGTCGAGGATCGCCATCATCGTCTCGATGTCGGGCGGCTGCACGTCCGCGAGCAACCCGCATTCGAACCGCGTCCGCAGGCGGGGTTCGAGCTTCTCGATCTCGTGCGGCGGCTTGTCGGAGGTGAAGATGATGTGCTTCTGCGCCGCCCGCATCGAGTCGAAGACGTGGAACAGCTCCTCCTGCGTCCGGTCGCGGTTCCCGACGAACTGGACGTCGTCGAGCAACAGGACGTCGTAGGCGGCGAAGCGCTCGCGGAAGTCGGACACCGAGCGCGTGCGGATGGCCTGCACCATTGCGGAGAAGAAGTGCTCGGCGCTCCAGGCGTACACGCTCCCGCCCCGCTCCGCGACGCGGTTGCCGATCGCGTGGAGGAGGTGGGTCTTGCCGAGGCCGGTATGTCCGTAGATGAAGAGCGGGTTGTTGGCGCGGCCCGGCGCGTCGGCGACGGCGAGGGCCGCGGCGTGGGCGAACTCGTTGCACCGTCCGACGACGAAGGTCTCGAAGGTCATGCGCGGGTCGAGCCCGCGGGCGGACTTGCGCGTCGGGAACGCGGGCTCGGGCTCGTGCGCCTCGCAGGTGAGGTGCACCGGTGCGCGGACCCCGAGGTACTCCGTCCACGCGCTCTCGAGCGCGTGCAGGAGATTGTCGTGCACCCAGTCGTGGACGAATCGGTTCGGCGCGCGGATCCGCACCTCGTCCGCGGAGGCGTGCTCGAGCTCCAGCGGCCGGATCCACGAATCCATGTCGCGCGCAGGCACGCGAACCTCGAGTAGCCCGAGCACGTCGCGCCACGCGTCGTCCCTCACGCGACCTCCCGCTTCGCCGGGTGCCGTCCGCGCGCCCGCCGCTGCCTTCCAAGCCTGTTCCATCGACACAACGACCTCGGATTCGTAGCCTTTCGCGGACCACGAACACACGCGCCCACCGTCGGCCGGCGAGGGCGGGTCGTGGGTCGCACGGACCGATGTCCCGTCGGTCCATGCAGCAGCGGCGGGGCCAGCCTGTTCCCGAACCACGTGCCCCGCAGGACGGTTGTACCGCGAGCCGCGCCCCGGCTCAAGGTGCGGCAGGGTGCACAAGTGCCCGTAGGATCGTCGCGATAATCTTGGGTGTGAGGCCTTTGAGGCGGATCATTCGGAAATGTTCGGACTCGATCGCGTTGCAGGATGCCGGCCTTCCCGTTAGCCGGCTCGGCCGTGCCGCGGGCACGTCGAGGGCACGGAGGACATCATGAAGCGCACGTTCCAACCGCACAACATCCGCCGCAAGCGCACCCACGGGTTTCGCGCTCGCATGAAGACCGCCGCCGGCCAGAACGTGCTGGCGCGCCGCCGGGCCAAGGGTCGCAAGCGGCTCGTCGTCACCGTTGCCGACAAGCGCAGCTGAACCCACCGGACGTGTCGGGCGGATCCGGCGGAGCGCCGAGTATGCACGCCTCCAGGCGGCAGGACGACGCATCCACGGACGGCTTCTCGTCATGATTGCGGGTCGCTCGGGGCAGCAGGGCACCCGCATCGGGTACACCGTCAGCCGCAAGGTCGGCAACGCCGTGACCCGAAATCGCGTGAAGCGTTGGCTCCGCGAAGCGGTGCGCGTCGTGCCGCAGTGGCCGGACGGCGTCGACCTCGTGCTCGTCGCGCGCGCCGAGGCCGCGACGGCCGGCTTCGACGGGATCCGCACGGAGCTCGGCGATCTGCTCGCACGCGTCCGCCCCGCGACGGAGCGCGCATGATCCGTCCGCTGCTGTCGGTCATCGCGCTGTGGCAGCGCGTGAGCGCGGTGTTGCCGCCCATGTGCCGCTACCATCCCTCCTGCAGCCGCTACGCCGCGCAAGCCCTCACGGACTGGGGACTGCTCCGCGGCGGGTGGCTCGCCGTGCGGCGAATCGCGCGTTGCCAACCGTTCTTCCCGGGCGGGCTCGACCCCGTGCCGCCCGTCTCCGAGGTCCGATCGTGAAGGATCCCAACGAGCGGCGCGCGATCGTCGCCATGATGCTGTGCCTGGCCGTCTTCTACGGATGGTCGGCGTTCTTCGCGCCGGTGCCGTCGCAGGAGATCGAGGCGCCGCCGACGGTGCCTTCGCCGTCGGACGCGTCCGGGATGGCGCCCGGCACCGGCACGCCCACCGCCCCCGCGGCCGTGGCGGAGACGTGCACCCCCGGCACGCAGAGCCTTCGCACCTCGACCTTCGTCCTCGACGTCGATGCCTGCGGACGCGGCATCGCCGGCCTCGCGCTCCCGGGCTGGAAGGAGCCCGTCGACGTGCTGCCCTGGTGGACCTGGCTGTGGAACGGTGTGACCGGGGACGGCTTCCCCCGCTGGCGGCCGTACGTGCAGAAGGCCGGCGTGGAGCGGCTGCTCGGCGAGGACGGCGCGTTCGCGATCGCCGGCCAGGGCACCGTCGAGGCTGCCGGTGCGTGGGCCCTCTCGTCCATCCCCGATGGCGTGCAGTGGCAGCGGACGACGCCCGACGGGCTCGTGGTGACGCAGCAGCTCACGAAGGGCGCCTCACCCGACCTGCTCGACCTGGTCGTCACGTGGAGCGCGGATCGTCCGATCGCGGGTCCGGTCTGGGTGGGCCTCGGGGATCGCCTCGTCGACGTGGAGGGGCAGTACGATGCCCGTCCGCGCGTGGCGGCGGTGGTGGACGGCGACCTGGAGACCCTTCTGAAGCCCTCCGAGGTCGTGGAGCCGCAGCGGCTCGACGGTGCGGTCGACTGGTTCGGCCTCGAGGACCGCTATTTCATGGCGGCCATCCTTCCGTCGGACCCCGCGTGGGGACGCCTGGAGCACCGTCGGCTCGACGGTGCGCGCGTCGGGACCTTTCTTGTGCGCGACCAGGCCACCGTGGCGCCCGGCGCCCCGCTCCAGCTCCGGGCCCGCATGTTCGTCGGCCAGAAGGACGTGGAGCGGCTCTCGGCGGTGGGCGGGAGCCTCGACAAGGCTGCCGATCTGGGCATGTTCGGGCTGTTCGCGAAGGTGCTCCTGTTCTTCCTCGGCGTGTTCCACGCCGGCGTGAAGAACTGGGGCGTGGCGATCCTCCTGCTCACGGCCATGGTGCGGCTCGTGTTCTACCCGCTCACGGCCTCGGCGTTCCGCAGCGGGCGCAAGATGCAGGCGATCCAGCCGCTCGTGAAGGAGCTCCAGGAGCGACACGGCGAGGACAAGGAGACCCTGAACCGCGAGATGATGGCGCTCTTCGCGAAGCACCAGGTCAACCCGCTCGGTGGCTGCCTGCCGATGCTCGTGCAGATGCCCGTGTTCTTCGCGCTCTACGCCGGCCTCATGGCCTCGCCGGGCCTGTACCACGCGGACTTCCTCTACGTCCTCGATCTGAGCGCGCCGGATCCCTACGGGGTCCTTCCCGCGCTCATGGCGGTGGGCATGGTCCTCCAGCAGCGTCTCACGCCCATGACGGGCATGGATCCCGCGCAGGCCCAGATGATGAAGCTCATGCCGCTCGTGTTCGCGCTCTTCATGTTCAGCGTGCCCGCGGGCCTGTCGCTCTACTACACCACGAACACCCTGCTGAGCATCGCGCAGCAGTGGCACAACACCCGCTCCATCCCGCCGACCGTCCCGGTCGCGCCGGGTGCGAGCGCCTGACGAAGGAGGACGAGGATGTCCGCGCCTGCCATTCCCGAGAATCACGTGATCGCCGAGGGGCGCACCCTGCGCGCCGCCATCGAGGACGCCGCCCGCACGCTCAATGTCGCGCCGGCGCTCGTGCAGCACCGCATCGACATGGCCCACTTCCGCTCCGCGACGGGGCAGAGCGCGGGGGCCGACACCGTGCGCATCTTCGCGTGGGCGCGCGACGCCGCGGCCCTCGCGCCGCTGGTGGCGGCGGAGGCGTGGCTCACCGGGCTCCTGGCCGCCATGGGCCGCACCGGCACCGTGCGCGGGGAGCTTCGCGGCGACGAGGTCGTGCTGTACGTGGACGCCGGCCCCGAGGGCCGTCATCTCGTGGGACGCGGCGGCACCACGCTCCGCGCCATCCAGCACCTGCTCGAGACGTCGCTCGCGGGGGCCCACGCCAACGCGCGGTTCCGCATCGACATCGCCCGGGCGGCCGAGGACGGCGAGGCCCAGGACGGCGGCGCCCCCCGCGAGGAGCGTCGCGACGAGCGTCGTGGCCGTGACCGTGACGATCGCCGGGGCGGCCGGGATCGCGACGATCGCCGGGGCGGCGGCCGGGACCGCGAGCGTGGCGGACGTCGGGACGACGACGAGGCCGAGCTCCGCAAGCTCGCGCGCAAGCTGGCGCTCAAGGTCCAGGAGACGGGCGAGCCGGAGATGATCCGCCGCGAGCTGAACGGGTTCGAGCGTCGCATCGTGCACACCGAGGTCGCCGAGATTCCGGGCGTGAAGACCCGCTCCATCGGCGAGGGCCGCGACCGCAAGGTCGAGATCTACGCCGAGGATGCCGGCGAGGAGTGACTCGCGCGCCGGGGAGCCGGTCGTGGGCCTCGAGGTCCACGCCCAGCTCCTCGTGCCGACCAAGCTGCTGTGCGCGTGCCCGGCCGATGGCGCGGCCACCTGCGAGGTGTGCCTCGGTCACCCGGGGACGCTGCCGGTGCTGTCCGAGGATGCCGTCCGCGCCGGGCTGATCGCCGTGCTTGCGATGGAGTCCGCGCCGGCCGACGCGCTGTCGTGGACCCGCAAGCACTATGCCTACCGGGATCTTCCGCGCGGCTACCAGGTGACCCAGGACATGCCGCCGCTCGGGTCGGGTGGGCGCGTCGCGCTTCCGGACGGGCGTGTCGTGCCGCTCGTCCGGATCCATCTCGAGGAGGACGCGGCGCGCACCCGCGAGGTGGACGGCGGGATCGAGGTCGATGATGGGCGCGCGGGGATGGCGCTCGTGGAGGTCGTGACCGCGCCGGTCCTCCGCTGCGGTGCCGACGCCGAGGCCACGATGCGCGCGATCCACGCGACGCTCGTGGCGTCCGGCGTGTGCGGCGGCGCCATGGAGCGCGGCCAGCTGCGCTGCGACGCCAACGTGAGCGTGCGCGGCGCGGACGGCGCGCCGGGTGCGCGCGTGGAGCTGAAGAACCTCAACAGTTTCCGCTTCGTGCGCCGCGCCGTGGACGCCGAGATCGCGCGCCAGCTGGCCGAGATCGCGGCGGGTGGCGCGGTGACGCCGCACACCCGCGGCTGGGATGGCCGCACGTCGCGGCCGCTGCGTCCGCGCGAGGGCCACCGCTGGCGCGTGGAGACGGACCTGTGCGGCGGCCCGCCGCACAGGTCGATCCCGGCGGCCTGGGTCGATGACGCCCGGGACGTGCTCGCCGCGCGCCTCGGGGGGGCGTTGCGGGGGGGCCAGGCCCCCCCGCCCCAGGAGGAGGAGTCGCGACTCCTCGCGGCTGCGACCGGCGCTGGCGCGGATCCGGTGCAGGTCCTCGCGTGGGTTCGCGACGAATGGCCGCGCGTGCGGCGGCTGCGCGCGGGACGGCCGCTGGGAGGCCCCGGTGCCGGGGATGCGCTCGCGTGCGTACTCGCGCGCGTGGCGGAGGGAAGGCTCGTTCGGGAGGCCGCGCGCGCCGTGATGGCGGAGGTGGCGGAGGATGGACACGACGTGGACGCCTGCCTGGCGTGCCACGGCGCGGGAATCGATCCCGGCGAGGTCCTCGCGGTGGCGCGCGCCACCTGCGGGGCGCATCCGGGTGAGGTGGCGCGCTACCGGGCCGGAGAACGGGCTATCCTAGGGTTCCTGGTGGGCCGCGTGATGGCGGCCACCCACCGGCGGGCGGATCCCGCGCAGGTGCACGGGGCGTTGCGGCGCGTGCTGGAGGACGGCACGACGGAGGGAGAAGGACCGTGAGCGGCTGGCATTACACGCGGGAACCCGGCGTCGACGGGCAGATCCTCGCGGGCGAGGGGCCTGCGCCCGGCTACGGGCTGGACGTGCTCATGGAGCGCGAGCGTCCGCCGCTGCGGGCCGCCATGGAGATCGCCAGCGCGCTGGCGGACGTGCTCTGCATCGCCGTGGAGGACCAGGCGGTGCACGGGGACATCCGTCCCGCCGACGTGCGGGTGGACGAGACCGGGCGGGTGTCGCTGGAGGGGTGGGGCGTGGCGCGGCGCGCCACGCGCGCGCCCGAAGGCCGGCCGGACCTCCCGAGCGTCGACCTCTACGGGCTCGGCGTGGTGCTCCACGGGATGCTCGGGGACGCACCGCTCGGAAACCTGCCGCGCGACGCGGACGCGCACGACGACGAGGTCGTCAACCGCGTCGTCGGGATGGACTTCCGCGCGGTGGAGGGCCGTCGCTGGGTGGAGGACGTGCGGCGCTTCCTCTGCGCGGTGCTGGCGTTCTACCCGGAGGACCGCCCCCAGCCGCTCGACGCCGCCAACGTGCTGGCGTCGGTCGCGTCCCAGTGCCCCGGCGAGGGACTCGAGGGTTGGGCGTGGCGCGCGGTGCAGGCGGGCCTCAAGGTCGTGGCGGCGCCGGCGACCCCCGCGCGCGAGGAGCTCGGGGGTCCTGTGGCCGTGCGGGGTCCGTTCGGCGCGGGGGGCGGCGTGCGGCCGGCGGCGCGCCAGGCTCCCGCGGCCCGCGGCGAGAGCACGGCGTTCTGGTCGCGGGAGCGCATCGCGGCCATGATGGCGGAGGAGGACGAGGACTCCCGCGACCCGGAGCGCTCCGCCGAGCTGGTGGCGCAGCGCCCGCGAGCCCGTGCGGAGCCGCCCGCTCCGTCCCGTCCCGCGCCGCCGCCGCGGGTGCCCGCGCCGCGCCCCCAGGACTACGACCCCTCCGAGGCCACCCTGCCCGGCGGGGCCTTGCCGGAGGCCTTCGCGCGCCCGCGTGCCCCGGCCGCGCCGACACAGCCGCCGGTTCCGCCGTTCGCGCCCCCCCGCGCGGCCCCCGCGCCGCAGCCGGCCGCGCCACCCTTCGCGCCGCCGCGCGGACCGGTGCCTCCGGTCGTCGCCCCGCCTCGGCCGGCACCGCCGCCGCACGCGGCGCCCCCGGTCAGCGCTCCGCCGTCGTTCCGGCCGCCCGCGATGCCGCCGGCGCGCGGCGCGTCCGACGTGACGGGCCCGGTTGGCGGGGGCTTCCCGTCGAACGCGCCGGCCGCGTCCCCGTTCGCGCCCTCCCCGTTCGCGTCGGCGGGTCACGCCGCGCTCGATGACACGCAGGGCGGCGTGTTGCCGCCGGGGATCGCGCGCGCGGGCGGAAACCGCAACACCGTGCTCGCCGTGGTGGGCGGAGTCGTGCTGTTGGTCCTCGTCGGAGCCGGGGCGTTCCTGGCTGGCCGCGGAGGCTCGGCGACCCCGGTCGCCGAGCCGGCCCCCGTGCCAGCCGCGACACCGGCCGCCGCGGTGGCCGTCGGCGCAGGCGAGGACGCCACGGAGCCGTCATCGCGCGCAGCCGCCGCCGCCCGAGCGCTCGCGTCCGAGGAGGCCGCCGCGCCCGCGGTCGCCGCGCCGGTGCAACCGCCGCCGGTGCCGCCGCCTGTCGCGCGTCCGGCCGCGCCCGCGGCTCCGGTGCGTGCAGCGCCGCGTCCGGCACCGTCCGCACCGATCGCGGCACCCGCGCCGGCAGCGTCCTACCGCCCGTCGGCACAGGCGACGGCGCGCCCGCGGCCCTCGCCTGCGCCCGCGGCCCCGGCGCCCGCGCCGGTGACGACCACGGCCGAGGTGGGCGGGAGCTTCGCGGTACGCGTCTCCGCACCGGGCCGGGAGGCGCGGATCCGCTGCGGGGACGGCCAGGCCGCGGAGTTCGCCGGCGCGACCTCGCTCTCGTTCACCAGCATGCAGACCTGCGTGGTGCAGATCGGTCGCGGCCGCGGCGCGCTCACCGTGTCCGGCGGTTGCAGCGCGGTGTGCACGGAGGAGAACGGCCGCGTGACCTGCGCGGGCTGCTGAGTGCGCTGCGTCCTGCAGCGGGTGGCGCGCGCGCGCGTGGACGTCGACGGCGCGTGCGTGGGCGCCATCGGGCGCGGGCTGCTCGTGCTGGCGGGCGTCGCCCCGGGTGACACCCCCGACGACGTGGCGTGGATGGCGGAGAAGATCGCCACCCTTCGCATCTTCCCGGACGAGGCCGGCCGCATGGACCGCTCGGTGCGCGACATCGGCGGCGGAATCCTCGTCGTGTCCCAGTTCACCCTGCTCGGCGACGCGGCCCGCGGACGCCGGCCGGGCTTCTCCGGCGCCGCTCACCCCGACGTGGCGCGGCCGCTCGTGGACCTGCTCGTGGCGCGCCTGGGCGCCGAGAGCGGTCGTTTCGGCGCCGACATGGCCGTCGAGCTGGTCAACGACGGTCCGGTCACGTTGATCCTCGAGTCTCCTCGGCGGGGAGGGGACACCCCTCCCCGCAACGCCCCTCCCCCCGGTGTCGGGGGTGGCGCGTGACGGATCTCGCCGCGGCGGCGCGGCTGGCCCGGGACGTGGCGCGGGACGCCGCGTCCCTGCTGCGAGCACGCCCGGAGCGCATCGATCGCAAGGGTGCCATCGACCTCGTCACCGAGTGCGACCTCGCCAGCGAGGCGCGCGTGCGGGAGCGCATGGCGCGCGAGAGTCCCGGCGTGCCCGTCCAGGGTGAGGAGGGCGGCGGCGTGACCACCGGCCTGCGCTGGGTGCTCGACCCGCTCGACGGGACCACCAACTTCGTGCACGGCTACCCCGCGTGGTGCGTCAGTCTCGCGCTGGTGGACGGGGACCGCCCGCTCGTGGGCTGCGTGCACGACGCCGTGTCCGACCGCGGCTACCTGGCCTGGCAGGGCGGCGGCGCCTGGCTCGGGGACACGCGCCTGGCGGTGTCGTCGACGTCCACGCCCGCCGAGGCCCTCGGCATCACCGGGTTCCCCTACGACGTCGCGCAGCGGGCGTCGTTCTACCTCTCCTTCGTGGAGCGGGCGCTGCGCACCACCCGTGGCGTGCGCCGGAGCGGGAGCGCCGCCCTCGATCTGGCGGTGCTGGCGCGCGGTCAGGCGGATTTCTTCTGGGAGTTCGGGCTCAAGCCGTGGGACACCGCGGCCGGCGCCGTGCTTGTGACGGAGGCCGGCGGCCGGATCACCCGGCTGGACGGCAGCCCCTGGGTGCCGGGCGCGGCGGACGTACTCGCGACCAACACGCAGCTGCACGACTCCCTCGTGGCCGTGCTGACGCACGGGTGATGGCGGGGTAGGACGCGTCCATGTCCCGCGCCGTCGGCATCGATCTCGGAACGTGCAACTCGGTCGTGGCGGTCGTGAAGAACGGCGTGCCGGTCGTCCTTGCCGATGCGGAGGGGCGAACGCTCCAGCCGTCGGTGGTGGCCTTCGGGTACGCCAACACGGTCGTCGTGGGTCACCGCGCGCGCCGGCAGGCGCTGCACGCGCCGGAGAGCACCGTGACGAGCGCCAAGCGCCTCATCGGTCGCCGCTACAACTCCCCCGAGGTCCTGCGCATGAAGGCCGGGGTCGGCTTCGGCATCCTCGAGGGCGATGACGGCTCCGTGAAGGTCCGGGCGCAAGCGCGCATCCTGGCCCCGCAGGAGGTGTCCGCGCATGTCCTCGTCCACATGAAGCGCCTCGCGGAAGCAGCGCTCAACGAGCCCGTCACCCACGCGGTGATCACGGTGCCTGCGTATTTCAACGACGCCCAGCGCCAGGCCACCCGCGAGGCGGCCCAGCTCGCGGGGCTCTCGTGCCTCCGCATCCTCAACGAGCCGACGGCCGCGGCGCTCGCGTACGGCTTCCGCAAGAACCACAAGCAGTACGTCGTGGTCTATGATCTCGGCGGCGGCACCTTCGACGTCAGCGTCCTGCGCATCGACGGGGACTTCTACGAGGTGCTCTCCACCGCCGGCGACACCTTCCTGGGCGGCGATGACTTCGACGACGCGGTGGCCGAGCAGTTGCTCAAGCAGTTCGAGGCCCAGCTCGGCACCTCGCTCGCCGGTCAGCGCGCGGTGCGGCTGAAGTTCCGCGACGCCGCCGAGCAGGCCAAGATCGCGCTGTCCACCGCGACGCAGGTGGAGGTGTCGGTGCCGGCGGCGTGGCGCGCGCCCGACGGCACCGAGCACGCCTTCGCGACGACGCTCGACCGGGCCACGTTCACGGCGTGGGTGATGCCCCTCGTGCAGCGCACCTTCGCCGTCTGCGACGAAGCCCTCCGGAACGCGCGCCTTCACGCCCGGCAGATCGACCACGTGCTGCTGGTCGGCGGCATGACGCGGGTGCCGGTCATCCGGGAGACGGTGCAGCAGTACTTCGGGCGCGTCCCCGCCGAGGGAGTCGACGCGGACGCCGTCGTCGCCGTCGGGGCCGCCATCCAGGCCCACGCGCTCACGGACGCGCACGCCGAGTCCTCGGTGCTGCTCGACGTGACCCCGCAGTCGCTCGGGATCCGCACGATGGGCGGGTTCTGCGAGGTCCTGATCCCGCGCAACACGGCGGTGCCGACGGATGCCAGCAAGCTGTTCCACACCGCCTTCGACGAGCAGACCGAGGTGCGCGTCGCCGTGTACCAGGGCGAGGGACGCATGGTGGAGGAGAACACCCTGCTCGGGGAGTTCGTCCTCTCCGACCTGCCGGCGCTGCCGCGCGGGCAGGTGCGCGTACGCGTGACCTTCTCGCTCGACGCCGACGGCATCCTCAGCGTGGAGGCGCGCGACGACCGCGCCGGGCGCGCCCATTCCGTGCGCATCGAATCGTGCGCGAGCGGGGTCGGCAGTCGTGAGGAGGTCGACCGCTCCCGCTTCGAGGATACGCCGGGTCAGGAGCTGATGTAGTCCATGGATCCGCGTCTTCGCGAGCGCATCGAGGTCGAGACGTTGCACGAGGTGCTCTCCGAGATCGACTGCTACGCGCTGCTCGGCCTTCCGGCGGACGCACCCCAGGACGCGGTGGAGGGCGCGTTTCGCGCCGTGAGCCGGCGTCTGCACCCGGACCGCCTCTCGGTCGGGGCGTCGCCGGAGTTCAAGATCCAGGCCAACGCGGTCTTCCGGGCCATCGGAGAGGCCCACCGGACGCTCCGTGACCCCGAGACCCGGGCCGCCTACGACGCGGAGCGCAAGGCGGGGGCCGTGCGGCTCGCGGAGGAGTCGCGCCGCGCGGTGGCGGCCGAGGCGCAGGTCCGCGCCGACCCGTCGCGTGCCGCGAAGACGCCCCGTGCCGATGCCTTCTGGCGTCGAGGCCTGCAGGCCTTCCACGCGGGGGATGCCGCGAGCGCGGTCATGCAGATCGGGTTCGCGATCCAGCTCGAGCCGGACAACGCGGTGTTCCAGGACTACCTGGCGCGCGCACGGCAGGCCGTCGCGGAGCGCAAGGCGGCGCCGAAGGCCTGAGGATCGCGTCCCGGCGTGCTATCGCGGGGGAATGCCGTGGCTCCTCTTCCTCGCCTGTCAATCCCCGGAGGGGCGCGTCGCCGACCCCGCCGCCGTCGTGCCCGACCTTCCGACGGGCGGCTGCGGCATGGAACCGTACGACTGGGTGCTCATCGATGGCATGGGCGAGGTGGTGTACGCCGAGCCCGCCGACGACCTGAGCCTGCGCGCGCCCGTCATCGACGCGCTGCTCACCTCCTACGGCTACGGACAGTACGTGCCGCTGCCCTACGACGTACAGGCGTGGCGCGTCCGGTACGTCACGCAGGACCGCGGGCAGCCGGTCGAGGCCACCATGGTCGTGGCGCTTCCGGTGATGCCCGAGGGTGGGTCGGTGCCGCTCCTGATCGCGCCGCACGGCACGAGCGGCTTCACCGATGCGTGCGCCCCCTCGGCGGGGGGCCTCCGCGAGAACGGCTTCGATGTCATCTTCGCGGCGATGGGCTACGCCGTGGCGGCGCCCGACTACCTCGGCATGAACGGCTTCGGGGCGCCGTCGGGGATCTTGCATCCCTACCTGGTGCCGGAGGCCACGGCCGTCGCGACACTCGACGCAGGGCGCGCCGCGCTGCGGCTCGCCGCCTCGGCAGGCTCCGGTGCGGAGCCCGACCCGGGACGCACCGTGCTCTGGGGTGCGTCGGAGGGCGGCTTCGCCGCCCTGTGGGCCGAGCGCTATCAGCCGTCGTACGCGCCGGAACTGACGGTGCTCGGCACCGCGGCGCTGGTGCCGCCGACGGACCTGACGGGGCTCGCGCGGGCGGCGCTCCGTGCGCCGATTCCCGCCAGCATGGGCCTTGTGGCGGGCTGGGTCGCACAGCACGGCTGGTACGCGGTGCCGGGTCACGCGCTCGACGAGGTGCTCGTGGCCTCCATCGCGGAGGCCCTCCCCGGCGAGATGATGGCGTCGTGCGGCGACTACCCCTCGGTCGCGGGGGTGGACACGCTGGAGGGCCTCTTTGCCCCCTCCGTGCTCGCGGCAGCGCAGGTCGGCGCGCTCGACGGCCTCGACCCTTGGGCGTGCTACCTCGGCATGGGCGACCTCGCGCGGAGTGCCCTCCCGCGGACCTCCGACGCGCCGGTGCTCGTGGTCGTCGGCGAGGCGGACGATCTCGTCGTGGCCGACGTGGTGGAGGCGTCCGTGCCGGAGCTTTGCGATGCCGGGTACGACGTGGACTACCTGTCCTGCGCGGGTGCGGGGCACACCGAGGGCGCGGTGCAGAGCCTCCCGTACCAGCTCGATTGGCTCGCCGCGCGGGTGCGGGGCGAGCCGCTGCCCGACGGGGTGTCCTGCGCCGTCGACGCTTCGGTCGACTGCACGGCGCACGGCGGGTACGCCGAGGGACGCTGAGGCGGACGGGCCGCTACGCGTCGCGTTCGGCGGCGGCGCGCATCCTGGCGATCGCGGCGGGCTTTCCGATCACGACGACGAGGTCGCCCGGATCCACCCGCGCGTCGTCGCCGGGCGTGGGCTCCAGGGTCCCGTCCGCGCGCTGGATGGCGACGACGAGGACGTGGAAACGCTCGCGCAGGGCCAACGCGCCCAGCGGTCCCACGAAGGCGTCGCTGCGCACGCGGACATCCTCCACGGACAGGTCCGGGTGGGCGCGCGTGAGTGCCTTCGCGACGAAGTCGGCCGCGCCGGGACGCACCAGCGCGTGGGCGATGGTGGTGCCGCCGATGGCGTGCGGGCGGACGACGCCGTCCGCGCCCGCGTGGCGCGCCTTCGACTCGTTCTCCGCGTGGTCCACGCGGGCCAGGATGCGCATCGTGCGGTTGAGCTGGCGCGCCGAGAGCACGATGAAGACGTTGACCGCATCGGACGCCGTGGTCGCGGCGAGTCCCGCGGCGCGCTCCACACCCGCGCGGCGCAGGCTCGTGTCGCTCGTCGCGTCGCCCTCGATCACCAGCATGCCGTCCTCGCGTGCGGCGACGACCCCGATCGGGTCCGATTCCAGGACGACGACGCGGGCACCGGCGTGGACCAGGTCCGCCGCGACCTCCCGGCCCGTGCGTCCGTAGCCTGCGACCAGGTAGTGTCCGTCGAGCTGCTGCACGCGCCTCCGGAGCTGGCGGGCGCGCAGGTCCCGCTGGAGATCCCCGGAAAAGGCATAGCCCGCGGCCTGCGACAGCGCCCAGCTCGCGAACGAGACCCCGCCCATGATGAGGACGAGCGTGAACACACGCCCGGCCTCCGAGAGCGGGTGGACCTCCCCGTACCCGATGGTGGTGAGCGTGATGACCACCATCCACGCGGAGTCGAGCCAGCTCCAGCCCTCCAGCAGCCGATAGCCGGTCGTGCCCAGCACCGTGATGGCGAGCAGCGCGGCGAGCGGCGCGCGGAGCCGTCGGAGGATGGAACCGGCCCGATCGTCGGGCGGGACCGGTGTCACGCTCCGCCCACGCGCGCGCCGTAGGCGAGGAAGTCGTCGCGGATCGCGCGCCGGCGCGGGAGATGCGCGTCGTCGAGCAGGCCCTCCTCGAGCGGGTCGACCCCCGCGCCCAGGTCGGTCCATCCGGCGTCATCGTCGCCGACGGGCGCACGGGACCACGCGCCGCGGGACAGCCGCCAGCGCGTGTCGCCGTGCACGAAGGCCAGCTGGTTGGCACGGAACGCCGGGAGCGTGCGGCCCTGGCGGTCGTACCAGGTGCTCTGCACGACCGGCAGGCTCCGCTCGGGCGTCACGACGGGGTGGAACGTCGCGTCGGGCGCGCCCGCCTCGAGCAGCAGGCCGTGGAAGAGGTCCGCGCCGCAGATCGGCGTGGCGACGGTGCGCCGCGCGTGACGCCCGTCCGGGGAGAGCCACTGCAGCATCATCCGGTTGCCGGCCTCGGTCACGTTGGAGAAGTGGTAGTACCAGCCGCCGTCCCCGAAGGCCTCCCCGTGGTCGGAGCACACCACCACCAGGCATCCCGCGTCGTGCAGCTCCGCCGCGAAGGCGTCGAGCTGCGGCGCCAGCCGGCGCCACGCCAGGCGTTGCCGGGCGCGCAGCGTCTCCATGGCCTCCGGGCCGCCAGGTTGCCGGCCCGTCGTGAGCCAGGTCTGGTTCACGAGGTGGAAGAGCGACGCCAGCTCGCGGGTCGCAGCGACGGGTCCGTCGGCCGTCGTCTCGAAGGTCGCGGCGACGTGGTAGGGAAAGTGCGTCTCCATCAGGTTCAGGAACAGGAAGGTCCCGTGGCCCTGCGCCTCCTCCTCCGCGATGACCGCGCGCGCCCGGGTGAACACCTCGCCCGCGAGCGACTGGAGCCACGTCTTCGCGGCCTCGACGTCCTCCGCCATCCGTCCGGCCACCCAGTCGCCGGCGAACACGCGGGCGCGCAGGCGCGGGCGCCCCAGGAGCACCAGCGCCTCGTGGATGCGCCGGTAGTGCGCGGGCACGCCGCTCCAGGCGCGACGCACCGAGCGGAACCCGCGGTCCAGGCCGAACACGTCGGTCGTCGTGGGGTTCGCGGTCACCTGGTGCGGGCGGTAGCCGAGCGCGTCCATCCGCTCCGCCAGGGTCGGGAGGTCGCGCCGCAGGCCGCGGGTCTGCGCGTCCGCGCCGTGCTCGTGGGGCAGCAGTCCGGTGAACAGGGAGGCGGTGGCCGGCACCGTCCAGCATCCGGCGGACCGCGCGCCGAGGAAGGTCGCGCCGCGCTCCGCACACGCCGGAAGATCCTGGGGCGGGGGGCTTTGCCCGCCCCCCGCAACGCCCCCGGGCACCCCGTGCACGGCGTCCCAGCGCAGGGAATCCGCGACGATGAGCACGATGTGCCGGGGTTTCGCCATGTCCGCGCCTAACCCGGGCGCGGAGGCGGTCGGGCCGTCGGTGCGGGCCGGCCGCCTGGCGCGGCTCGGCGCGTGGGCGACCGCCACGCCGTGGCGCCGACGCGCGCTGGTCGTAGGGGGGCTCGCCGCGGCCGTCGCGGCGGTGGTGTCCGGTGCGTTCCTCGACGTGCTTCGGGTGGTCGGGCGCACGCTCGCGGGCGTGGGGCCGATGCAGTGGGCCGACCGCGCGGGCGCGTGGCACGAGGTCCCGGTGGTGCTGGCCGATCGCCGGAACTGGGGCGTGCGGGACATGTTCCTGCTCGCGGAGTCCGCGCCGCCGTGGGTGGCGCGGGCGGCGGGCCTGGTCAGCAAGGACCTGGCGGTGCGGCGTGCCCCCAACCCGCACGTCGTGGGCCTTCTCGCGGTCCGTGTGGACATGTCCGCCTGGCGACCGCGGGTGTGGGGGCGTGCGGACTGGTCGCGCGATTCGGTGGAGGACCTGGCGCGGCAGGCGGGCCTGGCGGTGGCCTTCAACGCCGCCTACTTCACCGACGACGGGCCGCTCGGCGTCGTCATCAGCGACGGCGTGCGCCGCAGCCCGCAGGCGCGCCACCGGGCGGCGCACTTCCTCGTCGGCGCGGACGGGCGGGCGCGGATCGTCAACCGGAAGCGCGCGCCGCTCGGGGATGCCGTGCAGGCCTTCCAGGGCTTCCCCGCGCTGCTCTCGGGGGGGCGCGTCTACGCCTACCTCCGTACGGGGGGCCGGGGCTTCGACGCGTGGACCGTCGATCGCCGCACGGCCGCCTGCATCGATCGCGGAGGCCGGCTCGTGTTCCTCGTGACCGACACCCACACGAACGGGCTGACGCTCGATGAGCTGGCCACCGTCATGGGCGGCCTCGGCTGCGTCGACGCCATGGCCTTCGACGGAGGATCGAGCACGGGATTCCACATCGCGCTGCCGGGATGGTCGCGCGGGCTGTCCAACCTGGAGCCGGTGCCGGTGATCGTGGGCCTCGCGCCCGTGGTGCGATAGTCGCGCGGCCATGGAACTCACCGGCAAGCAGAAGCGACACCTCCGGGCCCTCGGGCACGCCCTCTCCCCCGTCGTGCAGCTGGGCCGGGAGGGCCTCAGCGACGCCGTCCGCGCCAAGACCGACGCGGAACTGGAGCATCACGAGCTGGTGAAGGTCAAGCTCGGCGACGGATGCCTCGAGGAGGTCGACCACGTCGCGCGGGAGCTGTCGGGCGCCTGCAAGGCCGCCGTCGCGCAGGTGATCGGCCGCACGGTGCTGCTCTACCGCCGCCGCCGCACCGAGCCGACGATCGTGCTGCCGAAGGCTCCGAAGGCGTGAGCGGGGGAGGCGTTGCGGAGGGCGCGCCGCCGCGGCCGGCCCCGCCCGGGGCCTCGAGCGGCGAGCGCGGGGAGGACGCGTCCGCCGAAGGCGGCGCCGAGCCGGACTCGGCGAACACCGGACCCCGCCCCCGGAGGTCGCCGCCAGGCGGCGGCCGCGAGGGGGATGCCCCCCTCCGCCCCAGCCTGCGCGGGGAGCCACGGGACGCGCGCACCGCTCGTCTCCGCGAGGCCTTGGGGCGCAGGCTCGGGTCCATCGTCGTGGTGTGCGAGACCGTGCGGCGTCGCCACAACGTCAGCGCCATCCTGCGCTCCTGCGAGGCCTTCGGCATCCACGAGGTGCACCTCGTCACGGGGGGATTCTCGCGTCCGAGCCGCGGGGCCGCCCGGGGCGCCGAGCGATGGGTCGCACGCCGTACGTTCGCCACCCTCGACGAGTCCGTGGCGGAGCTGCGCGCGCGGGGGTTCCGCATCGTGATCGCGGATCTGCGGCCGGGTGCGTGGTCCCCCGAGGAGGTGCCGGTCGACGGGCCGTTGGCACTCGTGCTCGGCAGCGAGCTGCTCGGGGTGAGCGACCGCGCGCGGGCGCTCGCGGACGGCGCGGTGTGCATCCCGATGCACGGGCTGACCGGCTCGCTCAACGTGAGCGCGTCGGCGGCGATCCTCGTGCGCGCCCTGGGAGAGCGACGACGCGCCGTGGCCGGCGCCGATCTGGATCCGTCCGTGCAGGCGGCGTGCCTCGCGGACTGGCTCGCGCGGGAGGCTGCCGCGGAGGAGGGCCGCGTGGCGCGGGTGTCGCCGGTGCACCCGGACGATCCGGGAGCGGGGCTGCTCGTGGAGGATTAGGGGGGTCGCATGAATTTCCCCTCCGACGTGGCGCGGACGCTCGCGCAGATGCTCGAGGCGCGGCTTCCGGGGCGTGCCGCCGAGGTCGCCCAGGACGCGCGGGTGGCGCCTCCGCTCTCGGAAGGCGTCGAGGCGTGGATGGAGGTCCTGCTCATCGCGGACCGCGCGGGGGCCGTGCGGCTCGCCGGCGTGCTCGCCGAGCTCGCGCCGGGCGACCCGGACCTGGCGGTCGTGCGTCGGGAGCTGGACGGGTCCCGGGAGCGGCTCCGTCGGGCGGCGCTCGGCGTGGCGGTGGTGGGGTTCGGCATCGCGGCGGGGATGCTGCTGTTCCCGGCGGCGGGACCGGACCGCGCGGTCCCGGCCCCCGCGGAGACCGCACCCGTGGCGTCCGGCGTGCCGGAGACCACGCCCGCCCCTGCACCCTCCGCGCCGACGGGTGTCCCGACGGGAACGGCGGCGCTGACGGCCGCGCCGGCCGCGGGACCGGCGTCCGCGACCCCCGCGTACGGTCCTGCGGCTCCCGGTACCGCGCCGGCCCCGGGCACCGTCGTCGCGCCGTCGCCGTCCATGCCCGCCGCGCCGAAGGCCTCCGCGGCGCCCGCCGTGTACGGGCCGCCGCTTCCCCCGAACTGGGTGCCCACCCCGGTGCCGGGCGTGGCGCCGGTCTGGCCGGCCGCGACGTATGTCGTGCCTGCGCCGTCCGTTGCCGCGCCGGTGGCGCCGACAGCGGCACCTGCCGCACCGTCGGCCGCCGCACCGTCGGCGGCCGCGCCGTCCGCGGGGCAGGCGCCCGCCGCGCCCTGACGGCGGGACCGTCGGTGACCGGGGAGACGTGGCTGCGCGGCCGTGGCGCGCTGGCGGCAGGCGCGGTGGTCCTCGTCGCGTGGACCCTCGGGGTGGGCGCCGTGGCGCGGGACCTCCGGGCGCGGGTCGATGCGCAGGCGGCGGTCGAGGCCGAGGCGGCGGCGGGTCTCGCCGCGGAAGCGGGTCGTGCGGTGCTCGCCGGGACCGGGCGTGACGAAGGCGCCGCATCGCTGTCGGTCGCGGTGGCCAGCGGGAGCGCGGGCCTCGCGGCGCCTCTTGCCTCGGTGGAGGCTGCGCGCGTGCCGCGGGACGGCGCCGTCGCCTGGCGTGTCCACGTCGCCGGGCCGCACGTGTCGGACGCGCACGCCTCCGCGCAGGCCGCGTCGGTGCACGTCATCGTCGCCGTGGAGGCCTCCCGCGGTTGGACGCCGCGCGGGTTCTCCCAGCTGCGTGCCGCGCTGTTGTCCCTCCTGGCGCGCATGGGCCACGCGCCCCACGCCGAGGACCGCGTCGGGCTGGTTCTCTTCGGAGGCGGCTACGCCTGGGAGGTCACACCCCTGCAGCGGGTCGCCGAGGAGCTTCGCCACGCCCGCATCTCGGCGCGCTGGAAGGGGCTCGAGCGATTGAGCCGCGCCGGGCTGCGTGGCGGTCGCGCGGGGGGCTGCCTGCCCCACGTCGGGCGGCGCGTGGATGACTTCCAACGTCCGCGCGGGGGTTGTTACCCGACCATGCCGCGCCTGTACGCGGACGAGACCGGTGTGGACCCTTCCCCCGCGTTGGCCCTCGCCGGGCGCATGTTCGACGCGGCCGACGGACCCGCTCCGGGCACGCGGGCGCTGGTCGTCGTGGCCGCGACCCCGGTGGCGGAGGTGCCAGCCTCCTCGGGTCGGTCGCGCGCGCGCCAACGCTACGTCGAGCAACGCATGCGGGAGGTGCGGGTGGACGGTCCGCGCACGCCCGCGCGCATCGTGCGCGAGGCGGTGGCGGCGGCCCGCGGGATGGCCGGGCGGGCCCGGGTCGCGACGAGCGTCCTCGGTGTCGGGGATGGTCGCGGGTTCGTGGCCGGTCTGGCGCAGGGAGGCGGGGTGGCCCTCGACTCGCCGGACGCCGCGGCGCTCTCCGACATGTTCGGCGAGGTCGCGGACGGGTGGCCGCTGGAGCGTGTCCCGTGACGCCGGCGGTGCGCCGGGGAAGCTCCGCGGTCGTCGCGGTGCTGGTCGCCATGGTGCTCGTGGCGGGGCTGCACGCGGATGGAGTGGCCTGGCTCCGCACGCGCGCCGCGCTGCATCGGGCCGCGGTCGCGGGGGTGCGCGCGGTCGGGCCTGCTGCGGGTCCCTCAGGCGCCCTGCGGGTCGACCCCGCGCCGGAGGGGACGGTGCGTGCCGCCGTACAGGCGGCGTGGTCCTCCGAGTCACCCGCGGTCCGCGCGACGGGGACGCCGCGGTTCGTCGTGCGGGCCGCACAGCACGACGGGTGGCCGATTGTGGAGGTCGAGGCCGCGATGGCCGTCGAGCTTCCGTGGGGCCTCGCCTTCTGGCTCGCGGACGGGCCCGTGATCCGCGTGCGGGGTGCCGGGCGTCGCTAGCCGGCTGTCGGGGCTAGCGGCCGGGCTCGGTCCGCTCCGCGAGGGTCGGACGCAGGCGAACCATCTCGGCCCACGCCGCCGTGTCCGATCCGATCAGCCGGTGCAGCGTCTCCGCGGGCGCCTCCTGCCACGTCATCGCAGCGAGGTTCCGGCAGGCGAGGGTGTCTCCGTGGCCGTGCTCGCAGGCGGTCGCCCATGTGCGTCGGGCCCGCGCACGGTCGGTCGAACCCCCGATGCCATTGCGCTGGGCCCACCCCAGCACGGTGCATGCGTGTTGCTCGGCGGGGCTTCCGGCCGCTTCGCAGCGCCGGGTGAGCAGCGTGCGCGCCTTGCGCGCCGTCCGGGTGTCGGTCGTCGTGCGCAGCAAGTGCGCCACGGGACCCGCGCAGTCCGCGGCGTCCCAGCGCTCTCCGCAGCGGGTGAGGACGACCGGGTCGGCAGCCGCGCCGGGCGGCTCCGGGGGCGCGCGCAGGCCGAGCGCCGCTCCCGGCTCGGCGGGGGGAGGCACCGTGGCGCAGGAGGATGCGTCGGCCTTGCAGGCCGTGTCGAGGCTGCGGTCTCCCCCCTTGCGGTCGACCTTTCCGCCGATGCCGTGCGTCAGCAGGATCCCGTGCGCCACGCAGGCCCCGGGGTGCTCGCCGTCGCACGCGCGCTTGAGGGCCCCCCGGAGGGCGGCCGCGTCGGGAAGGTAGGGGTCCTGACGCGCCTGTGTCCCCAGGTCCTCGCAGGCGCTCGATTCGCCCGCGATGCACGCGCGCGTGAGCACGCCGCGACGCAGCACCACCGGCAGCTCGGGAAGGTCGGCCGGGCGGTCGGCGCGTACCCGCGCCAGGGCGACGCGGCAGGCCGAGGCCCGCGCCGCGCCGCCGGAGGACGGGCGCGACGACGCGGTGGACGGCTTGCCCTTCCGTCCCTTGCGCGCGCCGTGGGTCCCCGTCCCGTCGCCCGCCAGCGCACGCGCGCCCTCGACGCAGGAGTCGACCGCGACGCCCAGCCACGCCCGCGTGGTCGGAACACGCTCCGCCAGCGCGGTGCGGGCGTCGGAGTCGCCGAGCAGGGCGGCGCGTCGCAGGAGCACGGACACGTCGCCGGCACCCGCGGCCGCCAGCGCGTCCCGCGTGGACGCGGACAGGGTCGTGGTCCACGCGCGGTCCTCGCGGGCGAGCGTCGCGAGGCTGCGGCAGGCGCGCGGCGAATCCGCGAGGCAGCCCTGCGCCAGGCGCTCCGCGCGCGCGTCGACCGGGGCTCCCTTCGCGACCATGGCGCATGCATCGCCCTCGCCGGCGTCGCAGGCCTTTCCGAGCGAGGTGCGAAGCGCGTCGGACATCGTCGGGCCGCTCGCGGTGTCTCCGGTCGGTGCACCGGCGCGCGGCTTCCTGCCCTTGCGACCCTTTTTGCCCTTGCTCGACGCCTTGCGGGGGCTGGTGGCCCCGTCCGCGGAGGCCGCGGCGGGTTCGGTGCCCAGCTGCGCCAGCACGACGCAGGCGTGCGGATCGGTGTCGCCGCAGGAGTCGGACGCGATGCGGCGCGCCGCGGCGGTGTCCCCGAGCCGCCGGAGTCCCTCGGCCTGCCAGCCGCATGCGGGACCGCGGCGATCGGCGCACAGCGCGCCGAGGCGGGCGGTGGCCGTGGCGGGGTCCTCCGCGAGGTCGAGGCGTGCGGTCCGCCAGCAGGCGGGGTCGGTGTCGCCCCCCGAGTCCAGGCAGGCGCGGGCGAGCCCGTCGTGGATCTCGACGCGGGCCGGCCCGGCGAGCCGCATCTCCACGCGCGCCTGGCGCGCGCAGGCCTCGGTGTCACCGGCGGCGCAGGCGCGCCCGAGCGCGTCCACACCCTCGGCGAGCGTCGCGGCGCCGAGGCGGCCGTCGACGATGGCGTGGCCGAGCGGCGCGCACAGGAGGGGATCCGTGGCGCAGGCCTCGCGCCAGGCGGACCATGCGCCGGTGTCATCGCCGACGCGCAGGGCGAGCGTCGCCTCGGCCGCGCGGGCACGCGCGCGCGCGGAAGGCGCGGCCGAGGCCTCGGCGGCGGCCCGGATCTCCCCGCGCAGCTCGGCCACGCGGGAGTCGGGAGCGTCCGCGGGGAGAGCGGCCAGGCGGGTCTCCCAGGTGTCCGCCACGGCGGGCGCGGGCGTCGGGTCGGCCGCGTCCGGGGCGGATTCCGGCTCCGGCGAGGAGAGGGCCGTCCACCCGAGGCCCGCCGCCAGCACGGCGCCGGCCGCGAGCGCGACCCCGCGCGCGGGCACGCGCCGGGGCGGGGCGGGTGGCGCGGCCAGGGCGTCGGCGAGGTCCCGGGCGCGGTCGGGGCCGTCCAGGAACGCCAGGGCCCCGCCCGGCTCCGTCGGGGCGCGGCGCGCCTCGGTGAGCCGCGCCAGCAGGTCGGACGCATCGCGGGGGCGTCGCGCCGGCTCCGGTGCCAGGCACGCGCGCACCACGGCCTGCACGGCGGGTGGCCAGCCGGAGCGCCAGAGCTGCTCCTCGCGGGTGCCGTCCCGCTCCGCCGGAGCGTTCGTGGCTGCGTCGCCGCGCAGCGCGAGCACCAGGTTGGCGAGCGCGTACACGTCCCCGGTGGGATGCGCGGGCGCACCGGCCAGGCGTTCGGGCGCCTGCCACGCGAGCGCGTCCGGTTCGAGGCCGAGCGGGATGCCGGCGTCCGCCAGCACCCCGAGCGCGTGGATGGGCGCGCGGATCTCCCAGCGCTCCCCCTGCACGAGCTGGGCGGGCGTCAGGGCCCCCCAGGCGCGCGGGGGAGTCGCGCCGTGAAGCGCCCCGAGGGCCTCGGCGACGGAATCGAGCAGGACGTCGATCTCGTCTGCGCCCGGAGGGGGCGCGCGTCGTGACGGGTCGATGCGCTCGGCGAGGGTCGGTCGCGTGCGCGCCGCGAACACCACGTGCACCACGGCCGCCGCGCCGTGACCGTGCACGCAGGTCGCGAGCGGCGCCTCGATGCCGGCCCACAGGGGCGCCTCGATGAGCAGCCGGACGCGCGCCTCCGGGGTCAGCCACGGCGCGTTGAGGCTCACCACCTCCACCGGACGCGCGCCCGCGGCGTCCCACCCGTCCCAGCGCGTGGCGGACGCGCCGCGTGCCTGCGGCCGTACGAGTGCCCATCGCCCGTCCAGCCACGCGGGCGCCTGGCACGCCGTGCAGGTCGGGGGAGCGGTGGTCGCCCCGCAGGTGGGGCACAGCACGGTCGCGGGGTTCGTCATGGAGGGCGTCATAGCACGGGTTACGGCACACCGATGCGGATCGCGTTGTGCACCTGCGCCCCGGGTGATGCGGACGCCCTCGCGCGCGCCCTCCTCGACGCCGGCGCGGCGTGCGTGAACATCCTGCCCGCGGTGCGCTCCCTCTACACCTGGGAGGGCAAGCGCTGCGAGGACACGGAGAGCCTGCTCGTCGTGAAGTTCGCCGCCGAGCGCGGCGACGTCGTGGCGGCCGCCGCCCACGCCGCCCATCCCTACGCGTTGCCGGAATGGGTCGTGCTCGACGTGGACCCCACCACCTCCGCGCGGTACCGCGCCTGGGTCCGCGGGGAGCCGTTCGACTAGGTGCGCCTGGGGCGGGGGGCTACCCACCCCCCGCAACGCCCCCGGGTGGCGGCGGGCTCAGCGGGCCTGGCCCTCGCGGGCGGCGATCGCGGTCAGAAGCTCGTCCCAGCGGGTGGCGCGCGCCCAGGAGCCGCGGGCGTAGCGGGGCAGCACCCAGGTGTCCGCGTAGACCGCCACGCCGCCCAGCCAGTCATCCTCCGGGGCCGTCCAGCTTCCCGCCACGAGCGACGCCCGGGCGGCCTCCAACCCCGGCGCGTGGTCCGCGACGCGCGGGTGCAGCGCGAGCTGCCGCGCCAGGTCGGCCACATCGAGGTACGCGAAGCGCTCCCGCTCGGCGCCCCGCGTGTCCCGTCGCGCGGCCAGGAACGCGTCCAGCACGTCGGGGTCCTCCAGCGCGGCGCCGGCGAGCCCGTCGAGCGCCGCGTCCAGTCCGGCGACACGGGCCAGCTCGTAGGCCGCGTAGGTGCGCTCGCCGCCCTGCTCCACCGCGTCCTGCGCGGCCTGCAGCGCCGCCTCGCGCGGGGAGGCACCGCGGGCGAGCGAAGGCAGCCACGGCGTGTACATGAGCCCCTCTCCGCCGACCCAGGTCTCGGCCGCCACCATCCACGCCGCGTAGGGCGCGAGATCGTGCGCGATCTCCCAGGCGCCCATGTTGCAGGCGTCGAAGGCCAGCAGGTCCAGGGGTCCCGCCCCGCGGCCCGCGAGCGCGCGCGCCAGGTCGCCCTCCGCGATGGAGATCTCCCGCTGGGACTGGTCATCCCACGCGATGCCCGGGGGAGGCGTTGCGGAGGGGGGCGGGCCCCCCTCCGCCCCACGGGGATCGGGACGGGACCACGACGTGCCATGGTTCCACAGCACCAGCGCGGTGTGCGTGGCGGGCGCGGTGCGGTCGCCCCAGGCCAGGAACGCGGCCAGGGTGTCGGGGTCGCCCATGTCGACCTCGCCGAGGTCCTCGAGGAGCTCGGACGCCCGGTGGTCCGGGTCGGTGTCGCCCCGGATGCGGTAGCGTCGCGTGCCGGTCCAGTCCCCGTCATCGTCCGCGTACCCGTCGGCGCGGTCCACCTGCACCAGCACCGTCAGGCGGGCGCCGTCCGCCGCGGCGAGGCCGGATTCCAGCTCCTCGAAGTCGTGCGCCACGTAGTTCTCGAGGTCGTTGTCGGCGTCCATGTAGAGGAGCAGCGTCCAGTCGGTGCGCCCGGGCGCACCGCCCGCCGTGTCGTCGGGCCCGCCGGCAGGGTCGTGCGCGGTGTCGACGCCGTCCTCCCGCGTCAGGGCCGGGTCCGGGGTGCAGGCGAGGAGAAGGTACAGTGCGTGCATGCTCCCTCCTCACCGGCGGACGCGGTGGCGTCCACGCGGGATGCTGCTACACTCGGGGGGTGTCCCCCCTGCTCGCGCTGTTCCTGCTGACCCGCCCGGCGACGGCCGCCACGCCGCTCCTCGTGTCCGCCTTCGAGGCCCAGGATCCCGCGTCGCGGCTGACGGCCCGGGCGCTGGAGCAGGTGCTGGCGCGCCGTCTCGCACGCAATCCGGCCTACGAGACGCACCGTGTCGAGGAGGTTCCGCGGTTTCCCGACTACGACGCGCGGGTCTACGTGAAGTCCTGCCCCGCGGGGGAGCACGTCGGGTGCGCGCAGGTGCTGGGCGAGCGCCTGGGGGTGCCGTGGGCCGTGACCGGCCGCGTCGAGACGAGTGGGACGGTCTCGACGGTGACCTTCGTGGTGGTGGACGTGTCGGCCGCCCGGGAGGTCGTGGCCTTTCCTTCCGAGCCGTTCTCCGAGGTGGATGCGGAGCTGGTCGACGGGCTGATCCAGATCCTCGACTCGGCCGTGGCCGGCGACTACGCCGAGATCGACATCCGCCGGACGCCGGAGAGCCGGGAGCTGCGGGAGAACGAGCGGGCCTACGCGCGCAAGGAGCTGGACGCCATCGAGAGCGAGGTGCGCTCGGTGAAGGATGCCCGCGGCGTGCAGCTCGCGGAGCAGCGCGCGCTCACGGCGGAGGACCTCGTGTCGCAGGACCGCGGCGAGGGACAGGCGCCGTGGGAGCGCCTCGGCATGAAGGCGTCCACCTACCTCCGCTACAAGAACAGCGGCCTGTCGCTGTCGGACTGGCGCACCCGCGAGGCCGGGCGTCGTGGCCAGGTGCTCGTGCAGCCCGCGCTCGGCTTCGGACGCGGTCCGTTCGCCACGGGCTACCATGGTCGCTACGCCTACGACACCGACACCGACCCGGCGGGGGCGGCGTCCCTCGTCGTGGTCGACGCCCAGTCGGTGCAGTTCGTGCGGACCCGCCAGGGTGCGGTGTTCGGGCTCTCCGCCAGCTACGGCGTGCTGCCCTGGCTCGACGTGGGCTGGCAGTTCGCCGTGACACCGAGCGGCGTGGAGCTGGACATCGACGGCATGACCGTCGGCCAGCCGGACACCGCCTCGCCGGCGCGTTCGGAGCCGGGCATGGCGTGGAGCACCGGCCCGCGGGTCACGGCCGCGTTCCTGCCGACGTCCGCGGTGCGTCCGCGGGTGTCGTCGGGCCTCGCCCTCGTGGCACCCACGGCGGCCGCGGACGTGGTCGCCGTGCCGCCGGAGCTGGCGGCGTTCGACGCGCCGCGGCTGTGGGGCGTGGAGGTCGAGCCGGGTGCGGAGGTGCGGATCGGCCCGCGGGCCGACCTGGTGGTGGGCCTCCCGATCGCCGTGATGCTGGGCGGCGCCTTCCAGACTGCCGCCCAGTCCGGTGAACGCCGGGAGTTCCCGCCCTATGTCCCCGAGGTCGCCGAGGGCTTGAGCGCCGGGGTGCGGCTGGCCGTGCAGTTCCATCTCGGCCAGGCCCGACCGGCGCGCGGCGCGGAGGCGTACCCGCCGGACGGCCCCTGACGGGCCGTCTCAGCGACCCGTGGCCGGGTCCGTCGTCGTGGCCTCGGGCGGCAGGGTCTCCCAGCGGACGAGCTCCCATCGGCCGTCGGGAAGCGTGAGCGCGACGGGGCCGAGATCGCGGGCGAACTGGAAGGTGCCGCGGGGTGTTGCGAGATCGCCGGTGCCCATGACGCCCGTGTCGGCCGTACCCGGGTCGCCACCGGTGTCGCGCCCTGGGGCGGCGGCACCGACCTCCACGGTGAGCACGTCCGGAAAGGTGCCGCCCCAGGTCGTGACGGTGTCGACGGAGACGACGCGCGTGCCGTCCTGCTCTGCGCCCACGTCCGGGCGACCTGGAATCACCAGGACCCCCGCGAGCGAGAACCCGCCGCTGCGATCCGCGGTCCATGACGTCAGGGGGGTGCCCCGCGACCAGCGCGGCTCGCCGACGCGCATGTCCCAGCGGTCCGCGCGCGTGTGCAGCAACAGCGGGCGGTCCCGGTCGACCCGGACCTCCGTGCCCGTCGCGGTGTCCGTGTCCGTCGCGGTGTCCGTGCCCGTCGTGGTGTCCGCGTCGGGGAGGACCCGCAGGAAGACGTACCCCATGCCGGGCGGGCCCGCCCAAAGGCTTGCGCCCGCGACCCGATCGTCCGGCGTGGCGGGGCCCCCGCCGCAGCCGGCGGTCACCGTGAGCGCGAGGCCCGCGAGCACGCTTCCGGAGCGCGTCATTCCACCCACATGGGGATGTGGTTGCCCTGGGCGGGGTCCTGTCCCGGAAGCCAGAACGCCGGCCACGACGGGTCCGCGCCCTGCCGGGCCGCCTCGCCGTCGAACGCGGTGATCCACACCTGGGGATTGCCGCTGGTGCGGTTTCCGTAGGTGCGGCGGGAGCTGAACGCCAGCCACATGATGTCGTCGTCGGGAAGCGGGCCCCAGCGCGGCCAGGAGTTGTAGAGCCCGTCGCCCTGGTTGGCAGCGGTGAGGGGCACCACGGTGCTCCCGTCGACGGATGCCACCCAGAGCTGCGCCGTGGCGTCGTCGTAGCCGTCCTCCGTGCTGACGTTGAAGGCGACCCACGCGCCGTCGGGGCTGAACGCCGGGTAGTACGCCAGCTGCCCGGGCGGCGCGGCGTAGAGGGTGCGCGGGACGCCGAAGGTGCCGTCGCCCACGTGGTCCATCACCACGATGCGGCCGGCGCCGATGACCCAGTCCATCGGGTGGTTCGAACCCGTGCCCGTCATCGCGATCATCGTCCCGTCGGGGGACCAGTCGACGTGGGTGACCGTCTCGCCGACCGCCACGTCCCACAGGGCCGCCCCGGTCGCGGCGTCATGGACGCGCAGGGCGCCCGCGTAGACCACGGCCATGAAGCGGCCGTCCGGCGAGAACGCCTTGAAGTTCCCGTAGAGGCTCCCGTCGCCGGTGTTGATGTCCGCGCCGGTGCGCAGGTCCCGCAACCCCATCGGGCCGTTGCCGCCGTCGTATGTCACGGCCATGACGCCCGTCGGCGAGATGCTGTGGCACCCCACGCAGCGGCCCGTCGATCCGGCCGTCAGGAAGGGCTCCGCGGCCCCTGCCCACGGGACGCGCAGGATGCCCGAGGCGGAGCTGGACCAGTAGTAGATGGAGCCGCGGTTGTCGAAGCGGTTGACGTGGACCGTGCGCGCGGCGGCGGCGTACCGCACGCCCCCCACCGACGCCTCGAGCTCGAGGGTCACGGTACCCCCCGCGTTGGTGGCGGTGATCGTCTGCCAGAGCGCCTCGTCGGCGGTCCAGGACGTATCGCGGGTGACGACCGTCACGTCGGTCGAGGCGCCCCGAAAATGAAGGCGGTAGGCCTGCGCGCCGACGTCGTTCCACTGGAACGCGAGGCTCGGGAGGTTGCGCGGAAGGTTGACGCCGTCCTCGGGGTAGAGCCAGAGGTTGTCGAGGGGCTCCGCGGCCCCGGTGAACAGGGCGGGGTCGGCGTCGCCCTCGACGCGCGTGTCCGACCACGCGACCGCCAGCGTGGCGAGGCCCTCGAGGCCGGCGAAGCGGGCGGTCACCCAGGAATCTCCGCCGTTCGCGAGACTCGGTGTCACGGTCCCGCCCTCGTCGATGGTGCCGACGGACCGGTTGGAGAGGATCCACTCCACGTTGTCGAGCACCACGCGCGACCCGTCCTCGCGGACGCCCTCGGCGGTGAAGTCGATGGGGTCGCCGCCCTGCGGGGAGGTCCGCAGGGTCGCCGTCTCGGGGAAGACGTTGACGGCCACGAAGGCCGCGTCGGCGCTCGAGAACTTCTCGGTCTGGCAGCCGAGCAGCGCCGGCAGGATGGCGAGGACGCTCCGCACGGGGGTAGAGTATCGGGAGCGAGGCGAGCGTGCCGGGGCGATCCAGCGAAACGGCGAAGCCGGGGATGCCGTGGAGGTGGGCCGTGGTGCCGCTCCTCGCGGGCTGCTCGGAGCAGGCGGTGAAGGGCGTCGATCGTCTCGACGTGTTCACGCAGGGTGCCGACCACGTGCCTTCCGACGTGCTCTTCGTCGTGGACGACAGCTCCTCGATGGCGGAGGAGCAGGCCCGCCTCGCGGCTGGGTTCGACGCGTTCGTGGCGGGCCTTCCCGAGAGCCGTGCCGATTACCAGCTCGGGGTGGTCACCACCTCGGTCGGGGATCCGGCGACCGCGGGGGTGCTCGTCGGGGGCGTCCTCCCCGCGTCGCTGCCGGACATCGTCGAGCGCTTCCATGCCGCCGTGCTCGTCGGCACGCGCGGCGACCGGACCGAGCAGGGGCTCGAGGCGGCGCGGCGTGCGTTGGAGCCCGACCGGAATCCCGGGCTGCTGCGACCCCAGGCGCGCCTGCAGATCGTCGTGCTCTCCGACGAGGACGACCAGTCCCCCGGCGAGGTGGGCGCCATCCTCACGGAGCTGGCGGATCGCGCGGGCGAGCAGGGCGTCGTGGTGCACGGGATCGTGGGCGACCTGCCGCGTGGGTGCGCGTCGGGGACCTCCGCGGCGGACGCCGGCGCCCGGTACGTCGAGGCGATCGCGGCCACCGGCGGCATCCGCGAGAGCCTGTGCGTCGAGGATTACGGGCCCATGCTCGGACGCCTCGCGCTGGAGCTCTCGAGCCGGCTGGAACAGTTCGGGCTCGCCGCCATTCCCCGGCCGGACACGATCCGTGTGGAGGTGGACGGCGTGCGCATCCCCGAGCGCGACGTCGACGGCTGGACCTTCGACCCGGGCGACAACGCCGTCGTGTTCCACGGATGGGCCATCCCCGGCGACGGAAGCACCATCGAGGTGCGCTACGTCCCGTGGTCGGGGGGATGACCCGGCGCCTTCACGGCACGAGCATGAGCGACGCGGCGTCCTCTCCGACGGACCCGAGCACCTCGACGCGCGACGGCGCGATCCCCGCCTCCGTGAGCGTGTCTCGGACCGTGTCGGCGCGGGCCTCCGCGAGCACCGGGTCCGGGGCGGACACGTGCAGGTGGACGCGCACGCCCGGGTAGCTCGCCAGCACGTCGGCAAGCGTCCCGAGCAGGTCGGTGGCGCGCTCGGTGGGGACGGCACCCGGATCGAACCGAAGCGCCGGCAGCGGGCCGACGAGCCGCGCGAGCACGCGGGGGACCACGTCCGGGGCGCCGTCGTCGTCCTCCCATCCGTTGCGGTTCTCGGGGGCGTCGGGAGCGCGGTCCCGGGCGTCCGGGACGCCGTCGCCGTCGTTGTCGGGGTCGGGGCAGCCGTCGTCATCCGAGGTGCCGTCGTGGTCCTCCGCGTCCTGCGGGCATCCGTCCACGTCGTCGGCCACCGTGTCGCCATCGTTGTCGGGGTCGGGGCAGCCGTCCTGGTCCTGCCACCCGTCGATGTCCTCGGGCGCGACGAGGCAGAGGTCGCGCACATCGTCGAGGCCATCGCCGTCGTTGTCCGGCTCGGGGCAGCCATCCTGGTCGAGGAACCCGTCCCGGTCCTCGGCGACGCTTCGGCAGCGGTCCGTGGAGTCGGGGATGCCGTCGAGGTCATCGTCCGCGTCCACGCAGCCGTCCAGGTCCTCGAACCCGTCGCGGTCCTCGAGCTGGTCGGGACAGCGGTCCTCGCGGTCGGAGACGCCGTCGCGGTCGGCATCGAAGGCATGCGGGGGATGCCAGAGGGGCCCCACGGTGAAGAGGAGCGCCGTGTGACCGTCGGCGCTGCGCCGGACCCGCGCGTCGGCGTGCACGTCGAGCGAGTCGCGAAGCTGGATGTCCAGCGCCGCGCCGAGGCTCATGAACACGCGTGGATCGCCGGCGCCCGCCGCGCCGAGCCCCGCGTGCAGGAGGCCCACGACCTCGAGGCTCGGATCGCCGATGACGCGCAGCCCGTCGAGGGACAGCTCCCATCCCGCGGGTCCGCGCCCGAGGCGTGCATCCACGCCCCATCGCTCCTGCGGGCGCACGCGGGCGTGCAGGCCCATCGTGGCACCGGTCTGCGCGGCCGTTTCACCCTGCGCGGCGTGCTGGCCGAACCAGGCGCCCACCGCCCATTCCGCGGGGGCGTCGAGGGCGAGCGGCACCAGTCCCCACCACGGCATCGGCAAGGCGCTAACGCGCGCGCCGGTCCTCCCACCACGGCAGCACGACCCCGCAGGCGAACAACACCACCATCCCGAGGGCGCCGGCGGCGTCGGGGTGCTGGCCGAGCCAGACCCATCCGGCCAGGGCCGTCAGCATCGGGGAGCTGGCGCCGGCCGCCGCGACGAGCGCGGCCCGGCCGTCCGCGTAGGCGCGAGTCATCAGGATCTGCGCCCACGTCGCGCACAGGCCCGCCCCGACGAGCCACGCGAGCGAGACGGGATCGGCGGGCCCGTCGCCGCCCGCGAGCCAGAGGGCGGGGCCCGACAGCAGCGTCGAGACCAGCGTGAACCATCCGACGACCGCGATCGGTCCGTTCGTCTGCGTGGCGCGTCGGATCGACAGGTAGGCGACGGCGGCCGCCAGTCCCGAACCGAGGCCGAGGGCGCGCCCGAGCGTGTCGTCGTGGCCACCGCGCGGGTGCGCCAGGAGCAGCACCCCCAGCAGCGAGCCGCCGACCGCGATCCAGCCGGTCGTGCCGGTCCGCTCCCGCAGCACGACCGGGGCGAGCAGCGCGACCCATCCGGCGCTCGTCTGGTTGAGGAAGGCCGCCTCGCCGGCCGAGAGGCGCTCCAGGCTCGCGAAGTAGCCGCCCAGCGCGAGCGCGCCGAACACGCCGCGGGCGACCAGCGCGGGTCGTGCGTCTCCGAGGAGCATCCGGCGGTCGCCGCGTACGAGGATCCCCAGCGCGACGAGGTTCACCAGAGAGCGCACGAAGCTCACGGCCAGCGTGGAGAGTCCGGGCTGGTGCGCGTGCGCCCGGACCACGCAGAGCGCCATGCCGGTGAACAGGATGCTGGCACCCAGCATGCGGGCGATGGCGCCGCCGGCGCCGGCGCCGGACCTCGCGGCGGCGCCCGGGGTGGGCCCTGCGGGCGCGGACGGCGGGTGTTCCGGCATGGTCGGCGGCGTATCCCGGAGCCGGTCGACGGAGGAACCCGG
>JBDLRI010000035.1:0-11779 GCA_039800105.1 Pseudomonadota bacterium
GGGCCCCCGGGTACACGGACGCGCCGGAGCCCGCGACGTCGTTGCAGTCGCCGGACGCCGCCGCATAGCCCGCCGGGGCGTCGCACCGCGACACCTTCACCGCCGTGCGTCCGTAGGTGTCCCCGTCGACATCCTGGTACCAGTCGGTGCGGGACGCCGCGAGCACGCTGCCGTCCGCGTCGTCGGCCTTCGCGTCGCAGTCCTCGTCCACGTTGCCGGCGTCGCAGACCTCCGTCGCGCCCGGGTTCACGGCCGCCGCGGCGCTGTTGCAGTCGCCGCCGCGCGCGACGTAGCCGTCGGGCTGCGCGCAGGCCTGCAGCATCGCGTTGGAGTCACCCCAGGTGTCGCCGTCGAGGTCCTGATAAAACGTGGTGAGCAGGTTCTCGTTGACCTGAAGGTCACAGTCCTCGTCCACGTTGCCGGCGTCGCAGACCTCCGTCGCGCCGGGGTTCACGCCCGCGACCGCATCGTTGCAGTCGCCCGACACGAGGGCGGCCGCCAACGGCCGCACGCACGCCTCGACGCGCGTCGACTCCACGCCGAATCCGTCCCCGTCGGCGTCGCCGTAGTACGCCACGGGACCACCGACCGTGGGATCCGCGTCGTCACAGTCATCCGCCACGGGCGCCCAGCCGTCCACGGCCTCGCAGAGGAACCGCACCTCGTCCAGCACGCCGTGCGCGTCGCCGTCCTCGGAGAGGTACCAGGTCGCGGGCTGCACGCTGGCGCCGGTCTCGGGGGAGTCGTCGCAGTCGTCGCCGTTCGCGACGAAGCCGTCGGGTGCGAAGCACGCCACCTCGGACACCAACGGGTCGCCGAAGAAGTCCCCGTCCGCGTCCGCGTACCACGTCCCGGCACCGGCCACGTCGAGCAGCGTGTCGTCGCAGTCGCCCGCCACGGCCACGTGGTGCGCCGGCGCCGCGCAGTCGCGTACGACCGAGGTGGCATCCCCGAGGCCGTCCCCATCGTCATCGGGGTACCAGTCCTGCGCGACGGTCGCCACGGAGGGGTCCTCGGGCGCGCAGTCCACGTCGTCGCGCACGCCGTCGCCGTCCGCGTCGAGGTCCGCGTCGAGGCACGCCGGGAACGCGCCGCACGCCACGTCCTCGCAGTCGGCGTCGCCATTTCCGTCGTCATCGACCCCGTTGCCGCAGTCCTCCGCCACGACGACGCAGCCCACGTCGACGAAGCAGTCCGGATCGGCACAGTCGGTGGCGTTGTCGCCGTCCTCGTCCACGCCGCCGATGCAGACCTCGGGCACGAACTGGCACGCCACCGCCGCGACGCAGTCTTCGTCGGCGCAGTCGGCCGCGCCGTCGCCGTCCTCGTCGCCGAACACGTCGCACGCCTCGGGCGGCCGGCACGCGGGCTCCGCGGCGCAGTCGGTGTCCGCGCAGTCCGCGCCGCCGTCCCCGTCGTCGTCGACGCCGTTGCCGCACGCCTCGGGCCGGGGTCCGCACGCACCCGCAGCGCCGCAATCGGTGTCATCGCAGTCGATCCCGCCGTCGAGGTCGTTGTCGACGCCGTCCGCGCAGTCCTCCGCCGGCGCGCAGGCCGCGGCGCCGTCGCAGTCCGCATCGTCGCAATCGGAGGCCCCGTCGAGGTCCTCGTCGATGCCGTCCTCGCAACGGGTCTCGGCCGCCTCCTCGGGGACGATGCTGAGCAGGAACCGCCCCGGCGTGGCGGACGCCACCGAAAACACGGACGACCGGCCTGCCACCGTGTCGATCGTGAGCACGGGAAGGAAGTCCGCGTCGGACCGCACGCAGTCCACCGGCGCGCCGCAGCCGGAGTCCCAGGCGCTCAGGGTCGTGGGCACCTCGCTGCCGAGCGTGGAGATACGCCAGCGACCCGACCCCGGAGCCGTCCACAGGAAGGCCAGCTCGGCGCTGCCCGCGTCCTCGCAGCCGGCGCGCAGGTCATCCCCCGCACCGACCAGCGTGCCATCGACGACCCCGATTCCGACCTGCGTCCCGAGGTCGCGATCCCAGCACGCATCCACACCGGTGTCGCTCCATCCGGTGTCGACGGGAGACACGGAATCGACGCCGGCCCCGGCGCTGTCGCCCGGCTTCTCGTCGAGCAGGGCCACGTTCGAGCAGCCGAAGGTGAGGAGGATCAGGGTCACGCGTGCAGACATGGGGTCGCTCCCGTGGAACGACTCTACACCATGTTGCGCGCGGTCGCACAGCGGCCGGATAGGCTTGCCCCATGCGCAGCCCGTCGCTCGTGGAGATCCTCGACACCCTCGTGGAGGCGGGCCTGCTGCACGCGGGTCAGCGACAGGACGTGCTCAACCGGGGCAAGGACCTCGCGCGGCACGTGTTGCTGGATCGGCGCGCGGAGCTCCGGCGCCTGCTCGGACGCCAACGCGTCTCCTACGCCCTGAGCGACCTCGAGCTGGTCGCCGCCTTCCGCTTCCGGCGCGCCGACAACGAGCAGGTGCTCGACGAGGAGACCATCACCGAGACCGTGGCGCGGGCCCAGGGCTACCCCTTCGTGCGCATCGACCCGCTGAAGCTCGACTTCAAGCTGGTGGTCGACTCCTTCGGCGGGCCGTTCGCGGAGCGGCACCTCGTGATCGCCATCGAGGACCGGCCCGACGCGCTGACCGTGGCCGTCACGGACCCCTGGAACACCGAGCTGCTCGGGAGCCTGGCGCAGTACAAGCAGAAGCCGATCCGCCCGGTGATGGCGCCGAAGTGCGAGATCATGCGTGTCATCGCGGAGTTCCACGGGTTCCGGCGCAGCATGCGCGCGGCCGAGCGCGAGCTGGCGAGCGACCTGCCGGACCTCGGGAACCTCGAGGCGCTCTACAAGGTCGGGAGCGCGCAGGAGCTCGACGCCACCGACCAGCCCATCGTGCAGGCGGTGTGGTACCTGCTCAGCTACGCCTACGAGAACCGCGCGAGCGACATCCACGTGGAGCCCAAGCGCGAAGACGCCCTTGTGCGCATGCGCATCGACGGGGTGCTCCACGCCGTGCACCGGATGCCGAAGGCCGTCATCCCGGCCATCCTGTCGCGCATCAAGCTCCTGGCCCGCCTGGACATCGCCGAGAAGCGACGGCCGCAGGACGGGCGCTTCAAGACCCAGTTCGGCCGCGACGAGGTGGAGCTGCGCGTCAGCACCGTGCCCACCGCCTTCGGCGAGAAGGCCGTCATCCGCATCTTCGATCCCGGCGTGCTGCGGCAGCCCCTGTCCGATCTCGGATTCTTCCCGCGGGAGCTCCGGGTGTACGAGGAGCTCATCCGCAGCACCAACGGCATGGTGCTGATCACCGGGCCCACGGGCAGCGGCAAGACCACGACGCTCTACAGCACCCTCCACCACATCCACAGTCCGCGCATCAACATCTGCACCCTCGAGGACCCCATCGAGATGGTGCACGAGAACTTCGCGCAGATCGCCATGAACCCCAAGGCGGGCATCACGTTCGGGAGCGCCCTGCGCAACGTGCTGCGACAGGACCCCGACGTCATCATGGTCGGCGAGATCCGCGACCCGGAGACCGCCGAGGGGGCCGTGCAGGCCGCGCTCACCGGCCACCTCGTGCTCAGCACGCTGCACACCAACGATGCGCCGAGCGCCGTGAGCCGGCTGCTGGACCTCGACGTGTACCCGTTCCTGATCAGCGGCACGCTGCTCGGGGTGGTGGCCCAGCGACTGGTGCGACGCATCTGCCCCGGCTGCGCGACCGAGGACGTCCTCACCCCCGAGCAGATCGAGCAGCTGCGGATTCCCGGCGCCGAAGGCCGCCGCCTCCGCGTGAAGCGCGGAGAGGGTTGCGTGCGCTGTCGCGGGACCGGCTACCGCGGACGGCTCGGCGTGTTCGAGATCATGCGCATGACGCCGCGGCTGCAGCGCCTCGTGCAGGCGCGCGCGCCCGCGCAGGAGCTCAAGCGCGAGGCGCTCCACGACGGCATGCTCACGCTGCGCGAGTACGCCATCAAGAAGATGGCGCGCGGCGAGACGACCTTCGAGGAGGTCGTGGCGATGACCGACGAGGGAGACGCCTGACGAAGGCGTCTACCGGATGACGCTGGAGAAGCCCACGCGCACGGACTGCACGGTCGTCGCCTCGCCGGCGCCGGGGAAGTCGGCCTGCTGCACGCCGTCGAATCGGTCCCAGTCCGCGCGCAGCCAGTTGCCCGTCCGGCCGAGCGGGATGCCCAGGCCCGCACGCACGCCCGTCCCGCGGGCGCCGGGCGCGAGCCAGCCCACGTGCGCCCCGACCATGGCGAAGACATTCCCCCGGGCCGGTCGCGGCAGGTAGATCGCGCCGCCGGCGTAGGGCTGCGCGAGCAGGCTCAGGTTCTCCTGGGTACCACCGCCCGTGGAGAACTGCGAGAGCTGGTCCGGCGTGATGTGCAGGCTGGCGCCGCCATAGACGCCGAACCACGCCAGAGCCCCGGAAAAGTCGATGGAGCCGGCGTAGGCGTCCGTCGTCACCTTCTCGCCCTCGTGGCCGACGAACCCGAGCGAGGCGATCGAGCTCGTCCCGATGGTCGTGGTGAACAGGCCGTTGAGCAGCGGGGGGCGCTTGAAGGCCGCTCCGTTCTCCCAGGCGCGCACAGCCGGCTTGCCCGACGGGTCGACGGCCGCGACGAAGATGGGCGCGCTCGCCGAACGCGCGCGGAGGGCGACCGCGAGCGGCCCTTCCACCTTGGGCGTGGAGGAGTCGACCACCGCGACGCGCATCGACTCGATGTCGGCGGACCCGACCCACGGCGCGAAGGACACCGCGAGCCCCGGCTCCGCGGAGAACACCTGCCGCGCGTGGACGACCCCGTCCTTCAGCACGTGCAGGAAGTGACGCCCCGGCAGGAGCGGGTGCGGCCCGTTCCCGGCGAGCGTGCGCCCGTCCAGCACGACGGACACGCCGGCCGGCAGCGCTGCGATGCGCAACGACGAGGCCGGAAGCGTGGCGAGGTGGGCCCGGATCTGCTCGAGCGACGCGAGCGTGGCGCCGTCGGGCACGTCAGCGCGGACGAAGGCCCGCTCCGGCTCGAGCGCCACGGCCTGCACCAGGGCCGCCGGAAACGCGCGGTCCCCGAGCATGACCCGGAACGGAGCCACGGAGGGGTCCACCGCCCAGCCGGCGGGGGCTGCGGCCCGCAGCGCCGCCGCACCGGCCAGCACCGAGGCCTGCACGAGCACGGCGCGGTCGGCGTCGTCGCGCACGACCTCCACGGGTCCTGCCGCCTCGGCGAGCTCGCGCGCCAGGGTGGTCTCGATGTCGAAACCGTCCCAGCGCTCGCGGGTCGCCGCGATGGCCTTCTCCAGGTTCACCCGCGACGCGTCATCGCGCTCGGTCCAGGGTGTCGGCCCGAGCGCGAGGTCCCCCCACGCCAGATGGCGCGCGGGACCGGTGCGTCGCTCGGCTTTCGCGCGGAGCTTCTCGTCGGGCACCGCGGGGGCGGCCCAGGCGATCACCACGGGGTCCGCCGCGCGCGCGAGGTGGGCCAGCAGAAGCAGCGAGGTCATGGCGTCTCCCTCAGAAGGTGGTGCCGACGGCACCGGTGAGGCCGAACACCGGCCGGAACGTGAAGTCCTCGGTCCACGCGAGGCTGCCCTCGAACGGGAACACCATCCCGAACCGCCCCTCGACATCGACGAACGGACGCACGCGATCGCTGACCCGTGCCTTCACGAGCGGCGGCGCCATGGTCCACCCGAAGTGGGCGGAGGGCTGGAAGGCGCGGGGCACGTTGGACACGCCCAACCGCATCATGGCGCGCGGGCCGAAGCCGATGTTGGCGTCGGGCCCGAACGCGTAGCCGACCTCCAGGTACGAGGTCCGCGCGACGGCGGTTTCGTAGTAGGCGGGGACGTCCTCGTCCTTGTTTCCGTCCTCGTCCGTGTCGTTCACGTCGGGCGCGAGAATCGTCGCCTCGTCGTGGCCGGGCGTCGGGAAGCGCTCCACCCACTGGGCGTCGCCGGAGGAACCGCCCGTGTTGAAGGCGATCTCCATGCCGAACCCGGCGACCAGGCGGTCGTAGTGCAGGCGCATCTGCAAGTCGAGCGGCACCGCAAGCGGCGTGAGCTGCACGTCGGCGTTGAAGTTGTTGGAGACGAGGTCCCCGAGCGGATCCGCGCTCTGGGCGCTCGGCGCCCGGTCGGGGTCGACATCGTAGACCGGCACCGCGTCGTTGTAGAGCACACCCACTCCCGCGCTCGCGACGAAGCGGACCGGGAAGGAGTCGGCCCCGCCGCCCACGAGCGACAGGTTCGAGGCCGTCCGGTCGTAGCGCCACACGTAGGTGCGGTTGGGGTTCCCGTACTGCGGCACGGCGATGTAGATGTCGGCCTTCTCGTGCAGCTTCGCGTAGATGGCGAGGTAGGTCAGGATCTCGCCGTCGAGCGACGGCGTGCACTCGTTGGGGTTCAGGAAGAGCTGCGAGATGAAGTCCGCGCCCATCTTCTTCCGCGCGGTGTCGCGCACGAAGTAGATCTTGTCCTCGAGCTTGGACACCTCGAGGCGCTCACTGAGGCCCGACCCGCTGTCCGCGCGCTTGAGGTAGATGTCCGTCCGCCCGAGGAAGATGGAGAGCTGCCCTTCCTCGGGCACGTCCGTCTTCATGCCGTTGAGGTAGAGCTCGTACTTCTCCGAGAAGGCCGCCGCGTTGAAGTCCTCGCCCTCCTGCTCGAAGTCGATCTTGAGGTTCGGGAAGTTGCCGGCCTGCAGCTGCGCCAGCAGCGCCCCGATGCTGGCGTTGAGCTCCTGGTCCGTGATCTTGCTCAGCAGGGAGGGGTCCTGTGCCGCCATGGTGGCCGCCAGGTACCAGTAGTAGTTGACCGCGGAGTTGCCGATCTGCTCGTAGAACGGCGGCACGTAGGCGTTCTGGTTCTCGGCGGCCCGGCCGATCTGCGCGTAGAGCAGGAACAGCGGCTCGCGCTGCTCCACCTTCTCGACGAACCAGGCCTTCTCGACGAGCCCGCGCAGCTCCTGCGCCTTCAGACCCCAGGCGTCCGGCTGCATGCCGTTCCACGGGATGCGCTCCACGGCGGCGATGGCCTCGCGGACCTCGGCCAGGTTCTTGTCCGGAACCCGCGCGGGCTGGTCGGAGGGCGGGGTGTTCTTCGCCTTGAGCTTCCGGCCGTTCTGGTAGAGGTCGACCTCGGGGAAAAACGCCGCCTCCGGCCGCGCGATGCGGGAGCGCACCATCCGCTGGATCGTGGCGTCGGTGTAGTCCACGCTGCGGTTGTCGGGCCACTTGAGGACGATCACCCGGGCCTGGGCGCCCTTGCGCTTGCGGTCCGCCTCCGCCTCGGAGGCGCTGATGGCCTTCTCGGCCTTGTCGTTCTTCGGGAGCTTGGGGAGATCCGCGGCGCGCGCCGGGACGGCCAGGGCGGCCACCAGGGGCACGGGCCCCGTGGACGCCTGCGCCTGCGACGCGACGATGCCGAGGACGACGAGCAGGGCCTGGGTGAGGGCGAGCATCTACGGACTCCGTGCGCGGCTCTTATGCCACCGCGCGGTCAGCGGCAGCTTGTCGTCGTGCCGACGATGGCGCAGGTGATGGATCGGCCGCCCGACACCGGCGCGGGCGTGCCCGGGACGCCCTTCACGAACATCGTGCAGCTCTCGCCGGTGGGGACGTTCGGCACGCTCACGGCACTGCCCGCCACCGCGCCGCGCTCGCGGAACCCGCTCGGGCAGGTCACCTCCACCGAGGTCGGGGCCGGCGTGGACGAGAACGTGACGTTGAGCGCCGCGCGCGCCGCCATCGGCGCAGGACGCGGCGCGGCCGGCGCCGGCGCAGCACCCGACGCGACGGGACGTGGGCGGGGCCGTGCCGCGGGTGCCGGCGCGGCCGGGGCAGGCGCCGCGTTGCCCGTGTCCTCGTCCCGGGCCGCGCGCTTGACCGTGACGGGCGCGGGCGCGGGCGCCGCCGCGACCGGCGTGGGCGCGGCCTCCTTCTCGTCGGGCTTGCCGAGCTTGCTCCACACCACGGCCAGCACCGCGAGGGCGGCGAGCCCGAACACACCGAGAACCACGGCCCAGACGCGCTGCGACTGCACGCGCGCCTCCCCGGTGGCCGCCTGGGTCGGGACGGGTCCGCCCACCGCGAAGGGGGTGCCGCCGTTCGCCGTGGGCCCCTGGATGGTGGGACCCTGGATGGTCATGCCGGTGCCGGTGATGGCGCCGGGCGGCGGCGCGTAGGGCGTCGCGGGCGCGGGCGGCGCCGCCGCCTGGAAGGGCGGCGGCTGGAAGGACGGCGGCTGGAAGGACGGCGGCTGGAACCCGGGGGCTGCGGCCGGGGCCTGCGGCGCCGACGCCATCGGGGGACGCGGCGCCTGGGGCGAGGGCGGCGGCGCGGAGGGCGCCGCCTTGGGGGCCGCCGCGCGGGGTGCCGGCAACGCGAAGAACGCGGTGGCCGACCCATCGCCGTCCCCGGTGTCCGGCGGCGCGTCCCCGAGCGGCACCATGCTCAGCATGCCGGTCTCGTCGGGGCGGCGGGCTCCGACGGGCACTGCGGGCCCGGCGGGCGCGGGGCGCGAGGGCCGCGCACCCCCGCCCCGCACGGAGGGCGGCAGGCTCTCCTCGTCCAGCGGGCCCGGCGTGGCACGCGCCGAGGCCGAGCGCGGCTCGATGCGCGGGGCGGGTGCGCGGGACACCGGCGGGGGGGGCGTTGCGGGGGGGGCGGCAGCCCCCCCTGCCCCACGCACCACGGGAGGCGGGGCGGACGGCGCGGGAGCACTCGGCAGCGGCGCGGCCTGCGGAACGGCTCCGCGACGCACGGGCACGGGCGCGCGTGGCGCCTCGGCCTCGGGAACCTCTCCGCGGAGGCGTGCCTCGCGCTCGCGGAGACGCTCCTCCATGCTCTTGCGGCCGGTTTCGTTGGACATCGGGACTCCGGTGCGGGCTGGCTCGGCGCGCCCCGCGGGGGGAACGGCGGCCGCCTCGAGATCGGGAAGGTCGGGCAGGCGGTGCAGGGTGTCGAAGAAGAAATCGGCGAACTCGGTGAGGTACGCGCCGCGATCCCGCCCGAGCAGGCGACGGAGATCCACGAGCACGTCCTGGCCGTGCGCGTAGCGGTTCTTCGGGCGCGGATGCAGAAGGCGCGCCACGATCGGGCCGATGCTGGGAAGGCGCCCCTCCAGCTCGCGCACCTGCTCGCCCACCTCGCCGCCCTCGATGGCCGCGTAGACGGCGCGCATGGGGTCCGAGGCGTCCACGGGCACGCGGTAGGCCGGATGCCCCATGAGCAGCTCGTAGAGGATGAGGCCCAGCGCGAAGAGGTCCGAGCGGTGGTCGACCTCCTCGCCGCGCGCCTGCTCGGGGCTCATGTACACGGGCGTTCCGTGCACGCGCCCCGTGGCCTCGCGGGCGAACTCGGCGTTGTCCACGCGCGCCAGGCCCCAGTCGAGGATCTTCACCTCGCCGGTGCGGGTGAGCATGATGTTCTCGGGCTTGAGGTCCCGGTGCACCAGCCGGAGCTTCTCCCCGTTGTCGCCCGGGGTGCTCCACGCCTGGTCGAGCGCGTCCGCGAGCTCGCAGGCGACCTCGAGGGCGGCCTCGGTGAACACCTGCTCGCGCGCCTGGGCACACACGTCCAGCACGGTGCGGAGCGTCACGCCGTGCACCGCCTCCATGACGACGGCCCGCTCCTGCGGCAGCACCTCGAACACCCGCACGATCGCCCGGTGCTTGACCTGGTCGAGCAGGGCGAACTCCTGCAGCAGGAGCCGCTGGGCCTCGGCATCGGCGGTCCGGAGCGTCTTGATGGCGACGAGCCGGCGCCGCGCGGGCTGCATGCCGCGCCCGGGAACGACTCCCGCGGCGAGGTGCACGCGCCCGTAGCGCCCCTCGCCGAGCTCGCGGATCAGTTCGTACTGGCGGATCGATGCCATGGACGCCCGCCCCATCGTACAGGGCCGCGCCGCCGTACGCCAGCACCGCACGCGCGGGGACCGGGCGGGGTCCGTCCGCCTCGTCCTGGGGCGGGGGGCTCACACCGCCCCCGGGGCCCGGACGGGGGCTACGCCCCGACGAGCCGCTCGAAGGCGGCGAAGTCCCGCTGCACCGGCGCGAGCGCACGCTCCCACGTCGCGACGTCGGAGAGATCGAGGCCGAGCTCCTCGCGGGCGAGCGGCTCGGCCCAGGTGTCGCCGGTGCGGGCGAGCAGGCGCACGTAGCCGTCCATGCCGGCGGACCCCATGGGCCGGAAGTGCCCGTACACCAGGTTCGCGAAGAGGAACCCGAAGGTGTACGGGAAGTTGTAGAACGCGAGGGTGGGAATGTAGAAGTGAAGCTTGCTCGCCCAGAACAGCGGGTCGACGTTGGCCACCGACGGGCCGTACCAGCGCCGGAAGATCGCCTCGCACGTCGCGGAGAGGGTGTCCGCGTCGAGCGGTCCCTCGGCGCGCAGTTCGTAGAGGGCGCGCTCCAGCTCGTAGCGCGCGGGGATGTTGCACAGGAACGCCAGCCCGTCCGACAGCGAGGCGTCCAGGAGCCGAAGCCGCCGGCCGGGATCGGTCTCGGCGGCCAGGCTCGCCTCGCGCACGAGCGCCTCCGCGAAGGTCGAGGCCGTCTCGGCGAGCGTCATCGGCACGCGGCGGCGACTCGGCGGAACGCCGTGGAGCACCTCGTTGTGGAAGGCGTGTCCCAGCTCGTGCGCCAACGTGGCGACGCTGCGCGCCGACCCGCCCCACGTCATGAAGATGCGGCTCTGGCGGGACAGCGGAAGATCCGCGCAGAAGCCCCCGCCGCGCTTGCCGGGACGGTCCTCCACCTCGACCCAGCGCTCCCGGAAGGCCCGCACGGCGAAGTCCGCCAACGTGCCCGAGAACGCGCCGAACTGCTGCACCACGAAGTCCTGGGCATCCTCGTAGGCGATGCGGCCCGAGGTCGTGCCGAGCAGCGCCACGGTGTCGGCCCAGCTCATCGTCCCGCTGCCGAGCGCGCGGGCCTTGAGCGCCAGGTAGCGGTGCATCATCGGCTGGGCCCGGCGGGCGGCCTCGAGCATGGCCTCGAGCGTGGCGCGCTCCATGTGGGCGCCCGCCAGCGGCTCGTCGAGCGGGTCCAGCCCGCGGCGGGCGTGGAGCACCGCGCGCGTCCCGGTGATGTGGGTGAGGGCGCGGGCGCAGGTGTCCCCGATGCCGCGCCAGCCCTCGACGAGCGCGGCGTGGGCGCGATCGCGCAGGGCCTTGTCGTCGCTGGACACCACGGAGGAGAGCTGGCCCGGCGAGAGCGCCTCGGGGCCGTTGCCGCGGTCGAAGGGGATGGACAGCGCCCCGCTCGTCGCGTCGTAGAGCTCCCCCCACGCGAGGATGCCGTCCCGCGCCAGCTCGGTCGCGAGCGCGTCCTCGGCCTCCGGCAGCAGGAACCGCGCCAGCCGTCGGCGGTCGAGCAGCATGGCGCGCATGTCCGCGAGCCGCGGGTAGGCCAGGATGGCGTCGAAGTCCTCCCCGCGGGCGATCCGCGCGGAGGGCACCACCCACGCGCGCTCCAGGCGGTTGGACAGCTCGGTGGCGCGGGATTCCGCGCGCAGCGCGGCGTGGCTTCGCGCGTCGGCGGCCGCGTGACACCCCGCGAAGGTGCCGAGCTGCTCCAGCCGCAGCGCGACGTCCTGCAGCGCGATCAGCAGGTCCGCGAAGGCATCGAGCGCCTCGCCGAGCAGCCGCGCCGGCGTGGCGTCCGCGCGCGCCCGCAGCGCGTCGAGCTCGCCCGCGCGGGCGTCCAGCTCCGCGCGGAACGCCGCCCCGTCGGGGCCGCCGGGAAAGAGGACGTCGAGGTCCCAGGTCGCGGTGGGGGCGTGGGGCATGGGGTTAC
>JBDLRI010000036.1:0-67483 GCA_039800105.1 Pseudomonadota bacterium
GTCTCCGCGGACCACGGTCCCTTGGGCGGCTCGCTCGCGCTCTTGTTCGAGGCGAAGTACGGCAACATCGGGCGGAACGCCGCCGCGTGCTGGCCGCCGAGCTCGATGTAGCGCTGCACGACCTTGTCCAGGCTGCCGGCCCGGTCGGTCGACTGGTGCTTGCCGTAGCTGATGCCGGCGCCGTCGGGCAGGATCGTGCAGGTCGCGTAGCTCGCCGCCGACGGAACGCGGCCCGTCTCGAAGATGGCGAGGATGCAGTCGATGGCGTACTTCTGGACGGGGGCGATGCTCACGTGGGCTCCTGCGGCGAGGTGGAGGGGGCGGCGCTCTTCGTACCGAAGAAGTACGCGAACACCATGAGGCAGACATCCTTGACGAAGCCGAGGATGGTGAGATGCTCCTCGGGCGAGAGCAGCGAGGTGTCCGGACCTGCGATCAGGAGGTCGGCGATGTACGCGCCCATCACGAGGGCGACGAGCGCCGTGACGAAGCGGGTGAGGTACTCCTGCTCGCTCTTCGCGTGAGCGTACATGCGCGCCACGATGAACTGGATGCCGCCGACAATGAGCACGCCGAAGAGGATGGCGGCGACGGTGGTGGCCTTCGTGTCGTAGAGCGACGAGTACTGCCGGGTAGCCGGCGCGGCCGTGTGCGCCGTGGTGGTCTCGACGGGGACGGGGGCCTCGACGGGGACGGGGACGGGAGCCTCGACGGGGACGGAAGCCTCGACGGGGACGGGGACGAGGGGCTGCGGTTCCATTCAGATGTCCTCGATCCAGACGATGGACGCGGCGACGTCGTTTGCGTTGACGCTCGTCGCGGTGATGGTGAGGTAGTCGCCGGCCTGGAGGAACAGGTCGATGTCGGTGAGCTGCTCCGTCGAGTTGCCGGTCTTGCTGACCGAGAACGAGTAGACGAGCGTGCCGTTCCCGACGCTGAACGCAGTGGCGTTCTGGTCGTAGGACGCCGCCGACGTGGTCGAGTTGACGAACTGCCAGCGAGGCGCGGTCAGCGTGCTGTTCTTGTAGACCTTGAACAGCACCGTCTTCGTCCCGTCGCACGCGACCGAGATGCGGTCGATCTGGAGCTGCGCCGTAGACTGACGGTTGAGGTACACGGTGTTCGCGCGCAGAGAGAGGACGGGAGTCTCAACACCCGCACCAGCAGTGACGGCCACCGGGGGCGCCGCGAACTGCGCGCCGAGGAACCGCACGTTCCCCTCGACGAACGCACCACCCGAAGCACCGCGCATCACCACCGAGGTGCCGGTACCGGTGTTCCGGCTCTCCCACACCAGGTAGAGGTTCGGGTTGCGGAGGTTGGTGGACGTGCGCGTGTTCGCGTTCCGCACGACATGGACGAGTTGCGGACGACCCGTGAGTCCGTTGACGATGTAGAAGTAGGCGTTGCCGTAGCCGAGGTACTGGAACTGCACGCCGTAGACGTTGCCCTTCGTCGGGTCGATGGTCTGCCCGCTGGGGCCGGTGCCGTCGAAGCGGTCGACGTTCCACGACGACTGCGGAATGAACTGCTCCGTCGGGCTCGTCCCCGTCGTGAGAATGGCGAACGTCGCCGCCATGCCGGTGGTGCCTGCCGAGAACGTCGAGGCGCCCGCCGTACCCGCCGTCTTGCGGGTGAAGTACACGACGTTGGCGACGGCCTGCGCGTCCCACCCGCCAGCGGTCTGGCTGTAGTTGCCCGCCGCGATCTCGCTCGCGGTGACCGAGGTGTTGGGTTGGTTGCTGATCGCGACGACGACCGGCGTGCCCGCGTCGAGCGTGACCGTCACGTTCCCGGCGCTCGTCGGCGCCACGGTCACGGTCAGGGTCTGCACCTCGACGGTGGCCGTCTCGGTGTAGAGGATTCCGAACGCGGTGCCGTTGTAGCCGAACTGGTAGCCCGCCTCGATGTTGTAGAGGCCAGCCATCTGCCGGTTGCCGGCCGACCCGGTGGTGAAGCGAGCGGTCCACTTCGCCATCGTCGCCTGGCCAGCACGGTACTTCGCGACCTTCTTCGACGTGAGTCGAGCGTAGCCGTCCTGCGACGTACCGCTGGTCATCACCGCTTCGCCGTTCGACAGCGTGACGGCGGCGCCTGTGCCGTAGACGTCCGTCGTCACGAGCAGCGGGTTGAGTCCGTAGATGAACGCGACCTGCGAAGTCGGGACCGGGGAGACCGTCTCGAGCTCACCGAACCCAGAGAGCGGGCCGTCGAGAGTGACGCTCCCGATAGCCGGGCGGCCGGGGAAGACCTGCGTACTCATGCGTCACCACGCATGGACGCCTTCACGGCCTTCAGACTCTTCTCGAGCTTGGAGATGCGGTCCTCCTGCTCGCCGACATCGACGTCGGTGGGGATCGACGAGGCGAGCTTGGCCACGGTCTTCTCTGCCGCGGTGAGGCGCGCTTCCATGGCAGACAGCGCGGCCTTGGTCGAGGCGAGCTCGGCCTCGAGCTTCGCCTGCGCAGCCTGGCACGGGGGCGGCTGCGCACCGTTGAGACCGGCCTTCTGCGCGTCGAGCTCCGCCTGCTTCATCGCCTGCTCGTGCTTCTGCTCGGAGACCTTTCCGAGGTGCTTCCAGATGCCGAGGCCAAGAAGCGCGATCACGGCAAGGGCGACCGTGAGGTAGGCGTTCCCGCCGCTCTGCTGCGCGAGCGCTCCGAGATCCTGCGTGCTGAGCGTCTGGGGCACCGCTGGCTGTTCGATCACGGGCTGGAGCGTGGGGGCCGCAGGAGCAACGGGAGCCGGCAGCGAAACCGGGGCGGGCGTGGTGGTCGGATCCATGCCGGAGTCCTCCGCGTAGTTGAGGTAGAAGGTCGTTCCGACGGGGATGTAGCATCCCCGAAGGTCCTCTGCCGTACTGCCCGTAAGCAGCACGCGGACACCGTCCCACAGGCCGCAGCCCGTCAGACCGGTGTCCGCGGTGTCCACGTCAGTCGATCAGATCGCGCGTCAGCTTCGCGGCGAGGGGGATGAGGTGCGTCTTGAGCAGCACCTTCATCTCGTCCTTGTCGAGGCGCTTCTTGCCGTCCGCGTCGACCTTCAGAGACTTCTGGAGGAAGAGGGCCAGCTCGTAGGCGTCGGTGCCGATGTCGATCATCTCGTCGGGGGTGATGGGCATGTCAGACTCCCTGTACCGTGGTGAGGAGAAGGTTCGACCCGTCCGCGGCCCAGCATCCGATGATCGCATCGGGCACCGTCGTCCACGGCACCGGGAGCGGGCCGGGGTCGTTCTCGCACGGCTCGTTGAGGTAGTGTGCGTAGTCGGCGTAGACGGTCATGCTCGCCGTACCTGGCGCAGCGTTGTAGGCGTCCCAGCACTGGATCTTGAACGGAGTCATGGTCACACCTTGAGGGCGAGGGCGTCTGCCGCCGTGGTCTGCCAGTTGGCGCCGAGGATGTAGGCGTAGTCCACGCCGCCGACCTGGATGCGCTGAGAGGCGAGAAGGTCGCGCACGATGAAGATCTCACGCAACCGCGAGACGGTGAAAGTCGAGATGGACGCCGCGTAGCACGGCAGCAACGGGATCTCTCCGTTCGTCAGCACCGTGCCAGCGCCTGGAGTGAAGCTGCCGAACCGACGCAGCCCGTTGATGGTCGCAGTGCCTGGGGAGCAGAACCCACAACGGGAGTTGGTCGACACGCTCGCTTCGTGGAACAGGGCATCGGACGTCGCCGAAAGGAACGTCGCGGAGTTGTAGTTGTTCGATCCGCTCGACGACAGCCCGTAGAGCCGCCCGTCGGTCTCGCTCACCAGAGCGGACGACGAGTTGGGGTCGATGAACGCCCCAGCGATGGACGACGCGGTCTGCACGTTTGCCGCGCTGCGCCAGAACTGCACGACGACGGCCTCTTGCGACTCGTACATCTGCATCTGTCCCCACACGGCGGCCGACGGGACTGGTGCCGCCGTCGCAAAGCCCGTAAACTGGCCCGTCGTGAAGGGCGTTGCGGTGTTCCAGTTGGCGTAAGCGCCGGGGTTCTTGCACTGTCCGACGTAGATGATGTTCGCCAAGCGGGCGTCCGACGTGGTCGAGGTGTACTGCAAGGTGTTGGTGGGGGCCGCCGTGCTGCCCGCCCAGATGACCGTCTGCGGGATCACCGTGCCGGGGTTCGTCACACCGGGTCCGGTGAACGTCGTGGGCGGCGTGCCCCACGTCGCTGTCGTCGCGCCCGTCTGGAGCGCGTTCGTCGTGTCCCTGCTCCACGTCCACGCGCAGTCCACCCCCGGCGTGCGCGTGCTTCCGTTCGCGTAGGTAGCGGCCGTGCCCGCCGTGTAGATGGCGTCCAGCATGTCGTTCACGGTGTTCGCCGCGAGGGTCACCGGTGCGAGGCGCCGCCAGTTGAGGGTGGGGAGTGGCATGGTTCAGTACTGCAACAGGAGGGTGTCAGAGGATCCGATGGTCGAGGCGGAGTAGGTGTAGCCCTTGATGCCCGCCGTGGTCTGAAGTGCTTGTCCTGCCGACGCGGACTCACGGGTGATGAGCATCTGCCGCAACTGACCGAGGTACGTTCCAGCGGTCGTGGTGATCTGGAACGGAACGCCTGGGATGTCCCCATTTCGCGACTGCGTGGTGGACGCCGGGGTGAATGAGCCGAACCGCTGCGCGAGCAGAATGGTTCCGGCTCCCGGCGTGAACAGCCCGAAGTGCGCCGTTGTCGCGGTCGTCATGTTCCAGAACGGAACAGCGTCGGTTGCTACACCACCGAACGACATCCACGGCCCCGCCGTGCCGCCGGTCGTCGTTCCATTCCCCACACCGGTAGTGGTGTAGCCGTAGAGTCGACCGTCCGTTTCAGCGTTCAGTGTGTTGGCAGAGAGCGGATCAACAAACGCACCGAGACACGTCATGTGCGTGACGCCGTTCGACCGACCGAAGATAAGCAGTACCGCCTCTTCGCTCTCAAGCATGAACACCTGGTTGAAGCCGAGGCCGGGGAACCCCGTCTGGGCGAAGCCCGTGAAGTTCCCGGACGTGAACGGCGTGCCTGCCGTGTTCCACGAGGTGTAAACGCCGGTCCCCTTTGCGCAACCGGAGTAGATCGCGTTTGCGGAGCGCGTGTCGGACTGCGCTTGCAACCACGTCGCGCCCGTGACAGACGACGTGCATCCGACGATGATGGTCTGGTTGATGGCCGTCGTCGTCGGGGGGTAGGCATAGCAGCACGTCTTTGCGCCGGTCGCGAACGTCGTGTTGTCGAAGTTCCACGTCCACGCCGAGCCGGTGCCTACACTGGCCGGAAGGCTCGCAGTGCCGGGGGACGAGAACGTGCCGGGGCTGCGCGCCGAGCCGTCTGCGTAGACCGTGGACGTGCCCATCGTGTAGATGGCGTCCATGAGCGCGCTCGCGGTGTTTGTGCCGAGGAACACGGGCGGAAGAAGACGCCAATGGAGTGCGGGAAGAGCCATCAGACCACCGTTCCTGCCACGACAATGGCGTCAGAAGAGGCGAGAACATCCGCTCCGAGCGGAAGGTACTCGACGTTGATGTTCCGCGAGTTGACGAGCGTTGCGACTGCGGCCATCGCGACGAACTGAAGCACGCCGCCCGTGAAGGACAGCACCGTGCCGTCCACCGTCGCTTGCGCCGTAAGCGCGGCCCCGGTGTTGCTGAAGCACGCAACGGAGTTGACCGTCCCGGTGTGACCCGAGGCGCTCCAACCGAGCGTCGTGAGCGCTGGATGCGAAGTCACACCCGCCGTGCCGTTCGCCGCCGCTGTGATGCGGCCCTTCGCGTCCACCGTCACGTTGGCGTTGGTGTAGGCGCCAGGAGTGACCGTTCCGACCGTGGCGAGGCCGAGGGTCACGCTGTTGCCCGCGCCCCCGTCGGTGCGCGTCAGGTCGCCGCTGGTCACAGCCAGCACGCGCTCGTTCGTCAGCGTGGCGTCCGTCGCCAGCGTGACGTACTGCGCACCCACAGGGGCACCCGCAGCGGGCGTTCCGTGCGTGTGGTCCGCACGCGCGTAGTCGGTCGAAGTCCCGACGGCCGGGCTTTGTCCCGGACTCGTTTCGCTGACGACGGACGTTGCGGGAGTGCCGCCACCGCCGCCACCGCTACCCGCAGTCGGGGTAGGGAAGACCTGAGTGCCCGCCATCACACCACCTCGTAGGAGATCTCGTAGGTGAAGCTGTTGTCAGAGCCCGCGTTCGGGCCGGGCTCAAGGAAGAACTGCCCCGAGGTGTCCGTCTGGAAGACGCAGCCGTCGCACGCCACGTCGAAGAGCGTCGCCACCGCGGTCGAGCTCCCCTCGAACTGCATGTTGATGCTGCCGGACGCCGCGCCCGAGAGGTTGTAGAGCCGCGGCGTGAACGTTGCCGCGCTGCCGGCGGTGTGCTTCACCTTCACGCGCAGGACGTTCACGGTCGCGATGCCACCGCCCGTGTCGATGGTGACGTCCGTCGTGGACGCGAAGTTGGTGACCGAGGCGGTCACCACGAAGACGTTGCCGATGGAGGTACAAGACCCGCTCGAAGAGCCGCCACAGGACATGAAGACCTCCTACGCCTGCCAGTAGAGTCGGATGTTCGCGTTCGCCGTTCCGGCGTTCACCTTCACAACGATGTAGAGCGTGCCCCGCACCTCGGAGCCGAGCTCTTGGTAGTGATGCTCAAGGTCGATGCACGCGATGGCCGTGCCCTTCGTCGCCGTCGTGAACCCGAAGGTCACCGACGCGCTCGCCTCGGGCGTGACCGGGATGTCGCCAGCCAGGTCGCGCGCAAGGAAGTACGTCACGGAGCTGGCCCCGCCGGCGATCGTGTCGAGCTCAAAGTTGAGCTGCTTGAGCGCGCAGTCGTTCGGGACGGGTACGCTGAAGGGGCAGTTGACCGTGTCCGCGGTGAGCGCGAAGACCTGCTTCGTCGTCGTGAGCGCGGCCTCGTGCTTGTAGCTCACGCCCGAGAAGTGGTTGTTGTAGCCGAGGACGGGCATCGGAACCTCCGGTTCGACATCCTAGCACAGTCGCGCAGATGTGCCGCAAACACGCTGGACATCTTGTAGATACTGCGGTATGCAGCGAGCATGATCGACATCAACAAAGTCGAAGCGTACCTCCGGAAGCACAACCCGAGGGCCGTCGTGCTTCCCGGCTACGAGGCCGCCATCGTCGGCGTCACGCGCACCGAGAACGGCGAGGTCCTCGTCTACGACTACGAGGCCATGCTGGCCATCTGCGTCGCTCAAGGCATGAGCCGTCGCGAGGCCGAAGACTACGGAGAGGAAGCGATCCTTCCGTTCCACGACGGGCACGGCACCCCCGTGATCCTACGACATCTAGAGGGCACCCATGACTGAAAGCGGGTGGTTCAAACCCACATCCATCACGCTCCACCCCGACACCGTGGTGGAGCTCGACGTGCTGAAGGAGACGCTGAACACCAGTCTCCAAGATGCGATGCGTGAGGCCATCCGACGCGCCGGCCGCCCAGGCATGGCGCTCACCGTGCCGCCGCGGGTCCTCGACAAGCGCCAGCCCGCCAAGGTGCGCAAGCAGAAGATGCTCTACATGCGGGCCGAGGAGTGCGACCTTCTGTGGGTCGTGCAGCGCGAGCTTGACCTCAACGCCTCCCGAGCGCTCGAGGTGTGCATCCACAACGCGTACCTTGCGTGCGCGACAAAGTAGGCTATTCAAGCACGCAGGAGACAACCATGTCGCTCTTCAACGCTCGTGACAAGCAGCTCGTCGAGAAGAACCCCTACCTCAAGCTCCCGCAGGAAGGCGGCACGGAGGACGGCAACATCCTCGACCCGATGCTCTTCCAGAGCATCCTGCACCGCGTGATCGACGATCAGAAGACCGAGCTCACGCCGGGCTACCGCACGCGCATCAACGACTGCCGCTGGCGCATCCAGAACCTCCTCGGCAACATCAACGAGGAGATCTGGGAGGGCATGGTCAAGGCCGCCCTCAACGGCATGGAGGCCACGATCCACAACGCGCAGCCGAACGGCACGTGGGTGCCGTGCGAGTACGAGTCGCGGATCGCGCAGAACGCAAAGACGCTCGAGGCGTTCCTCGAGGTGGTCGTGCGCTTCGTGGACACCAGCAACGCCCCGGAGTTGGCGTACCAGGACGGCCGCCCCGTCGTGAACGTCACCGTGCAGCAGCAGGCCGCGCCCCCCGTCGACCAGAAGGTCCTCGACATGCTCGCGCAGAAGGCGGAGAGCGACGCGGACATGAAGCTCATCCTCGCCAGCGTGGTCCAACTCCTCGCGCGGCAGGGTACTGCCGAGGCCCTCCCCGCGCAGCCCGTGCGCGAGAGCGAGGACGACGAGGCTCCGGCCAAGACGCGCAAGGCAGCGAAGGTACCCCCTGTGGAAACGTCGAACACCGACCGTGCGGCCCTCGCGGCGCTCGCCTCGCTGCCCGTCGTGAAGTAGACCGGGAACCCGAAAGGGTCTCGGTGAAACGAAGAGCCCCCGGCCGCAAGGACCGGGGGCTAGTCGCGTGCAGCGGTAGGTTCGTTAGCCGATGATCTCGACGGTCATGGCATCGAGGCGGGCGACGTTGGCGACGTTGGTCGCGTTCCACGTGCCGATGAGGTCGAGCAGGTTCGCCGCGGTCGTGTCGACGGTGCCGCTGGCGGTTCCCGGAACCTCGGCGCCGGCGATGTAGCCAGCGGCCGCGGCAAACAGGGAGTGGCTCACCGCGCGCACGGCACCCGAGCCGCCCGTGCTGCGGACGAGGATGTCCGCCTGGAGGTGGAACACATCGTTCGTGGCCGGATCGCGGGCGGCGATGGCGGCGACGGTCAGCGCTCCGAGCTTCAGCGTAACGCCGAACTGGTCCCCGCCATTCTGGTTGGTGATGGTGCCGAGGGCGGTGACGCGGATGTGCGTGCCGGCGGTGAGGGAGCCCGCGGGGAGGCTCACGCTGCCGAACGACGTGGCGACGTTCGTGTTCTGCACGAGCGCGCTCTGCACCGTGAAGATCTGGCCACCGACCTTCGCGGCCGGGTGGTTGGTCACGCCACGCTTGGTGGTGATGGTGCCGTTGATGGCCGCGCTGTGTTCGAGGCTGCGGCCGCCCATGAACTCGGGGATCTTGCTCATTGTGGACTCCTGGGGAAAGAGAGGCGGGACAGGGACGGGTTGGAGAGTAGCACGCTACTTCCGCGAGGGGTACTGCTCGGCGCGGCGGAGCTCCTTGATGTCCTCGCGCAGCTCGAAGCCCGCCTCTCGGAAGAGACGGTCCTTTGCGACAGCCGGGTTGTCCACGCGCACAGCGCGAACACCCATGAGTGACGTCAGCTCGTTGAGCGGGGTCAGTCCGACGCGGGCATCGACGAGGTCCTCCTGGGCGAGGACCTGCAACGCCATGTTGGGGTCGCGCAACGGGGGCGTCGCGAGACTCTCGCCAACCACCGTCTCCACCACCGGCTGGAGACCGACGAAGAACGCGTCTGCTTCGGCCAGCCCGCCGGCCTCACGGTAGTTGCGCGTCACGTCGACCACCCATTGACCAGGTCCGCGGTTCATGCGGTCCATCATCTCGAGGGTACCCATGGAACGGCCGGCGCCGGGGAACTGGAGGAAGTTGCGGTAGAACCACCAGAGCCGCGCGTTGCGCGCCTGAATGTAGCCACGGCTCTCGTCGGAGTCGTTCGACGAGGGGTCCTTGTTGTCCTGCCAGGTACCGCCCAGCACTCCTCGTACGAAGAGACCGCCCGTCATGGCCATGTCCGACTCGTAGAGGAACATGGGGATCTTGTCGTACTTCCCGAACTCTCGGCCCGAGAAGGGGTCGATGCCCGTCGCCATCACGGGCACCGCCTGCGCCCACGGCGTGGTGCGCGCAAACAGCTCGCGGCGCCCGTCTTCCGTGCCAACAGCGAGCATGTCTCCCCAGAGGTTCAACACGTCGTTGACCGGAATGGGCGGCGCCATGGTCACGATGCGCCCGCTCGAGTAGCTGTCCTTGAGAGCCTCGCGCGACATGAGCAGCAGACGGCCTTCGAGGTACGTCGGCGTGATCAGGTCGTTGTCGTCGCCGAGGACCGTCTCGTTGGCGTAGTTGAGCGTGCGCAGTTGCGCGGTGATGCGCCCGGGGTTCGTCAGCAGCGTGTCGTAGAAGAGGTCAAGGTTGCGCCGCTGGAAGCTGTAGAAGAGGATGAACTTCCGCAGCACGCCCTTCTCGAAGTCCGTCAGCGCGGTGTAGTCGAACGCGATGTCGCGCGCGGTCTGCGCCGCCTCTGCCGTACTCTTCCCGCGACGCACCTCGTCAACGAACGCCGACACGCGGTAGAAGTTGTCCACCGAGCTAGAGCACTCGGTGAGCACCGCCTGCCAGGTGCGGAAGGGGCGGTTGACGCGGCCGCCTGTCAGCTTCCCGAGCGCCGTCGGTTCCATGGCGCGGATGTCGTCCGCGATGGCCTGCACCGTCTCCGACTGAATGAGACTGCCGGAGAGTCCCTCGGCCTCGGCGATACGAGCGGCCTCGCGCACGGTGAAGATGCGCCCGTCTGCCGTGACGATCGGAGCCGCCTTGCCCTGCCAGTAGCGGGACCCGAAGAGCTCCGTGACCACGCCGATGCGGAAGCGCATCGTCGAGTAGTCGAACAGCGCGCTCGACGTCTTCCCGGCGCCGAGTCCCATCAGGGACTGCAAGTAGCCGCCGAAGAAGTTGCCGACGAAGTAGGCCGGGTTCGGAAGGAGCAGACCCGTGGTCATGCCGATCTTCGCCAAGCGGATCGTGGCGCCAACGCCTTCGAGCAGACCCGTCACCACCTCGCTGAAGTTTTTCGCGACGTATCCGCCGACGACGGCTCCGACCGGGATGCCCACAGGACCGAGAGCGCCGCCGACGATCGCTCCGCCGAGGGCCCCCACGGTTGCCCGCGCCGCTGCCGCGCGCTGCTGCGTGGCAAGAGCCTGCTTCTGCCGCTCCGTGAGGGGCACGTCGACCACGTTCGTCTGCTCGGGAGTGCGCGACCGCGCCACATCCGTGTACGCACCGGAGAGCGACGCCTGACGCTGGAGCGCGTCGTTCACGTTCTGCGCGACCATCTCCGGCATGAGCATCTGCGTGCCGTCAGGGAGCGTGTACGGAGCCCACGACCCCTTGCCAAACTTGAAGCCCCACTGCTGCATGAGCTCGTTGGCCGCGGCGAACGCGGAGAGGTCCTCCCCGGTGAGCGGCGTCTCGGGGCTGTACACGGTGACGTAGTTGCCGGTGACCGGATCGACCGCGACCTGCGGCATCTCGCCGAAGTTGACGATCTGCTTGATGTAGTGCGCCACGCGGTCCTGGTACGTCGCACGCTTGGACATTGAGCCGATGGGGTGGTCCTTCGTCAGCGACACGATGTCGCCGCCGATGCCGTACATGGCCAGCCGCTCCGAGAAGCCGGCCATGACCTCCTGCGCCTTCATGCGCCCGACCATGGCAAGGAGCGCTGCGCCCTGATCGTACTTCTTCTGGAAGGCCCCGAAGTTCTCCAGCGAGGTGGTGAGACCGACCTGCGCGCCCGCGGCGAACAGCTTGTCCCACTCCCCGTCGAAGAAGAACTTGTAGAACTTCACGCCGTTCTCAAAGCGCGTGAAGTTGCTCATCACGCCAGCGTCTTCCTTGCCCGCGAGCGCGATGGCGATCTCCTTGGCGCGCTCACCGACGACGGTCGCGCGGCGCTTGATGCCGTCGGCCAGGATGCCGATCGCATCTTCGAGGATCGCCTTCTCGGCGTCCGACATGGTGTCGATCGTGTAGGTGCCCGCTGCGATCTCGTTCTGGATGCGACGGGCCTCGACGAGCGCCTTGAACTCCAGATCATTGATCACGTCCATGCCGCCCGGCTTGAACGCGGCGAACACGTCCTCGATGTCCACGAGCCGGTCGAGGACGTCCATGAGGGGCGGGAAGTCGGTGCCATCGACGAGCAGCTTGTTGAGCCCGACGAGGCCGTACTTCGTCACGGTCTGCGTGGACGGGTCGAGCACGTCGTAGATCGCGTGCGTCTCGAGCGGCGGGATCAGTTGGCTCTGAAGCTCGACGACGATCTGCGGGAGCCAAGCGCCAGGCTGACGACGCACGGCGTCCTCGGCCATCTGCCGCGTCCACTGCGGGATCTGCGCGAGCTCGCGCTTCATCCGCTCGACGATCTCCACGATGCCCGGGTCGAGGTGGTTGGCGCCGTCAAACTCGACGTGGAACCCCTGAAGCAGCGTGTCCTTGATGGACTTCGCGGCGCTGACGTTCTCGGTCACGTAGCCCGTGGCCGCGCGGAAGAGCGCGTAGCCGACGCTCTTGGGGACCGCCTCCGCCATGCGCTCACGCACCGAACCCGGACCGGCCTCCATGTCCGTCACCATCTCGACGAGGCGGTTGTACGCCTCGATCGACATCGTCGTGCCGTTGAACCGCGGGCTCGTCAGCTCTTGAGGGAGGAGATCGCCGAACCAGCTCCCCTTGATCTGGTTCACGAGCGTCACCATGGCGTGCTGCTGAACCGCGGTGAAGCTGATCATGCCCGTGTCGTTGTCGACCTGGTTGGCGATCTCGTCCGGCTTGACGTTCGCGAGCTCAAGGCGCTCGCGGACACGCTTGCGAATGATGGCCACGCGCTCTTCCGGCACGATCGAGCGCGTGGTGACGCGCACCAGCTTTGCCGAGCGGAGCGCTGCCGTCTGCCGGCGGGCCTGCTCGGTCACCACCGAGGCGATGGCATTGGCGACGGCGTCGACCACGTTGATCTCGGTGTCCCCCTTCTTGATGCCGAGGGCGAGGGACGCCTCCATGCGCGAGGTCTTCGTGCGAACGGCCTCGGTACGCTGACCGACAGCGCGGCGTACGGCCTCTCCGATCTGCTGCGCCGGCTCGATGGGTACCACGAGCTCGCGACGGCCATAGTAGATCTGCTTGGCGATGCCGACGAGGGGCGGCTTCACGACGAGGTCGGGGCGAAGCACGGCGTCGAGCTGGAGCATGGCGAGCGTGGGCGACTCGTTGATCCCCCGCGCCCGCAGGTAGAGGCCCTGAAGGATCGTGTAGAGCTTGTCGAACTTCGCCGTCAGGGTCGTGCTGTGGAACTTCCCGGTGAGGTACTTCTCCAGCGTCTGCTGGAACTGCCGCTCGCCAGCAGAGGTCAGCACGATGTTCCCGGTGGCGGGGTCGACCGTGTGCGAGAAGTTGATCAGCAGGTCGTTCGTCCAGAGGTTGCCCGTCATGGCGCGGAGCATCTCCGCGTTGCCGCGGACGAAGCCCTCAAACGACCCGTCGTTGATCAGGTCGAGCACGTACCTCGACGGGGGGACCGCGCCGCCCGGGGGGACCGCGCCGCCCGGGGGGACCGCGCCGCCCGGGGGGACCGCGCCGCCCGGGGGAACCGCGCCGCCCGGGGGAACCGCGCCGCCCGGGGGAACCGCGCCGCCCGGGGGGACCGCGCCGCCCGGGGGAACCGCGCCGCCGCCAGGAGTACGCACAGGGGCGGCGTGAAGCAACACGCTGCCCGCGCTCTGCAAGTAGTTGACCGCGGCGTCTTGCGGGATGGACACGTACCCGAGAGCGTTGCCCTCGACGGTGGCCGAGCGGACGGGCGAGCCGGAGCCAGCCGACATGGCGGACTCGATCGCGGCGTTCATCGCCGTGTCTGAGGTGCGCAGGAACGCGACGTCCGCGATGTTGTTGCTCGCAGCCCAGCGGACCGCGGCCCCGAGAATGGGGGTGGGCGACACGGACGCGTCGCGGAAGGCCACGCTGTCGAGGACGAGCAGAGGCTCGCCCGCGACGCCGTCCACGACGGACATGGTGACCGTGGCGTCCGGCGTCGAGGGGTCCGTTCCGTAGAAGGCCAGCTGCCTGCGGTCGAGGACACCCGCGAACGGAGAGTCTTCGAGGCCCACGGCCGTCTCGCGCACCGCCCGCCCGCGCGCGTCGAGCGCGTCGAGGAGAGCCTGCACGGGGATGGCGTCGGTGCCCTGGAACCGGTCGAGGTCGAGGTAGTTGCGCACCTCGAGCAGGGAGACCTTGTCGGTGAGACCCGACTCGCGCAGCACCAGACCAGCGGCGATCTCGTCGGCGGTGGCGTCGAGGCGCACGGTGGTGTCCACCACCGCGTCGATGGTGCGACGCGGACCGGGACGAATGACGTCGGGGAGCTTCTCGACCGCGCGACGCAGGCCCGCGTAGACGTCGCCAGGCAGACCCGTGTAGGCCATGGGCCGGGGGACCATGACCACATCTGAAAACAGAAACGCCGTTGGAGAAGCCACCGTTGCGTTCTTCGCGAGAACGAGCGGACCGATCTGAATGACCTCTTCCGCCTCGACGATGGGTTCCATGGTCGTGCGGTCGTAGAAGTACGAGTGGCGCTCGGGGTCCATCCCGACCTGCCGCCACGCAGGATCGGCGAGCGCCGCGTCGGCGGCCGCCTTCGCCTGCTCTGGCGTCATGGGGAGCCACTCGCCCTTGACCTTGGCGATAGTGCCCTTCTTCTTTCCGCCAGCGATGGCGAGTGCTGCGCGCTCGCCGACTTCAAACTGGGCGTTGCGCACCGCAGCTACGCTATCGTAGCCGATCACCGGGCCGACGGTGGAAGCAGTACCGGGCTCGTGAACCGTGACCACCCACGCCCCGTGGTTGGTGTACGCAGGAATGTCCAACCGCAACCCGACAGGCGACCCCTCGGAGAGAGAGCGGGGAACACCGATCTGCTCCTGCTGGTTCTCCTTGAGCGCAGCGCGCATGGCCTCGTCGGACGTGGGCTCGGGAACAGCCGTGTACGGCTCGACAGGCTTGTACTGCTTGACGATATCCGCGTACTGCTCGGCCGTGATCGTGCCTTCCTTCAGCCGCTGCGCTGCAAGCTGAAGCTCCGGGACGCGCGCGGTCACGTCCTTGAGGCTCATTCCGATGCGAGAGGGGACGGTGACGACGTCCGCTGCGAGAGACGGCTCAAGGAGCGGTCCGAAGACTGCGCGCGTCAGCGCGGGCGGGATGCCGTTGCCGATGATCGTGGTCGCGGTCGCCTTGCTCTTCGGAAGCGGGTAGCTGTCCGGCAGACCGGTGATGCGCGCGATGGCACGCGGCGTGACTGCCTTCACCTTCCCACCAGGGAGGATGATGCGATGCAGCTCGTTCGGCGTGGCCTTGAAGGTGGGAGCGGGTCCGCCCGCCGACGCCACGGGGACGACATCCTTGAAGGCGCTGCCCCCGAGGACAATGAGGGGCGTCGTGGTGTTCTCCCAGTCGATGCCGAGCTTCTCGAGGCGCTCGCGCATGAAGGGCGGGACACTGCTGTCAGGCAAGTCCTGCACGATGTCTGCGACCGTGGAGAACCAGTCCGTCGGACCCGTCTTCTCCGGCAGCGGGGGAAGATCGCCGTCGCGCACCGCACGGAGGAGGAAGCGCTTGCGAGAGGTCGCCGCACCGTAGTCCGCAGCGTCGAAGACGTTCGCGTCGAAGGTGTAGCCCTCCTGGCGCAGCGCATCCTCTACGATCTTCACGGCCGCGGAGTCCGCGTAGCCCGCGACGTTCTCGAGCGTGAAGACGCGCGGCTTGATCTCGCGAAGAGCCTTCGCCGTGGCGCGGGCCGTCTCGACGTCGATGGGCTGTTCGCCGTCCGCGGAGACCGTCTTCGCCTTGCTGTAGTCCTTGCAGACCGGAGACGCGTGCAGGTACTCCGCGCCCTCGGCGTCCTTGAAGTCCGTCGCGCGCACGTCCTCGATGCGCACGTGGTCGCCATGGACCTTGCGGTAGTGGGTGCCGATCGCCTGGTCGAACTCGACCGCGAAGGACGGCTGGATCAGTCCGCGCAGACCTTCCTCGACGAGGCCACCGCCGGAGAACAGCGTCGCGGCCTTCGGGAGCGCAGGGGTGTCGATGCCGACGACGTCCACCACGTCCGACAGCATCTGCAACCGAGGAGCGGTGTGCTGCGGCCAGGCGATGTCCGGAATGTCCGCGACCGGTCCGCGCGTGTCCCGCGCCGCCTGCTGCGCACGGGCCACCACCTCGCGACCGTAGCGGGTGATGTCGGCGTCCGAGAAGCCCGCGTCGCGCAGCCACTTGAGCGCGCTCTGTGAGCCGGCGCCCTTCGTCGCTTCCGAGATGTAGAGGGCCTTGTCCACACCGGAGGAGAACTTCAGGGTCACGGCACGCTTGTTGGCGTCGCGTCCCACGGTGATCTTCGGGCGCTTCTCGACGAGCTCCGGCGTGAGCTTCGGAGGGGCGATCAGGTTGCCGAAGAGCGGCCCCCCGCCCGCGACTGCTTCTGCCGGAACGACGGGTTGTCCTCGAACTGCTCGTCCAGCAGGAATGTTCCCTTCGACCGGTCGAAGCTCGACCCGAAGAGAGCGGACAGCCGCGTTTCGAGACTTTCCGAACCGGTCGTTGAGGACTTTGACGTAGCCTTGGGTGAAGGCTTCGGTGAGCTGCTCATATGTGAGGTTCCCCTTGAGGCGACGTGCCTCGTCAACGGCGACCAGACCGCCCTTCTTCGCCGCAGCGTAGTAGGAGTCGATCGCCTTACTGAACTCGTTAAGGTCGATGCCCGCCCACCCGTTTGGTGCGACGAGGGCGCAGGACCCGATCTGCGAAACGACGCGCACCTCGCGACTCCGCAGACCCGCTGCGAAGAGCAGATCGTTCTTCGACAGGTGGGCGTTGACCTTTCCGAGGCCAACGTACTCTTCCTTGAAAGGATGGTTGTGCGTGAAGACGCTGCCCGCTTCCTGCGGGAGGTCGGCGACGTTCCACTTGACGCGACCTGCTTCGTTGCTCGTGTGCCGCAAGAGCTGGTTCCCGTCCGCGTCGAACACGACGGCGAGCTCCACCTTGCCTGTACGGATCGCGAAGTCGACGGCCGCAGGGGGCATGCCCTTGAGGACGGGGCCCATGCGCGTGGGGCCCTTGCCGCCCACGTCCTTCGGGACGATGGCGTCGATGGCCTCCGCGGCGGCGTCGAGGGGGTCGGCGTGAACCTTGCTGACGGGTTCGAGCGTACCGTCCTCGAGCGTGCGGAAGGACTGCCACTTGCCGTCCGTGGTCTTGCCCAGCACGAGCTGCTGGTCAACGAGGAACGGAGCGGAGAAGGCGCTCTTCGCACGGCTCTCCGGCATGGTGTAGTCGAACGCGTCCAGATCCCCATCGTCGACCAGGGAGACGACATTGTCGGGCAGAGCCACCCGAGGAGCGGCCGGCTCGATAGCCTCGACGACGGGCGCGAGTTCTGGGGCAGCGGTCTCGGAGATGCGCTCAAACTCAAGCGCCTCTTCACCGCGACGAATGACGGTCGACTCGGCGCTCGGAGTCGTGGCGAAGAGCGACTTCTCAAGGGCGCGGTTCTGCTCCACGATGGCGTCGACTTCTGCCATCGCAGCGTCGAGCGCTTCTTCGCCCTCGTCTGCGGCGGCAGCGAGGCGGCGACGCGCCTCCTGCTCGCGCTTTGCGCCTTCTTCCAGCAGACGCGCCGCCTCGACTGGAGTGGGAGTGGGAGTGGGAGTGGGAGCGGCAGCGGGAGCAGGAGCGGCAGCGGGAGCAGGAGCGGGAGCGGCCGTTCCCTTAAACACCCGCTCGAGCTCGTTGAGGTCGAGCGGTGTGACGGACGCCTGCACGACCTCGCTGGGGGGCACGGCGCTTGAAAGGTTCGGGGTAAAGCCGTTGGCCGACTTGTACGCCAAGAGGTTCCTGTAAAGATCGCGGGTGGTCGTTCCAGCGGGGAAGATCACGGCGTCGATTACTCGGCCTGCGACCACCCTACCGACAACGATACGCCCATCACGCAGCGTTGCGACGGAGTAGTCCCGCAACAGATACTTCACGTCGACAGCGGGAGCAGCACCAGCAAGGGGCGTGGGAGCGGCACCCGCAGGCGGCGTAGCCGGAGCGGGCGCGCGCGACGATACCGGTGCTGCACCGGCAGGGGGAGCCGCGGCCGGGGACGGAGCCGCAGCCGGGGACGGAGCCGCAGCCGGAGCGGGCGTGGGAGCAGCACCGGCAGGGGGCGCAGCCGGAGCGGGCGTGGGAGCAGCGCCGGCAGGAGGCGCAGCGGGCGAGGGAGCAGCACCGGCAGGGGGCGCAGCCGACGGGGGCGGCGTGTACCTGGTGCGAATGTCGAACATCGCGAAGAACTGCTGCGGGTTCGCACCCGGGCCAGCAGCGGACACGTTGCCCGCCCAAGAGTGCGCCTGTCCCTCGAGGAACGCGAGTGCGGCGTCTCCTTCCTTGCGCGTCATGTCCCCGCGGCGGACGAGCTCGTCGATCGCGTCGACCTTCTCACGGTACTCCGGAGAAGATCGGAGATCGTCGAGGAGGCGCTTGCCGCGGTTGGTGATGGCCTCGCGGCGCAAGCCGAGGTCGATGTTGTCGAGCAGCGTGTTCGACACGGCGTTCGTCACCGTCTCCATCGCCTTCGATGCGTCGGACATGCTGATGCCGGACGCGCGCAGCGTACGGCGAACCTCGTCGCCTACTGCGCCCTTGAGGAACCCCTTGCCGAGGGGGTTCTTGCCCGCGTAGATCGACTCGCGAACGACGTCGCCCACCACGGTGTGCATCGCCGTGAGGACGTCCGCCTCCTTCGCGGCCTCCGCGCCGAGGCGCAGAGCCTCGCGCATGCCCTTGCCCTCCTCGAGCGCGGTGCGCGCAGCACGAACCCGGGAGTAGGTCTTCGGCGCACCCGACGCGAGAGCGCCGCGCATGCGGTATCCCTCGGGCATCACGCGGCTCACCGACCACGCCGTCTGCGCAGCCTTCGGCCCCACGTAGAGTCCGCGGGCGTAGAGGCCCTCGACGTCGAGGAAGAGATCCGTCGTGAGGTCAATGGCGAAGGCGACATCGCGCACGGCGCCCGTCGACACGCCACCGCGCCCAAGCGTCTGCACAGCACCGAGGCCCTGGTACTCGGGCATGATGAAGTTGGCGTAGACCCGGTCGAGGTAGTTGCTCTTGTCGGTGCGGAGCGCCTTGTAGTCGGTGATGCCGAGCCAGGAGAGGTCGTATGCACCGCTCGCGGCCATGTAGTCCATGCCCGCCTTGTTCGGGAGCAGCGCGTTCTCGAACTTCTTCGCGGCGTCCGTTGCGCCGGCGCGCTCCAGGAGACCTTGGGTACCCGCTTGAACGATCGCGCCCGTGCCCGCCGTAAGCGCACGACGCACGACGCCACCAGGCATGAGCGCTCCGGCAGCAGCGAGGAGCGGGATCTTCGCCTCCATGGCCGACTCAAACGGGACGCCCGCGAGGTTGAGCAGATGCCCGGTGGTGCTCGGCGTGAGGTACACACCGCGCTCCGTCTGGGCCTCTTCCATCATCGCGGACGAGAACGCCTCGCCGAAGTAGCGCCCGGTGGAGTCGCTCGTGTAGTCGCGCGCCTCGTCGTACGCGCGCAGCGTGTCCTCGAGGCGCTCGACCCCGATGCCGACCGTGGGCTGGAAACGGCGAAGGAGCGTCTGCGGCGTGCGGTTCAGAACCTCCTGCACGCGCTCGTCGGAAGCATCGCTGCCGAGAATGACGGCCACCTCTTCCAGACCAGGCTGGAGAAGGATCTCCGCGGAGCGGTTCTTGTACGCGTCGCGGAAGGTCTTCACGTCCGGCATCACCGGAGCAGCGACTGCCGGCAGCTGGTCGTAGGACAGCGTGTCGAAGGTGTAGGCCGCCTCGTCGTTGCGTCCGGCGCCGCGCTGCTTGCGGATGCGGTCGAGGCCGGGGTTGGTCTGCCCGCTCTGGAGCAGGTCGCGCACATGCTGCGCCTCCTGCTCGTCGCGAAAACCAACGAGCTCCGCTCCGGCATTGAACGCGCGCTTCATGCCCGTGGCGGACGCGAGCGCGTTGAAGCCGTTGACCACGCCGCTGACGCTGAAGACGTCGCTCAGAACGTCGCTCACGCTGGCCGCGTCGTTCTCGCCGTCGAGCTGCTCTTGGAACTGCGTGAGGGGGATCTTCGGCGTGAGGTCTTCGGCAGTCGCCCCGCCCTCCGAGATCCGGCGCCACCGGGTGTCGGGATCCTCCCCTTCGTACCCTTCGAGCGGGATCGCGCGCGGCATGGGGAACGCGATCGACATGAGCTGGCTGCGAACGGTGGGGGGCTTCGTCGCGTCCGCCGCCATCGAGAGCACGCGGTCGCGGGCGTCGTCGCGGCCCAGAACCTTCCACCGCTTCTCCTGAAGGCCGACGCGCTGCTCGAGCTCCTGCTGCGACATCATCGGAGCCTGCTCGCGGAGACGCTTGCGGTAGAGATCCGCGGCCTCCTTGGTCAGGACCTCGTAGTCAAACGTCCGCGCCGACGCGAACTGCTGACCGGCTCGGCCCTTCGGCTCGCGCGCCGGGGCAGGTCCGATCTCCACGGGTGAAACCGCCGCGCCTTCGGGCGCCTGTCCGGGAGACATCACCGCGGTAGGAGCGGAAGGCGCGGCGGCAGGGGCGGCCGCACGCTTCTCCCTCTCCTCGCGCAGGCGGCGAGCGAGGGGGTCCTCTGCGACAGGCGTTGCCCCCGCCGGAGCAGGCACGATCGTCGGTGCGGGAGCGGCCGCCTCTACGGGCTTCTGCTGCGCCTGCTGTGCAGGACGGGACGCAGCGCGAGCCGCGCCCGCGGCGCTGGGGACGGGGGGCATCGGCAGAGGAGGAGGCTTGGCCATGCCCCCGAGGGTATCACGCCGCTCTCCCGAGTGCTTACGGCGCCTGCATCGAACCCTGCACGAGATCGCTGATCACCGTGTCGAACACATCGGGAGTCTCGTCCCGCGTCGCGATCAGATCTGCGATGCTCGCGGCTAGAGTGGGGTCTAGGTAGACGTTCCCTTGGGGGTCCATCTGGGCGCGACCGTACCGCGCGACTGCGATGTACTGCTCGGGGGTCAAGCCGAGGAACTCGGCGCTCGGGAGAAGACCCTTGCGGATGGACTCCTGCGCGACCGTCTTTCGAAACTGCTCCGGGTTCTCCACGTAGAGCGTGGCGCGCTCTTCCGGAGCAGCGGCCAGAGCCTCCCGCAAGAACGCCGGGGCACCCTGAAGACCCACTTCCGGAGCGCGCGCTGCGCGCACGATGTCCTCGCGCGTCATGGGCTTTGGGGTGCCGGACACAGCATCTTTGAGGTTTCCGAAGACGCCAGGGATCGTGACCGTCTTCGCCGCAGCGCGTTGCTGCGCGGCGAGCGCGCGCGTCTTGCGGGCCTGTTCCGGGTACTTCTGCGCCCACACGTCGAACGCCTTTGGGTTGACGAGGAGGGCGTCGAGCGGAGACGTCGCCACCTGAAGGTACTCGTCTCCCGGCGGCCCGACAGGCACGTACTGCAACGGGTTTGTCTTCGCGGAGATCTCGTTCAGGCGACGCACCGCATCTGCTTCCGGGCGCACAGACGCATCGAGCATCGGCGAACCCATGAGCCGTGTGCGGGCCTTCTCTTCTAGCGTCCCCTCTACCGTCACTTCGGGTAGACCGTAGCGCCGAACGCTCTCCTCTTCTGCGCTCATGGCGGCCACGGTACTCAACGGATCCATCGCGCTGAGCGCGCGTGCCTCGTCAGGGCGTGTTGCAAGACGCGCCTCCTGTTCCGGGCGCAGCAGTCCCCCGCGAAGGGTACTCGACGCACGCTTCGCCAACCCGGCGCCGGCCGCCGTCTGCATGGTGCCCCGGATGGCCTGCTCCGCGAGCTGTGCGATCCCGCCACCGGCGCCGACCGCAGGCAGCGAGAGGAGTCCGGCCACAAGAGCGGCCCGGTTGCTCGTGCTCTCTACGTCCGCCTCCGTCTTGGCGATGTCCGCGCGGCGCCTCGCGAGGAGAACAGCCGCCTTCTCCTCTGGGAGGAGACTCTCGTAGGGACGCAGCGCGGGCATGCGGGCGATCTCTTGGTAGGACAACTTCGGAACGCCCGTGATGTCCACGTTCTCCTCAGCAAAGCGCTGCGCTGCCGCAACCGCGCGCGAGGACGGCCCGAACAAGACCTCCGGGATAGCCGTGGTCGACGGACGCGCAACCGCCGGAGCCGCCTTCGGAGCGGCCATGGGCGACGGCATCTGCTCCATGAGCAAGTCCTGCGGGGCTGAAGTACGACGAGGCCCGAGAACCTCGGCCACGACGTCCCGCGCACCTGGCTCCGCCATTTCCACAGTTGCGGCACGCTGCATGCCCGTCGAGAAGTCCGGAGCGGCGGCGAACGCCTTCTGCGCAGCGCGCTCGATCTTCTGCTCCGCGGCGGCAGCGGCTACGTCCGGCGCGATCCCCTTAGCGACGGCCTTCTGCACGAGGGCGCTTCGCACCGGAGCGGCGGCAGGCACAGCCTCCGGAGCCATCTCCATCAACGAGCGCCCTTCCTTGGCCAACTTTGCCTCGGCAGCGGCTGCGGCCACATCGGGCGCGATGCCCTTTGCGACAGCCTTCTGGACCAGGTTCTCGTAGACGGTGGGCATAGGCTACTCCTCTTCTTCCATGGCGCGTATGGCGGCGTCGATCTCCGCCTGCGTCGGACCCTTCTTCGCGGGCGCTGCCGCGGGAGCGGTCGGCTTCGCCGCGGGAGCGGTCGGCTTCGCCGCGGGAGCGGTGGGCTTCGCCGCTGTGGGCTTCGCCGCGGTGGGCTTCGCCGCGGTGGGCTTCGCCGGGGCGGCGGGGGCGGGCCTCGCCGCTGGGGTTGGCATGGCTGCCACCAAAGCGTCCGGAGTCGCCGGGGCGGCCGGAGTCGCCGGGGCGGCCGGAGTCGCCGGGGCAGCCGGGGTCGCCGGAGTCGCCGGAGTCGCCGGGGCGGCCGGGGTCGCCGGAGTCGCCGGAGTCGCCGGAGTCGCCGGAGTCGCCGGGGCGACCATGCCTTCGACTAGTGCAGCGTCGTCCGAAACCGGTGTGGCAGTGCTGGTGTCTCGCCGCTTGTACACGGGACCCGTATCCTTCTCGCGAGTGGCCCCCGTCGGAAGCACATCGACCACAGGTACGTTCGGAGGGGCAGGTTCTACCACACCGCGCAAGAACCTTTGCGCCTCCGCAGCGCCACCGGGGTAACTCTCGGCCGCGCGCGCGATGCGCTGATCGATCTGGCGCAAGCGCTCCTCAACGATGAGGCGATCTTCCGCGGGAAGCTCCGCGGCACCCGCGAGGATGTCGACGGCGCGCTTCCGCACCGTGCCTAGCGCGGTCAGTTCTTCTTGAGCGGTGGCGCGGGTCGGAGGTCCTGAGGACGACTTTGCTGCGGGGGGCTTTAGAGCGTCCTCCTCAAGACCGAGCTTCTGCAAGCGTGCGCGCTCTGCGTCGAGGGCCTTTTTTTCCTCTTCGGCCCTCTGCTCGTCGCGCGCGGCTAGTCCCTTTCGAACAGCCTCGGGAAGACGTTCCCGCGCATCAGGCACGCTGAGGACGTCCTCCATCTCTGCTACGCGCTGCTGACGTTCCGCAGCGGCTCGCGTTGCCGCGCGCGTCGGCTCGCCTGCTGCGGTCGCCTCGCGCGCAGTGCGCAGTGCCCGGCCCAGCGAGGTCGCCCCTGCCGTAGCGTCCTCGATGGTCGAGGACCGCGCCACGCGCTCAAGGTCCGCAGCCCACGAGGCGTCCTTGGGCGCGCTCTGCGCGAGCGCCTCGATGGCGTCGCTCCGCTGCGCAGCGTCCGGGATCTGCGCGATCTTCAGAAGCTCGTCGGAGTAGACATCCGCCAGGTCGAAGTCGCCCAGCGTTGCGATCTGTCGACGCGCCTCCTGCGCGGCGGCCTTGTAGCCATCCGGCGACGACATCGCAGCGTTGACGCTCTGGAGGTACTGCTCGGCGAAACCCGGGGGCAGTTGCCCCAGAACGCGCGTAAGACCCGATACGTCACGAGCGTACCTGTCCAAGTCCGCCACCATTTCCGCGTACCCTTGTGGATCTGTCTTGGACGACCTCGTGAAGGTGTTCCCGTCCGGCATAATCGTGATCTTGATCGCCGGGGCGCCGTTCACCTCCGTGCGCGTGAACGTCGACCCGTCTTGTGTCGTCGTCGTTGTTTCAGAAGCCCTCCGCGCCGCTTCGTCAAGAGCATCCGCAAGGGCGGCCAGCACGGGGCCGCCCGTGCGGCTCACGTCCACGCCGCGCTCCTCGAAGCGGAAGCCTTCCGTCTCGACCTGTGCCGGCTCGGTGCGCTCGAGCGCAGCCGCAGCGAACCTCGACGGGAGGATCGGAGGTGCCTCTGCCATGGCCCGGACGTAGCGCTCCCCGGCCCGCGGAGAGAGCTGCGCCACGTCCTTCGTGAACTTGTCGAAGTCGCGGGACGCCACCTGAAACGGGTTGGCGTACAGGTAGTTGGGGTAGCGTCGGCGAGCGACGTCCTGAAGACTGAGGGAGCGACCACGTTGCGCCTTGAGGTCCGCGATCTCGCGGTCGATCTCCGCGATGGCCGCGTCGATCTCGCCCGAGGGAGCCGCGCCAGGGGATGCTCCGCCGAGAGCCGCGACGGTGGCGGACACCGCCTGATCAGCCACCGCGGGATCCGCGGGCTTGTCGCCAATGACCGCGGACATGGGCTTGCCGTCCACCGTCACCGTCTTGTAGAGCAGGTCGAGGTACTGCTCGTTGGTCATGCGCGTGTTCCCCGTCAGCGCCTTCGCGAACGGGGAGTCCGGCGTGATGCCACCGAGAGGACGGCGAGCCACGTCCGCGTTGATCTCGTCGTCCGACTTCGGACGCTGGTAGGTCGCACGCCACTGCGTTGCGTCGAGTCCCTGAAAGTACCGGTCCTTCAGAGCCTTCGCCGCAGCCTTGTTCCCGCGCGCCTCGAGCGTCTGAATGGCCTGCTCTGCGAGAACGGCCTGCGCTGCGGTTCGCGCGTCCTGCGTACGCAGCCCAGGAGAAGCGGTCTGGACGCCGGCGTCGATGGCCGTAATGACCTGCTGCGCGAGAGCCTGGTCACTCGCGGCGGGAGTCGTGCTTGCGCTCGCGACTTGCGGCTTGAAGTTATCTGCCGCCACGGTACCCGCGCTGATCTCCTGCTGCCGGCGCTGCTCGTTGTAGATGGCGGTGCGCGCCATGGCCGCGCGCGCTGCGGTGATGGCCACGCGCTCCCGGCTCTGTGCGCCCAGTTGCGCGATCTCGTACTGGTTCGCCAGCTTGAGGAGCTCGAGGTTGGCCTTGACGTCCGTCTTGCTCATCTCGCCCTTGAGCTTGAGCAGGTCGTTCTTCGCCTTGCGTGCTTCCTTCTCCGCATCAGCGATGGCCGCCGGGTCCGCCGCCGCCAGCATCTGGTCGATGATGGCGCGGTTCATCCGCTCGCGTTCGCCCATGAAGCCGGCGAGCAGGGCCACCGCCGCAGGGGGGCCGAGATCGAGCCGGCTGTTGTAGTATTCGTCGATGACGGCCATGCGCCCTCCGCGGGGAGATAGTACCCCGTGCGGGCTTTACGGACTAGGGACGAAAGGGTTCTGCCGTCCCCGTGTGCGTGTGCGCCATCGCGGCTACGGTCGCGAGTTGGCGCTCGATGGCGTCGAGGCGCCCCTCGATGCGCCGCTGCGAGGAGAGCATCTGCTCCATCTGCGCGGGATCCACAACGCCCGAGGCTTCCGCTGTCTGAAGGCCGACCACGCCACCGCCGCCAACCATCGCGGCGCCGAGCAGCATGAGAGCCCACACGGGCACGGGGACGAGGCGGTTCTGCCAGGACGGAGCAGCGTCTGCCATGTGGTTCTCCTCTAGATCACAGCGCCGGGGGAACCCGGCGCGGGGGCCATAACATCTCCGCCCGCCTGCGCCGCACGGAGCGCGGCCTCGCGTGCGGAGATGTCGCCAGCGGTCGAGGAGGCGCGGTACTTGCGGTAGGCTTCGAGGATCTTCTCGGGAGGCTGCCCCTTGTTCTCGGGGCTGGCCTCGAGGAACGCGTTGAGCTGCTCGGGCGTGACGGTCTCCTGCACCTCGGCGGCCATGTACTTGCCCGCGAGACCGGACAGACCCGCGATGGTGTTGCCGAGGAGTTCGAGCTGGTTCTTCGCCTTCTCGCTCGCGTACGCCGTGCGCTGCTCGAGCTCCTGCGTCTCCGCGGCCTTGCGCTGGAAGTAGCGCTCCGCCTTCTTCAGACCGGCCTGCTGGGCCGCCTGCGTCACGACCTGGCGCTCTGCCTTCTGCGCCTCGAGAGCCGACCGCGCGGAGCGCGTCCCGCCCATCGACGCGCGCTCGGCCTCGCCGCGCTGCGTCTGCTGGGTCGCCAACGTGCGCACGGGGTTCATCAGCGACGCTTCGAGGAGAACGTCCTCCTGCGCGTTCTTGCCCAAGAGACCCGCCTTCTCGCGACGCTGAAGCTCGGCGAGTCGGGCCTTGTTGCGGGTGTCCTGCGCCGTGGGAATAAGACCCACCGCAGCCTGACCGAGGCCCGCGGCGGCAGTCGCGCCAAGCACGCTCCGCATCTCCTGCCGGCGCGCGGCGTCCGCGAGGACCATCTCGCCCTCGGTGAGGGGCATGTACTCGGCCGCCTCGTCCGTAGTCGTGGCAGGGCGCCGCGTGCGCGTCGTGTAGGTTTCCGCCATATCAGCCTCCGTAGACCGTGCTGCGCCACGCGTCGTAGGCCGTCCCCTTGCCGCTCGCAGCCGGCATGGCCATCAAAGCTGCTTCTCCCCCGGACGGGGAGGTCGGGGGCGCCTTCACACGAGACGCGCCCGATGTACGGGCCATCCGTGCCTCCTGCTGCTGGGCGGTGCTCGTCTGCCGCGCGAGGATGTCGGAGCGGCGCTTGGACTCCTGCTCTGCCTTCTTCGCTTCCGCGGCCTGCTGTCCGCCGGAGTAGCCGCCGTACGCGGCCCCCGCCAAACCGCCGAGGAGCGCCCCGGCGACGGCGCCAAGCGGACCCGCAGCCATGCCGAGCGACGCCCCCTGCGCCGCTCCCTTGAGAGCGCCGCTGGCGAAGCCTTCCGACGAGCCGGCCGTACGCGCCTGCTGGACCTCGAGCTGCTCTCGGTCCTTCTGCGAGCGATGCGTCACTCCCTTTGTGCTGGCGAGTCCGTAGGCCATGTTCGCTCCTCGAGTGCGGTCTAACGCAGATGGTAGTCTACGACGAAGTTGCGTTGTACAACGAAGACGTGCTTCCAGTCCACGTAGCCGGCCATGACGGCGGGCGGTTCGTACACGCGGACGCGCACGCCGATGTCGTGAACGCCCTTGTCGAACTCCAGGTAGTCGGCGATGCAGATCTGCTTCCGCGCCACCATCCCACCGAGAAGGGACTGCTCGACGGTGCCTGGCGTCTCTCCGCTCTGGTAGAGCCTTCGGCCCGTGTGCGCGAGTTGCGTTCCGTCCTGATGCAGGTGGAAGTCCGCCACGACGTACGACGGTGCGAGCGCCCCGCCCTCGTCCGCGACCTCGCTTCCTCCCCACTCGTAGGCCGCGAACGACGCGAGGACCTTCACGCGGACATCGTCCTGCGGGATCTTCAGCGTGGCCTGTAGACCAGGAATGGCCAAGGCCCCGTTGCGGCCGAGGTTGTAGTGGAACCCCGCCGCCGTGTAGAGGCTGTCATTCTTCGCGTAGTACTGCGTCATGCCGCTGGTGAGGGCCGTGCGCGGATACGGGGCACCGAAGAACTCGGGCTTGAACACGTGGACGGAGTCCACCCACGGGGCCGTGTCCAGGTCGCCGTTGTCGATGTTCTCGTTGAGGTAGTACTCGATCTGATCGATGTACCCCTGCACCGCGGTCGCATCGATCACCGTGCCGTTGGTGACTGTCGTGAGGACGAGGGGCACAGCGCCTCCTACTTGCGGAAGAGCTCCCCGAAGAGGGAGACGCAGTTGATGGAGATGTTCCCGCCGCCAGCACTCCGCGCGCGGAGCATGACGTACGTCGTGGCACTCAAGCCGAAGACGCGCGTAGAGATGGTGCAGGACTGCTCGAGGGACGCCTGCGAGTACGGAGTGTTCCCGACGGTCCCGTCGAAGACACGCTCCGTGATGGGCAGGCTCGCGAAGGTCACGCCGTCCGTGCTGTAGGCGAGCTCCACGAAGATGGACTCCCCTGCCACCGCCGTGCGCACGAGGAACGAGGCATGCACGACCAGGCGTGCGTAGGTGGCCGACACGTCGAACGGTCCGATGCGCGCGTTGCCGCCGATGTTGACAGGGACGTACACGGCCGACGTCGTCGTGAACCCCGTGCCAGATAGGCTTCCCGCCGCGAAGCGGTCCGTGGAAACGAACGTCCGCTTGACGGACCCGACGTCGAAGATGCGCGTGTCGAGCCCCTCCTCGCGCACGTTGTCCGCGCTGATGTCGCCCGCGCCGGCAGCGTTGTTCCACGAGGTGAGGGTTGCGTTGAAGTTGGCGGCCGTCGCGACTGCTCCCTCGAAGAGCTCGCGCTGCGTGACTCTAGACATTCAGCGCCTCCGCTCTTCGACGAGCATCTCGTTCACGTCGATGTCAAAGGTGCGGGTCACGTCGTCGTCCACGAACTGAAGATCGCGGTGGCGGACCCGGGCGAAGAACACCTCGGCCCAGATGGCGTGCGTGCCCGCGGAGATGGGCACGGCTCCGACGAGGCTCGTGCTGTTTCGTCGCGTGCTCTCTCCGAAGTAGTGGGACGTCGCGATGTCCACCCCGTCGACCACGATGCGGAAGGCGACGCACTCCTCGGAGTTGAAGGTGCCGACGTACGCCCCGCCCCACGTCCACGTGCCGCCCCACTCGCAGATGATCACGCAGTCCTGTGGAAAGTCGCCCGTGATGTAGCTGCCGGTGATGCGCTGCCAGGTGCGCAGCGTCGTCGTCGGGGTGAACAGTGCGACGCCGGCGGAGTAGCGGATGGCCGTGAACGCAAAGTTCGCGATCTGCCCTTCGAAGACCGACGGCGCGAGGAAGTTGTCGCGGTCGAGGCCCCCGTTGAACTCCGAGGTGAGCTCGTTCTGGTTGACGTTCCACGTCTGCGGGTCGAGCACGTCGCCCGTCTCGTTGAACTCGGTGCGGTAGCGAAGGCTCACGAGGTCACCTCTGGGACACGCCGACCGGCGTCGACAGGGGCTTGATGTTTCGCTGCTCGCCCAAGGCCGTCTCAAGGTCGAAGCCGAAGATGTGTACGTTCCGCTTCGCAGGAGCGATGGTGAGCGACAGCTCGTGTACCGGACCCTGCTGCTGCGTGTTGAGATCGAAGCGCACGACCACTTGGCGCAACCGCGCCCAGCGATCCGTTCCCCACACGGCCGTGCCGTAGACCGGAAACGGATCGTTCGGGTACTGCTGGTCGAGCTCCTGCGGCGCCTCGCGCACGTCGTCGATGCTGCGGTTCACCGTGTAGTTGAGCGTCAGCCCGTTGTCGCCGTAGCCGACCGCGTAGACCATGGCGTGCCTCGGCTGGAAGCTCCGGTAGAGCGAGCCGAGATCCATGCTGTTCGTCTCGAAGAGCGGCTGGATCGTCGTGAGGCCCTTCTTCTCCCACCCGCGGGAGTAGACCTGGATGCCCGCGTTGTCCTTCGTGTCGTAGGATCCGAAGAGCAGCTGGCCTCGCTGGTCGCTCGTCTCCTTCAGACAGAGGATCGGGAGGTTCTCCCGGAAGGACCACGCCCCGACCTCGTAGTGGTAGACCAGCACGACGTTCGGGTACTCCTGCCCGAGCGTGGGGATCGCCCACCAGGCTTCCTTGTCCCGGTGGTACGTCGCTGCGCATGCGTTCGGCAGCGCCGAGCGGTTGATGCGCTTCACGATCTCGGACACCGGCGTCGAGAGGTGGATCACGTTCGTCCGCGTCCCCTCGTTCTCGAGCGTCCCCTGCAACACGTACACGCCGTCTTCCGACAGGAAGCACAGCCCGACGTTCGGGACCTCGGTCACCGCGTTCGGAGACTGACAGCCCACGTCCTTCGTCAACGTGATGGCGTAGAAGCCGTTCACGGGGTCGCCCTTGATCAGGTACACCCCCCGCTGCTTGAACACCACGACCGCGTTGCGCGTGCCGTAGAGGCCGGTGACGGGGCCGAGGTCCGCGTCGCCGATGTCCATCACGTTGTCCGGCGGGAAGACCTCCGGGAAACGCGGGGCGGAGAACCGCACCTCGTTCGCTGTGCCGCCCGCGACAAACATCGTGTCCTTGAACGACGCGAGGTACTTCGTCCCCACCGGCCAGGGGCCGAGGGCCTCCTCGTCGAGCGCTCCGCCGAGGAAGGAGTCGGGGAGGATGTCCGCCATCACCGTGGTGACGTTGTCCTGCACTTCGCTGTGGAAGTAGTAGGCGTCCCCGAAGCCGAGCGCGAGGAGGTTCCCGGACGCGTCGTAGACGTTCTGCGTGCGGTAGATGCGCCTCGCCACGACGTGACTCCCGCCGACGGGAAGGTTCACGCCGACCGGCGTCCCGCCGTGCTTCGGCTCGTCGCCGCCCTCGTTGCGGAACACCGCAAGGGCGCTCGCCTCGCTCGCCGGACTCTCCTGCCCCCGCTCGTTGACGAACGTGACCTTGTACCGGTAGCCGCACTTCTGCTCGTCGGTGCCCGTGTCCAGAATGGGGCCGAGGCCGAGCTCCAGCTTGTAGTAGTACTCGGGCGTCGTCGAGGTCGAGAAGACCGGAGACCGCTGCGCAGTCAGGTGGTAGCCGGTGTCCGGCTGCGTGTTCCCGAGGGCGTAGACCTGCGGCGCCGGCGGGGCGACGTCGAACCCTGCCCGCTCCACCTTCAGACCGTCGTACACCAGCGGGGTGTCGTAGCCGTTGACCAGGTAGAGCCGACCGGCCCAGCTGACGGACTGCGTCCGCTGCCAAGGCGTGGAGAGCTGCTTACGTCCCGTGACGGTCGTTCCGTCGATGAACGTCAGGGCCTCTCGGTACCCGGTCGCGCGGTTCGATCCGTTGAACGCGAACAGCGCCCCGCCGCTCTCGTACACGAGCCACGCGCGCCCACCGTTGTGCTGCGTGAAGAAGTGCAGAGACGTCACCGAACCCGTTCCCGCATACGGGTTCACCGGAGGGGATCCCTGTCCGAGGACGATGCGGCGGAACCCGCCGGACGTCTTCCACCCGTCCCGACCATCCCACGTCAGATCGCGAACGCGCAACCCCGTGTCCGGCGACGGCTTCCACCGCTGGTCCATTCCCCGAAGCGGGCCGACAGTGAAGGAGGACGTCTGCATGATCCTCTCCTAGCCGATCTTGCGCGGGTTGCCCCATCGCTCGAAGTACCCGATGCCGCCGTAGGTGAAGCCTTGACGGATGATGTTCTTGTCCGACCGCGCGAGCCACTTGCCTTCCATCCGGCGCATGACGTCGTTCGCGCGGCGCTCGTACATCGTCGCCTGGCTCGTCATGCCGCTCTGCATGCAGATGTCCTGCAAGGTGCGGTAGACGAGCAGCACGTGGTACTGCTCCGGCCAGAGCGGAACGTCGCTGTCCGCCTGAAGCCGACGAGGCTTCCGCAGGTAGCGCAACTCGAGCTTCGCGTCCGCCTCGGCCGTGTAGTAGCCGCGGACGTACTGCCGCGGTTCCTGCGGGGCGAGCACGTTGCTCTCTGCCTGCGAGGGCGTGACCGAGCCGTCGTCGGTGTACGCCGTGACGGCCTCCGTGATGCCCGTGACGAGGCGCAGCCATCGACCGTTGCCGTTCTTGTTGCGACGGTAGAGGTTCTTGAGCACGCCCGTCAGAAGCGCGGCAGGATCGCGCGTGTCCTCGAAGTTATTGAGGGACACCGTCTGGTTGCCCACCGTGATCTTCGGCGCAGTCACGGGGATGCTCGGCGGACTCTCCCGCCCCTGCAACGTGAACGTGTAGCAGTACTCGAACTCGGTCCCGACCGGGAGCGTGCCGCCCGCGTTGAGCGCCGCGCTCAACGCGTACTCAGGAGGGCGATCCGAGATGTGCAGGTCCTCGATCAGCGCGAAGACGTCCCCGCCGTCGTCCGCGTTGAGGAAGAGCTCCTCCTCGCGGCGCCGGTCGATGAACAGCAGACGGCCGCGGTCGTTCTCACGATCCATGAACCCGAGGGGTTCCGAGCAGTCGGGTGGGAGCGCGTAGCGGTCGAAATCGATCGACCAGGTACCCGAGGCGGCTACAGACAGCCCGAGGTAGAACGGGTCGATGAAGATGTCGGTGCCGAAGACGCGGTTGATCCGGTAGCTGTTGCCATCCGGTCCGACGAAGACCATACCGACCCACTCGACCCGCGGAGTGATGCCGGCGAACGTCACCGTCCTCGTGGGAGTCGTGATCGTTACCGTCTGCCCCGCCGTCGGCTTGTAGGTGGCGTAGACCGGGAACGCCACGACGTTCTGCATGAACAGCCAAGGGCGAACCGTGCTGACCTCCTGGTAGTGCCGGGAGACCGTGCGGGACACAGCGTCCTTGTAGGGCTGAAGGTCCGGGTTGTAGTCGAGGAGGTTGTTGACCTCTTCGATGATGTCCTTCAGGTTCACGCGCCCTCCACAGAAAGGCTGACGGGCGGGAGTGTATCACCCCCGCCCGCCATTGGGTCTTTGACCCGGTCTACCTCAACGCATCAAGCGTTGAAGAAGCCCTTGTCGAAGAGGAAGATCGCGCCGTCGTTCGTGCCCGCGCCGGTCACGTACGCGTCCACGACCACGCCGAAGAACCCGGCGGTGTCGGAGACGTTGCCGGTGTACGCCTGGATGCGGCCGGCCGTCGTGTTGTCGGTGCCCACCGGGAGACCCGCCGCGATGGCCGCGTCGGGGGTCACGGTGTTGCAGTAGCCAGCGTACTGGATCTGCACGTAGCCGGCCGCCGTGAGCGTGGCCGCGGCGACGCCGCACGCGAAGGGCAGGTTGCCGGTGGCCGCCGCCTTCTTCACGGAGATGCCGAACGCGTCCGTGCTCTGGTTGGTCGAACGGGTGGCGGAGAAGTCGAGCTCGACCACGTCGCCCGCGTTGACCGCGCCGGTGCAGTACACGGTGATGAACTTGCTGGGGAAGACGTTGACGGCATCGACGCCGTCGGACTTGTAGATGGCCATGGTGTCCTCGTGGAGTTGGGGGGAGAGGGGTGCTGGCAAGGGGGCGCCTCACGAGGAGACGCCCCCTACCGGACTAGAACGCCTCGAGGTCGACGACGATCGCCGAGGAGCCGAGGTGACCGGCGACGAGCTGGCCACGGCAGCGCATCTTGGCGGCGCGCACGTCGTACTCGCCGGAGACGGTCTCGAAGTCCTCGAGGAAGAAGTACCCCGAGGGGTCCCACATGACGTAGATGTCCTTGCTGTTGATGAAGTAGAAGGACACCGGGTTCGTCGCGGAGGGCAGGCCGGAGGTGCTGCTCGTCGGCATCTGCGGCTCGACCTCGATGCGCACGCCGTCCCAGTACTGGGCGAGGCGGCCACCGTCGAGCTTGCTGTCGTCGAGGTAGCGCTCCGAAGCCTGAAGCGCGCGCTTCAGGTTCTTGAAGCCGTTCTTCGAGGCGAGGATGATGTCGACCGGCCCGGAGGGGCTGACCGCCATCGTCTCGACCTTCACGTCGTAGAGGCCGGCGAGACCGTTGCTGTTGAAGCTGCCCGCGCCGTCGAACACCTGGTTCTGCCAGCCGGGGGTGCTCGCGTAGGTGGCCTTGGAGAGACCGCCGACGCTGTTGGTCTGGGAGCCGACCGCGTTCTCCTCGAGGAAGCCGGTCGCGTAGTCAACGCCGTTGAGCGTCGCCCACTTGTTCGACCACTGCGGCACGCCGCCCGCGACGAGCTGCTTCACGAAGTCGCGGCGCATCTCGTTCGCCACCGACTTGGTGCGCATCTCGGCCATCGAGATCACGCGCGCCTTGCCGGAGTTGATGAGCTCCTCCTCCATGGAGATCACGACCGGCTTCACGACGTGCGCGAAGTCGTACACCGCGGGACGGGAGACGTCCGCCGCGGAGAGGTCGATGCGCTCGTAGCCCGTGTCGAGGGCGGTGGTGTTCGAGTGGACGGCCAGCGTCACCGGCTGGATGATCCGGCTGCCGCCCTCCTGGCTCGGCTGCGCCTTGCCGTGAACGCGCTCCTGCGCGTCGAGGAAGGCGGTGGTGAGGTGGAGTCCGTCGCGGAACTCCTTCATCGTGATGTGCATCGTGGTCGAGAGGATTTCGTTCCCGATGCTGAGGGTCGTGGTTCCCATGGTGTCCTCGTTTGGTGGAGGGGTGGTTGAACGGGTGGGGGACTACCGGCCGAGCGCCCGCCTTGCGGCGGCCATCGCGGACGGGTTGTTCTCCAGGTACTCAGCCACGGCAGCGGCGCCGCGCTTAAGGACAGCCTGGGGAATGGGCTCGTTCGCAGGAGAGGAACCGGCGCTGCTGCGCCCCACCTTCTCCGCGGAGGCACGGCGCGCGGCGATCTCACGGTTGCGCTTGAGCTGCGCCTCCGAAGCCGCGCGACGGCCCTTGATGATCTCGTACGCGTCCGGCGTGGTGATCGCCGCACCGGCCTCGCGTCGCTCGACGAGCAGCGCGTTGACCTCGCTCTTGAAAGCGCCGTCCTTCATCTCCGGGTGAGCGGCGACGAAGTCCATGTAGGCGGCTTCCTTCGCGCGGAACTCCGCCTCACGCTGGATCGGCTCGAAGAACGTCTGCACGGTCTTCGCCGTCTCGAGCTTGATGCGGGCCTGCATCCCTTCCGGGGTGTACGGATCGGGGAGCTCGCCCTCGGGCTGCTCAAGAAGCTTGCGCACCTCGGGGCTGTCCACGAGCGCCGCGAACGCCGCCTGACGGCGGGCGAACGCGCGCTCCTGCTCCTCGACCTGCGTGCGCTGCTGCGCGATGCGCTCCTCCGCTTCCTTCGCGGCGATCTGCGCACGAGCCTCGGCGCGCTGCTTCGCGAGCAGCGCGTCTCGGACGATCTGCTTCGCGGTGGTGGGCAGCTCGTCGATGTGGCTCGGCGTGAGGCTCTTCACGTAGCCGGGGAGCTCGTTGTCACGAACGCCGCCGAGGGCCTCCTCGGCCACCTTCCAGAAGTGACCGACGTTGTCCTCGGACGAGTCGCCAGCGTCACCCGACGCAACGGCCTCGGGCTCGTCGGTAGAGTCCTCGACGGGCTCGACCTCCGGCGCCTCGGGAGTTGTCTCGTTGATCACTTCGGCGTCCATGCCTGCCGCTCCAGTAGTGTTGAGTATCACGCGATGTCTCCTTGAAAGTACGCAGGGATGTCGAACATATAGGCGGTTGCCTACATGCTACATATTCTCCATGAGGGCCTTGTCCTCGGCCGTCATGGTCCCACGGGTCGCTGCGCCGCCCATGGGCTTCGGGGTGGGGCCGCCCTCCATCTCGCCACCGGCCTCGGCCGGAGCGTTGACGGGGGTCTGCATGGCCTTCGCGAGCATGGCGTCGTTGCCCATGCGCGTGAGCTGACCGGCGGCCATGCGCAGACCGGTGTCATCCGCGAGCTCCTCCGGGCTCACCGTGTACTTGCCGGCGAACTTGCCGCCGCCGACCTGCTCCACGGCCTGGAACAGCGCGACGAGGGGGACGAAGATCGCCGGGGGCAGCGGCTGATCCCAGCGCTCCGCGCCGGCGAGATCGACCTCGACGTTCGGCAGATCCTGCCCGCCGAGCTTGTCGAGGGTCTCGTTGAAGGTGTCGATCAGCGTCTGCACCGTCGTGGCGCTGTACGGCTTCTTCGGCTTCGGCGCCGCCGCGGCCATGGCCTCGTAGCGCGCACGCTCCTTGTCCATCATCGCGTTGGCGGCGCGCTCGCGCATGGCCGCGCCCTCGGGACCCGCCTCCATGGGAGCAGGACCGCCCTTGGCGGGAGCAGGAGCAGCGGCGGGGGCGGGGGCGCCCTTGGGGGCGTACATCATCTCGGCCATGGGAAACCTCGTGGGTGGGGGTGCGGACTAACCGATCCTACCTTGATCACGTGCGATCCGGTACCCTCGGTACGCGGGATGGGTCTCGAGACGCTCGGTGTAGTCCTCGTAGACCTTGCGCAGCTCCTCGTCCTTCGCCTCGAGCTTCGCGATCTCGCGGTCCTCGTCCCAGTCTCCGTCCACGGGGATCAGGTTGCGTTCCTTGCAGATCTGCTTGCGGTGACCAGGGGAGCGCACGATGCACCCGAGGCCGCGGTCAAAGTACGGGTAGTTGCGGTTGCTCCAGTCCGCGCCAGGCATGCCCACGCGCTCGTAGACGTCCGTGCTCCCGCACTTCGGACAAGGGGGCGCGGCCTCCTCGCTCGTGAGTGCCTCGTAGAACGTGTGCTCGCACGCACGACAGGTGATGTCCGGGCAGCGCACCGACGTGCCGTTGCCGACCTCGCGCTCCTTGCTCGCGTAGTGCGGCGTCGCGCCCATCGTCGGGAGCGTCGCGCTCATAATGCTGCGGGCCACGCCGCCGCACTTGCGGCACTCCACCTCGCGGGGCTTCTCCGACATCTTGCAGAGGAGGTCCGTCACGTGCCCGCCGTCGCACTTGAACTCGTAGAACGGCATCAGACACCCCACGCGTCGAAGAGCGTCTCGGCGGCGTCCTCTTCCTTGATGGGTTCCTTCGCGAGGTTCTTCGCGATGCGCTTGAGCTCGTGCGGGAGGAACGCGTTTAGGTCCTCGCGCGAGAGCTCGCTGCTCACGTGCAGCGCGTACTGCGGCGGGTTGCCCGCCCAGATGAGCAACACACGCGTGTGCTCGCCTGCGAGGGGGTCCGCCGGTTCCGTCGGCGTGGTGAGGAGCGTCTCCTCGATCGGCTCGTCCACCTGTGTGATGCTGTTCATGGGATGTCTCCTTTGTCGTCGTTCACTTGCCGTTCTTGGCCGTCGGCATGCTCTCTACTGCGGGGGGGACTTGGGTTCTCCCGCCTTCACGGAGCTTTTCCTGCGCAATGTTCTCCGTTGCCTCTAGTGCGGGAAAAATGGCTCCCGTCTTCAATAGAACCTGCTTGCGTGCCTTCTTGGCGACCTCGGAGACGGCCTGCCCCTTGCGGGCGCTCGGGGTCATGGCGTCCACCATCGCAAGTGCCGCCTTCTGCGTGCCCTTCTTGTAGTCGCCCGCGCGCATGTCGATCAGCCCCTCGCCGAGGTAGGCTCCCGCCCCCAGAGCGCCGAGCCCCTGTACGGCCATGACCGCTCCCTCGGGCGCCGCCGGCGTGAAGAGAAGAGCCGTCCCTCCGATAAGGGAGCCCCACCCGGCGGCGTCCCCGATCGTTGCGAGGACGTTTTGCGACTCCCGACGGACCGCCGGGTTGATGTCGAGGAGGCCCCCGCCCGCGGACGGGGTCTTCGGGGCCGTAGACCGGTCGATCTCGTACTTCTCGTCCTTTGGCATGGTCAGCTCCTCTTGTCGGCGGCCTTCATCTGCCGCATGACTTTGTTTGCCCAGGCTCGGCCAGGGTCTCCGCCCCAACCTAGCCACGCCTGCAAGCCCTTGCTCGGGTAGCCTTCCGATCCTGCGTTCCAGCCCTTCCCCTGCTTGTCCACCTCGTGGCGCGCGAAGAAGGACACCATCCGCCCGATGGTCGCAGGGTCGAGGTTCTGCCGGTTGATCAGTTGCCGCGCGCGGGCGATGCCCACCGGGGTCATGCCACGGTTGCTCGGAGACACCGACTCCCGCAGGTCGAGGCCGCGCTTCGCCGCCGCAGCGGCGGACGCGGGGGGCTTGAAGTTGATGTGCGCGTACTTCTCGGCCACGGCTACCCTCCGCTCTTCTTCGGATGCCCCTTGGGGAGCAGGTCGTTGTCGGTGACGTACTTCGGGTTGCGCGGAGAGCCTTTCGCCAGGAGATGCAGGAACGCGTTCACGCGCGCCATCGCCCACTGCTGACGGCTCTTGACCACGGGGCTGTGGCTCTTGCTGAACGCGCCGGCCCCGCGACGCCACACCGCCTTGAGCGCTCCGACCGTGGCCTTCTTGCCGGCACCGGGGTGGCTGTCGTTGTGCGCCTTGGCCTTCTCGGTGAGGGACGCCACGATGTCCTCGTCGAGCCGAATGGTACCCGTCGGGGAAGACGCGCTCCCCTTCGGGTTCGACTTCGACCCCGACACCCGCTCCGAAGGCTTCGCCGGCGTCGAGGACTTCGGTGCCTTCTCGGTCATGCCTTCTCCTCGGTCACCGGGCCGCCAGCCACCCACGCACGGCACGTACGGCTCGCGGCGCACTTGAAGTCGAACGCCTCGCAGTAGCCGAGCTCCGTCTGGAGCATCACGTCGTACGCGTCCTGCTCGGTGTCTCCCTTTGCGAGACCGGTCTTGATGCACTCCAGCATCTTCGGCGTGACGATGAACACCGCGCAGTTGCCGCAGCGCATCGTCATGGCCTTCTCGACCGGGACGTCCCACTGCGCGGCGATCTTCTCGAAGAAGTCACCCGGGTCCATGGGGTTCGCCGGACCGTACATCGCCGTGTCGATGGCGTTCTGCCGGTTCTTCAGGTTGAGCGCGATGTCCTGCGTGGCGCGCGGGCAGGACTCTCCGTCGGTCTCCTCCGTGCCCTCGTCCTCTTCCTCGTAGCCCTCGCCCTCGTCCCCTTCCGGCGTCCCCTTGAACAGGCCGATCGCCTCGTCGAGGTCGTCCGCCAGCTCGTCGAGCACTTCCTTGAGGTCCGGCTCGAGCGCCGCTTCCGCGAGACTGCCGAGCGTGGCCATCGCTTCCTCGAGCTCCCCGGCCGCCTCGGCGTTGTCCTCGGTGCGGCCCGCGGCGACCACCGCCTCGGCCACCTGGACAAGCACGTCCTGCACCTCGGGAGGAAGTCCCGGCGTGTTCAAGAGCGTGTCGAGCGTACCCGCCGCGGAGTCGAGGTACTCCTTCGGCGACTCGTAGGACTCCGCATCCTCTTCCTCGCTCTCCTCGGGCATCGGCGCCGGGGGGAGACCCTGCTGCCCCTCCATCGGAGGTGCTTGGGGTGCCGGGGGCGCACTGGGGGCCTCGGGCGCCATGGAAGCCTCGGGGGCCGCAGGGGGAGCCTTCTTGGCCTCTTCCTTCGCCTTCTGCTCGAGGTTGTCCGGGTGCAGGTCCTTCGGAAGTTCGAAGCGGTCCGCCAGCGTCGCCATGTACGTGCGAGCGATCACGCCCGCAGGACCCGGTTGCTGGCTCGCCTCCCACAGCTGCATGTACGGCTGCATCAGACTCACGAGGTTCTGCTGCATCGCCGCGTCCGTCATGGGCGTGCGGCCACCTTCGACGAACGAGATCTCGAAGTCCCCGTCGAGGTCCTCCACCGTCACCGTCACCCGCTCGTTGCGGTCGACCAGCGAGAGGACCTCCTGCTGGATCACGATCAGGTTGCCCGAGTGCCGCGGCTTCGGAGGACCCGCGAGGAACGGAGCCACCGATCCCGCGAGATCCGAGGCCATGGTGTACGCCATCTCCGCAGGGTTGGGCGCCTGCTGGTCGATCGGTCGCGCATCCGTCGGAGACAGTTCGACCTGGTTCGCGTCGTCGTACTCCCCGAGACTGCCCTCCTCGGGGTTCTGCATCGCCGCGATCAGAGCGCGCTGCGCGAGCTTGACCACCTCTGCGAGCCACGCGTCCTTGATCATCCCGTGCATCCCGAACTCGCTCTCGGTGTAGAGTTGCGTCGTCTGCATCTCGTACGCCGTCGCCTTCGTCACGATGCCGCGAGCGTTCGGGCTTGTGCCGATCGCGCGCTCGAGGTCCGCCTCGGCCAGCGCCATGTAGTTCTGCACGTTGACCGAGATCGTCCCCGTCTCGATCTTCTGCACCACGTCCTGGAGCGAGCCGTTGTAGTCGGATGGAACCTTCAGAACGAGGCCGTCCACGCCCTCGGCGATCTTCGTCTCGGTGTCCGCGCCGAGGATCCCGTCGCGCAGCAGGTACTGCCGGCTGTCCTTCCGGGTGCTCTGCGCCATGAAGGAGCGGTAGATGTTGATCTCCCGCAGCTGGGGCAGCATCCTCTGGCTCCCCGCGATCCCGCGCAGGGGGAACTCCGGCTCGCTCGCGAAGATCAACGGCGTGATGTGCGGAAGAGACGTCCCGACGGACGTCGCCAAGGGCATCGGCCCCATGTACACCGGCTTCAGGGAGAGATCCCCCTGGCCGAGGACGTACACCTCGAGGCGCCCAAGGTACGTCACGCTCGGATCGTTCGGATCCGAGATCGTGTCCTTCAGGTTGCACACCTCCAGCACGCGCACGAACGCGGAGTTGTCCGTGTTCGCCGCCGCGTTCTGGCTGTCCCGCTCGCGCGGCTCGTCCTGCGTCGCTGCCGTCGGCGAGAGGAAGTCCTTCCGGCTCGTCCCCGAGAGCAGTCCCTTGGGGATGTTGTACTCCCGCTCCACCTCACGGATGGGCCGGTAGTACACGTGGCCGCGGAACCGCTCGTCGTCCGGGTCCGTAGCGTCCGCGTCGAGCACGACTTCCCACCAGGGGATGATGCGCATCCACACACGGTCGAGAGGGTTGCCCGTGCCCGGCGAGTAGCCGATCTTCGCCGCGCACCCCGGGTAGAGGATCGCCTGGCGCAAGGCGCTCATCACGCGACTGTGGATCTTCTGGTTCGACAGCCAATGGTTCAGCGCGAGCTGCGACCGCTGGGGGTTCCCCTTGCCGGTCACGTCCGGACCGAACACCGCACGGTTCGCCCGCGGATAGAGCGCGCTCAGGTAACTACCGATCGCTCCCCAGATACGGTTGACCTCGACGTCCGTGTTCAACGTCGCCATCTGCCGCTCTTCCGCACGGCCGCGCACGTACCTCCACCACCTCGTCATGTAGAGGGCTTTCGCCTGCGCCAGCTCCGTGCGCGCATCCTTCATGCGCTTGTCGTGCGCCTTCAACTGATCGTGGATCGCCCTCGGATGGAGCTCGTCCTTCTCGAAGTCGTGATCCTTGGGGTCGAGCATGGGTGAACCTCGTTCGGCCTTTGTACCCTATCCCCGCGTCGCTGCCCATGGGTCGGACCGCATCGGCGCGTTGCGCGGACGACGCCACGGCTCCTTGTTCCCCACGTTCCGCGAACGCCTCGGCATGCTCCTCCTGTTCCACTCCGCGAGCGCGAGCGCCATGGCATGGTCGTCGTGGTAGCCGTCCTGCCCGGCGATGTGGCCATGCACCTCGCGGACGTGGAGCAACTCCTGCACCGTCAGCATGTCGTTGAGTTCGAGTTCGTCCCCGTCGACCATCGAGCGCAGATGCGCGTACGCCTCTTCCTTGCTCCCCTTGGACGTCGTCCAGTACGGAGTGCTGGCGTCCGCTTGAGGCCCGTACTTGATCCGGACGCCCGGCTTCGTCCACAGAGGGATGCCCTGGTTCGCGAGACGCCGGATCACCACCGGGCCCGCACCACCCGTGTTCCACTCGACCAGGCAGCGCCCCCTGTTGTAGTAGTTGGCGAGCTCCGCCACCTTGTCCGCGAACGCCAGCTCCCCGCCCTTGCGACAGGAGAGCGTCGCGCACTGCCTGCCTCGTGTGTCGATCACCTGCGCCACCGCCCAGTCGCCCCCGTTGCACCAGCTCGGGTCCACGCCGATGGCGTACATCTCCCCGCGCTCCGGCTTGTGGAAGATGCGCAGCTCCTGCACCTCGTCGGAGTTGAACCTCGCTCGCAGCCGCGCGAGGACCCCGTTGAGGTACTCCACGTTGAACCAACTGCCGTCGAAGACGAGGAACCCCTCCTCGACCGTGAGAGGGTACTCCCGCCGGAACCGGTCAAGCCCGACTCCCTTCGGCCCCGAGATCTTGTCCCGCCTCCACGCGATCTGCTCGAGCGTGAGCCCGTGCGACTGCATGAGGTTGTGCTCCTCCTGCGTAGGCTCAAAGCCCGGCAGGATCGGACGCACGTACGTCGGATGGTCCGACCATCGGAAGAAGCGAAACCGGTAGGACGTGTCGCCGCTGCGCACCGCTTCTTGCGCCGCCAGGACCTGCTCGTGGAACAGGTTCCCCGGACCGTTCGGGCTGGACATGATGATCGTCTGCGCGTGTGGCCCCTCGTGCATCGAGGACGTCACCGCCGCCCACACGTCTCGGTCATGGAACCAGTAGGCCACCTCGTCGAAGTGTCCTCGCTGGTACGTCCAGCCTCGACCACCCGCAGGGCTGCGCGACGACAGGCAGCGAAACCCCGCCTTGGTGTCCTCGAAGATCATCTCCTTCACGTTGCTCTTCAGCAACGGTCGCCGCAGTTGCTCGGGCATTCCGTGGTAGTAGTCCTGAAGCTTCTCCCACAGTGCTGCGTTCGTGTCGTCCTTGTCCGTCACGACCAGCGTCCTAACGGGATCCGGCGTCCAGTACAGGTAGCAGAAGTTCCAGCCGAGACCGACCGTGCTGTCGCCGATCTGACGTGGCTTCGCATGCACGATGGTCTTCGCCGTAGGATCGCAGAAGTCCTCCATCGCGCTGACCTGTTCAGGGAAGGGGTTGTCGAACCGCCTGTACTTCCCCTGCATGTCTCGGATGGTCAGCTTCCCCATCATGCGTTGAGGCGCCGATCGGTACGCGTTGACGTGCCGAGCGTACTCCTGCGCGTCGAACCGGTCGCTCACCTCTTCTCCTTCAGCGCGACCACGACTGCTGCGAGGATGCGAGCGCGCTCCTCGGGAGTGTGTCTCCCGAGGAGCAGTTCTACGACCTCTTGTGTGGTCCGCTTGGCGAGGTGTTCACGCGCTGCTTTCATGCTCGTGCAGTAACATGCTTGCGTGTCTACGCCTCGGCCTTGGTACTCTTGGCCCACGCGTCCTGCGACGTGTCCGGTGCGAGGAAGGACTTCACGTCCGCACTCCCCGCAGCCGCCTTGTGGTTCACACTCGCTGCCGTCTGGGGCTGGAACCGGAAGCGACCGTACTCCTTGAACGCCCACTCCTCGGCGCCCTGCATGCCGCGCATGAGACCTTCGAGGAAGATCTGGTCTGCGAGCTGCTTCTCCTGCTCCGCCAACGGTGCGCACTGGGGGATCGGCGTGAAGAACCAGTCGCCGAAGCCCGGCTCGTGGCACCACCGGTCAAACTCCCCACGGCTCACGGGCTTCCAGCCCTTGTCCTTGAAGACGGCTTCCTTCGTGGCGAGCAACCACCGGGAGAGCATGAAGTTTCCGAGAGTGACCTGCTCCTCGGCGACGTCACGGAAGAGCGCCTGCCTCGGAGTAGGACGGAAGAGCGCCGCCTGTCGACGCAGTTCCTCAGCCGAGACGACACGAGCCGCCTCGACCGTGCGCACCCAACCGCTCTCGGTCTCGGTGCTGTCCTTCTTCTCGCTCACGACGCACCGACGTTCAGTTCCGGATCCGCTTCCTGCCCGGACTCGTCCTCGGTCTCGCGACTCGGGTTGCGCTTGCTCTTCTTCACCGGCGTGTACCCGCCGCGCTCGCCGAGGCGACCGGCCTTCTCCATGGACATCGCCACGGCGAACGCCTGGTCCGGCTTCTTGCCTTCGTCACGGATGAGCATCCGCACCTTTCGGGCGACACGGAGCTTTGCTTCGGCTGGCATGGGTGCTGGCATGGTTGCCTCCTGGACGAAGAGTAGCGCGTCGCGTGTTCGGATGCGAGCTAGGCGGGGAATGGCGGGGAGGGGGTGAGAGGGTCTACTACCATTGAGGTTGAAGTATGTATTTGTAAAAGGTTGGGGAGGTAACCATGACCATAGGTCTAGGTGGGGCCACCCCGGTAGGTCTGGAGGTTGATCCTGTTGGGTAGGATGCCGGACGTTACCAGGTGGGTACCCGAGCGAGCGAAGCGAGCGAGGCGATACGGTCCCGTCGGGTATTCGCGCGACCGAAGGGAGCGCGAGCGCGGTCCGGGCCGGCCGATTTGGGGGTCCGGCGGGTCGGCTCGGGCGCTCCCCCGGGGGCCGGCGGCTACCCGGCGCCGCGCTCCCCCGGGGGCCGTCCTCGAGGGGCTACCCGGCGGCTACCCGGCGCCGCGCTCCCCCGGCGGCGTGCTCCCCCGGGGGCCGTCCTCGAGGGGCTACCCGGCGGCGCGCTCCCCCGGGGGCCGTCGCCGCGCTCCCCCGGGGGCCGTCGCCGCGCTCCCCCGGCGGCTACCCGGCGCCGCGCTCCCCCGGGGGCCGGCGGCTACCCGGCGCCGCGCTCCCCCGAGCCGGCGCCGCAACGGCAAGCGGCGCCGGCTCGGGGGAGCGCGGCGCCGCGGGCGACGGGGACGGGACGGATCGGGCTAGGGCGTGAGGTCCTCGACGCAACGCGCGTAAAGGCCGCGGGCGCGCTCCAGCGTAGCCGGATCCTCTGCGAGCGCTTCCAGGCGGCGCCGGGAGTAGCGCGCGGCGTCCTCGAGGTGCATCCGGTAGCCGCGGCGGGGCTCGTAAACCTCGATGACGTAGCCGTCCTCGTGCGTGCGGCGCTCGATCGGTTGCACGTGCAAGGTGTAGCCGCGGGGCCCGAAGTGGGGGTAGGCGACGGTCACGCGCACGTCTTCTCCGCTCGGGAGCGTCCAGACTGCAACGTGAAGGCGGCGGGGGTCGGTGGTCTTCATTGGGTGTCTCCTGTGTGTGCGTGTGAGCGGCGCCGGGTGTCCGGCGCCGCGGTGGGGGTGGTCTAGGTGAGGTCGGCCGCGCGGTAGGCGTCCGCGATCGTCTCCGTGGCTCGCAGCCACGCGCGGGATCCGGGCTTCATCGTGTCCAGGCTGGCGATCGTCTCGGCGTGCGCTGCGTTGACTGCGGCGGCGCGGACGGCGAGGGCGCGCGCGGCGCGGGCGCCGGTCGTGCCGCTGATCGTTGCCCACGCGCGGCCGTCGATGACTACGGCGAGGGTCAAGCGGCGGGCGCGCTCCTTCTCGGTGAGGTGCCGATACTCCGTCGGCGCGTGTACGACGGTGCGGCCGTCGGGGGACGCCCACGCGTCGGCGGTGATCGTGTCTCCCTGCGGGGTCGCGAGCGTGACGCGGGCCGCGGTCCATCCGCTGGGGCGGGCGGCGGCGCTCGGGCGCGGGAGCTCGAGCGTGACGGGGACGGGCGACGGGGGCGGGCGGAAGGATGCGCGGCGCTGCGCGTTCGTGGGGGGCTTCATTGGGTGTCTCCTGCTAGTGGATCTTGCTGGCGATGAAGGACGCCACGTGCTCGGTGCGCATGTCGTAGTCGTCGACGCTGTAGCCTCCCGTGTCGCGCTCGCGGCGGTCCGGGCGGGTCATGGTGACCCACGCGCGGGCGGGGTCGCTCGGGGACGGGCGCACGTGGATCGTGCGGCCGTCTCCGGCGTCGATCTCGTAGCCGTCGGGGGTGTCGATGTACCCGATACAGGCATCGTCCAGCCGTTCGGCGATCGTGGGGGTGTCGGTGGTGTCGTGCATGGTCGCTGCTCCTGCGGGGTTGCAGTGGGGGACGGTGGCGACGGCTAGCGCCGCTGCGAGGATCGGGACGGCGCATCCGCTGACATCGCGCCGGCCCGGGGGTGGGCGGTGTAGGCGGGTCACGCGGGCGTGTGCGCGACGCGGCGGAACCGCAACGCGCCGGCGCGCTTCACGCGGGGGAGCGCTGCCCGGGCGGCCGCGCGTACCGCCTCGATCTCGGCGACGGTGCCGGCGTCCGCGGGCGCGGTGTCGTCGACCAGGGCGGCGAGCGCTCGGGCGCGGACGTGCGGGGCGACGGCGCCGGCGCCGCTCGTGATCGCGTCCAGCATGCGCGCGACGCCGGCCAGGGTGAGGGCGCCGGCGGTGGGCGCCGCGTCGTGGGGGGCGCCGGCGGTGACGTCCACGGTCACGCCGAACGTCTCGGACCGGCCGTCCGGGTGGATGATACACAGCGCGACGTGCACGCCGTTGTAGTCTCCGGGGGCGGGGGCGGTGTCGGGGGCGGGGGCGACCTTGTCGAGGCGGGTCGCGAGGGCGTAGGCCAGGGGGGACAGCATGGTTTTACTCCTTGTCGGTGGTGGTGAGGATCGCGATCGCGAGCGGCGCCGCGACTGCGAGGAAGGCGGTACCCGCGCCCGCGGCGGGGTCGTCGATGCCGACGACGACGGCCAGGAAGGCGAGCGCGACGGCCGCGGCGGCCGCGAGCGTCTCCGCCTTCACGCGCGCACGCGGGCGGCGCGGGCGCGCTCGGTGCGGCGGGCGGCGCGCTCGAGGCGGCGCGCGACGCGGAACGCGACGCGGACGGCCGCGCGGAGCGCCTCGGGGTAGGCGGCGACGGCGTCCCGATACAGGGACGCGGCGCACGCGACGTTCAGGAGGAGGAGGAAGGCGACAAGGGCGGGGGTCGGCTGCATGTTCTGGTCTCCGGGTTGCGTGTGGGTCGGCGGGGTTCTCCGTCCGACGCAACAGGAATATTGCGGGCGTGAGATAGCGTCAAGCAATAAAGCGAGGGCGCCCGAAAAAAAGAGCGGCGCCCACGTGGGGCGCCGTTCTCCGGCTGCCAGGGCGCCGGCTACGGGCGTGCGGCGTCGCGTGCGGCGCGCATGCGCGCGACGATCGCGCCGGCGGCGGGGCATGCCGCGGGGGTGTCGTTGCGCTTGCGGACGAAGGCGCCGCGGGCGCCGTGCATGCGTACGAAAAACGACGGCCGGCGGGCGCCGCGCGCGGTGCCGTCGCATCCCCCACAACGCTCGCAGGTGAGGCCCACGGTATCGCTCGGGCAAGGGCGCATGCCGGCGGCCTGATACAGGCCGTCGTCCGCGGCGCTCGAGGATGCCGCGAATACCCGCCAGCCAGCCGCGCGCGCGTCCGCGGCCGCCGCGGGCGTGTCACACGATGCCATGACAAGCGGCGCCCACGCGGCCGCGTCAAGCGTGCGCCACGCGGCCGTATAGGCCGTGTGCCGGCGCGCGCCAGCTAGCACGCGTGCGAGCACGCGCAGGGGGACGGCCGCGGGGTCGCCTTCCATTCCTAGCCGTACGGTCGCGCCCGCGAATAGGCCCGGGGGGAACCCCACGCGGCCGGCCGTGATCTCGCGGAGCGCCGCGGCGTGCGACGCGGTCAACCTGGCCTTGTTGACGTAGCACGTGCCGGCGCCACCTCGAGGGCGGCTACGGTGCGCGCACGCGTCGGGGCAGACTGCGCCGTCCGCGCCGGCCTTCCATGCGTCCATGGGCGCGACGTCCGCGCGCATGATCGATACCTGGACCATGTCTCCCGTCTTACCGTTCTGGCTCGGGGCGTTGACGCGGTGTGCTGCGAGCATGACGGGGGTACCGTCGAAGGCGCTCGGTCCCGTCCATAGGACGATCGTGGACGGAAGCGGGTGGCCGAGCGCCGCGCGCGCGTGCGCGCGCCAGGTGCGGCGCCAGGTCGTGAGGGGGCGTGCGGTCATGCGTGGTCTCCGGGTTGCGTGTGAGACGTCCGGGGGTCCGGTCGTCGGGGATGGTCTATCTGCGTGCGGGGATAGCGTCAAGCGAAAAAGCGCGCGGGCGTGCGCGTGCGGGTGCGGCGCCGGCGCCGGGGGAGCGCTCGGAAAAAACGCGACGGTCGTACGATTTCTGCTTGACAGTAACTCCCGCGCTGGTTACCTTTCGCGCGCGTGCGTGCGTGCGTGCGTGCGTGCGTGCGTGCGTGCGTGCGTGCGTGCGTGCGCGCGTGCGTGCGCGCGTGCGTGCGCGCGTGCGGACCAGTCGGGCCGGTCGGGCCGTTCAACTGCTATTGTACTCGTCCGGGGCCCCATCCGAATATAACTTTCGGGTTGACGCTAAAGGCGGGACGCTTTAGGAATATGGCGAACCCGGAGAGAATATGGAAGAGCAGAAGAAGCGTCTCGGTCGACCCCCGCTGCCGGCCGGTCAGGCGAAGCACGCGCGCATGATGGTCCGCCTCAGCGACGAGGATCTCGCCCTCCTCGAGGCCGCCGCCGGCGGGCGACCCGTCTCCTCCTGGGCACACGACATCCTCGTCGCCGCCGCCCGGCACGTCGTGGCGGGAGCATGACCGACGAGAACGGACGGCCGAAGTTCCTCGTCGTCGGCCTCGACCTCAAGACCCCGGTCGATGCAGCCCGGGATCTCGACCGAGCGCTCCGCTGGTACGCCCACGTCTACGCCTGCCTCGCCGAGTCGTGCGACTTCGAGCGCCGCCTCTGGCTACAGTACCGGCCCAACGATGTCCTCGAGGAGCTCGCCCTCCGGGGCGACGAGGGCGCCGGCATCGAGATCGAGCGGCGGCGGTGGGCACGGCGGCTCGCCGACGCGGCGGAGTTCGCCGCCCGAGCAGGGGTGGCGCTCAACCCCCCGGCGTTCGATCCCGATCGCCCCCTCGGGCCGGGCACCATGGTGCGCTGGGCCGCGCAGGGGCCCCTCGACTACGCCGGGAGGAAGGACAGCAGTCGCGCCACCTTCAAGCTCGGCGAGTGGGTCGAGGCCGATCGCGATCTGAACCGCGGCGGGACCCGACCGGGCGCCGTGAAGTTCGAGACCACCGACGAGCTCCCCTGGCACGACCCCCGTGTCCCAGAGTCCGGCGCCAAGGCCGAGGCCCTCCGCACGGCCAACGCCCAGAAGCGGACCGGCATGAGCGGACTGTTCGCCGAGGTGAACGATCCGAGCCTGAACGCGCACCCCCTCTCCGGTCGGAAGAAGCGCATCAAGGACTAGCCTCGAGCGACGCCCGCACCTCGGCGGGCGTCGGCGCCTCGTCCCCCGGGGGCGGCGGAAGGCATCGGGTACACCCGATCCGGACGCCGCCCCTTCTCGCATCCGCCACCAGCAGCGCGTCGAAGAGCAGGTTCCCGTTGCAGAGCGGGCACACCAGGGAGACGAACCCCCGGTCCAGCACCGTCCCGAACTGTTCGGCTATCGGAACAGCGAACACCTCGCCCCGCATCAGGATCGATCCCGCCACAGGGTCGAGGTGCATCTGCACCGACCCGACCTGCTCAAGCCCCCAGCTCCAGTCTCGCCACGCTACGCGGCCATTGAGCGACGCCGCAGTAGCGGCACGACGGTCGATCCGTAGCGCTAGTCTCGGTAGAAGAACTGCTAGGCCGGTTGTGCCGGTTGGCCCGCTATTATTCGGTAGAAAGGACAATGGTGCTGCTCGTAGCGGTGTTCATGTGCGGAAGGACATAGCCTCCTCCCGGAGCCATCGCCAAAAGCGATCAAGAACGAAGATCCGATAGCCTACGCCTATCGCCTACCACCGCTGCCCATGCCGCCACCGCCGGGTCGACCTACTCTCGGTCCACCACAGTCCCAGGCCGACGGCGTCGAGGATGTCGGCCATCCTCTTCTTCGGCTTCGGCTCGACGATCGCGCCCGTCCACCCGCGCCTCGCGAGTTCGCGCTCGAGCCGCGCATGGCGGACGTCCTTCGGGATCCCCTCGCTCCACGTGCGGGCCTCGACCGCCTCGACGGTGTTCCACGGCAGGGCCATGGCGACGCAGCCGCAGATCCCCTGCAACTCGAGGAGGTCCGCCGGGTCCACGCGCGATCCCTCGTAGTGAACCATCGTCTCCACCACGAGGTCCGCGCCGGCCAGCTCCGCGGGGACCGCACGCGCCAGCCTGCGCCACGCCTCGGGACCGCGGCCCTTCTCCTCTGCCTGCTGGTACCACGCTGCCTGGAGGACCCCGTCCTCCCACGCCGCGAGGGCCAGCCCGTGCAACCCCACGTCCACCGTCACCACCATGCGCACCCCCCGTCTTCCCGTCCGCCCGTCCACCCGCCAGCCGGGCTTCGCTCGTTGAACATCTAACACTTTTTTTCAAACATCTAACGGCACCCGTCCATGCCCTTCGCGCCCCTCGTGGAACGCCGCGAGCCGTTCCACGCGCTCCGCCGCTATAAACTTTATAGACGCTCCCATAAAGTTTATAGATAAACTCGGTCCGTTTATCTATAAACTCCTCATAAACTACCCTTTCTAGCAGACAAGAACGCCTCGGTGAAGGCACGGTGAAGGCACGGTTATAAAATGCCTTCACCCGTAACCGCACGAAACCATTGAGCGTTTCGGCGAGGTGAAGGCGGTGAAGGCATTTCTCGGCATCCCTCTACGCGAGAGAAAAAAATCGCGGCGCGCACCCCGCAGAATATAAATCGCCCCGGACTTTTCACTTCTCGCGCGTAGGGTATCCCAGAAATGCCTTCACTTCCTTCACCTTCCGAGATACCCGAGGTTCTTCCTGCCTTTATCGGTGAAGGCAAGTTATGCCGTGCCTTCACCTGCCTTCACCGAAAAAAGCAGAAGTGAGTGGTTTCGGCAACTTACGGGTGAAGGCATTGTTTCACGCCGTGAAACACTCCACCCCGCCCACCGATCCGCCTCGACCCCCTTGACACCCCGGCCCCACCCCGCTAAAGCCGAGATGTCCCACGGTACTGCCCGCCACGTGCGAGTAGTCCCGTCCGTCGGAGAGGCGGGGTGCAGCGGGGACCCGGGAGACCTCCTCCCCGGCAGGGAAGTCGCGAGCCCTGCCGTCCCCCGCACCCCGCCGCCCCGGCACGCTCCAACCCTCCGACCTGCACCGGAGAACGATGCCTACCCTGCCCGCCACGCTCTTCGCCCATCTCGGCACTGCGGAGGGGCACGCCGCCGCTCTGGAGTGGCCCGGCACCTTCGCCACGGTGGACGACTTCCACCACACGACGGAGCGCACCTACCTCTGGGCGCCCGTGACGCTGGTCGACCCGCACGACGGCATCAGCAACGACAACGTCGAGAGCCTCACGGCCTTGGTCTACGACTTCGACCACGCGACCCTCGACGAGATGACCGCGCTGCTGTCCGCCTTCGAGGACTACGAGTACGCGTGCCATTCCTCCTGGCGGCACACGCCCGAAGCGCCTCGCTTCCGCCTCGTGCTGCCCCTCGCCGAGCCGGTCTCGCCCGCGGCGCACCGCTCCCTCTGGCAGCAGTACGCGGACCTTGCCATCGCCCGATCGGGCGCGCACCCTGACCCGAAGTGCAAGGACCCCGCCCACCGCTACTACTGGCCGAGCGCTCACCCCGAGCGCCGCCACCTCGCCTTCGCCCTGCATCACCCGGGGACACTCCTTCGCCCGACCGCTACTGCACCGGCGGCTTCCACCTCGCCATCGGCTCCTCGTTCCACGACGACGCCGGGGCAGCAGCGGTCGGGCCTCTTCTCCACCCGCGCCGAGGCGGACCGCCGGCGCTCCCGGGGCTTCGAGCAGGACCGGGACGTCAACCTGATCGAGGCGTCCTGCGCCTTCCTTCGCGCGGCCCGGGACCTCGCGGCCGAGCAGATCAAAGAGCCGGAGTGGCACGCCGCGCTCTCCATCTGGTCACGCTGCACGGACGGGGACCGCCTCTCCCACGAGCGATCCTCCCCGGACCCTCGCTACGACCGGGACGAGACGCAGCGAAAGATCGACAGGATCAAGAGCCAGGCCATCGAGGACGGGATCGGTCCGGCGACGTGCGGCTACATCCGCGGCCTCGCCTCACCGGAGAACCGGTGCGCGAACGCGTGCGCGGGATGCAAGGTGGGCGCCCCCACGGGCCCCATCCGTTCCCCTGCGGTGCTGGGCATGCGGGTGGACACCGCGGCTGCGACGGCGGACGCGGCGCGCACCCGCGTCGCCGACCTCGACGACGCCATCGCCAACACCCCCGACCCCGAAGCCCGCAAGACCCTCCGCGAGGAGCGGAAGGAGGCGGCGAAGGAAGCGCGCTCGGCCCAGCAGACGGCGACCCGCGCAGCCGTGCTCGCTCCGGCAGCGGCCACGGGTGGGCGCATCTTCGCCCGTGGGGACCACGTCGAGGTGAGCCTCGCGCTGATCGGGGACCTGCAAGCGCTCGCCGGCGGGCCGTCCCCGGTGTCCACGGCGGGTCGCCTCTACATCCACGACCCCGCCACGGGGCTGTGGAACGAGCTCCACGAGCCGAGCCTGCACGTGCGCGTCGCGTCCTACGCCGGCACACCGGTCGCCGCGCCGAAGCCCTACGAGCTGCGGGTGAACCGCTCCGACCAGACGGGCATCGCTGCGATGGTGGCATCGGCGATCCGCGCAGCCTCCCCCGACCCGCTCCCCACCACCGAGGGCGCGGCGTTCGCGGACGGGATGCTCCTCCCCTCCGGCACCTTCCGTGCGTTCGTGCCGGGGGACTACGTGCTCGCCGACCACGCGCTGCCCGTCCACTACCTCGACCCGGCCACCTCCTCCCCGCCGCCGCCCCCGCGCCGGTGGCTGCGCTTCCTCGAGGAGATCTACGCCAACGAGCCGGACACGCCGACGCGCATCCTCGTGCTCCAGGAGTTCCTCGGCGCCGCCCTGTTCGGCGTGGCGACGCGCTATCAGCGCGCGCTCGTCCTGCTCGGGGAGACGGGCGCGAACGGGAAGAGCGTGCTGCTCACGGTGATCGGCCGGCTGTTCCCGGCGCTGGCACGCGGGGCCATCGCACCGCACCACCTCGAGGGGACGTCCTCGGAGTACTACCGGGCGATGCTCCTGCGCATCCGGCTCAACGTGGTGAGCGAGCTGCCCGAGAACGAACTGATGGACACCTCGACGCTCAAGGCGGTGATCTCCGGGGACGAGGTGATCGCGCGCGAGATCCGCGAGAGCCCGTTCCGCGGCCGCCCGAAGGCGGCGTGGATCATCGCGGCGAACGCGCTCCCGCCGGTGCGCGACACGTCGGGCGGCTTCTGGCGCCGGCAGCTGGTGTTCACCCACAACGTCCGCTTCGACGGGAAGAACGGCAACCCCGCAGCGGACCCGCACCTGGCCGACCGTCTGCTCGACGAGCTCCCGGGGATCGCGGCGTGGGCGGCGGAGGGCGGACGCCGTCTGCTCGTCCAGCAGGGGTACACGACGCTCGCCTCGTCCGACGCGCTCGTGGACAACTGGGCGCGGGACAACGACCCCATCCGCCGGTTCGTCGAGGAGCACACGACCCCGACCACCGGGGACGCCGCGCCGCTCCTGGCCAACCGCCTCTACGCGGCGTACCGCTCCTGGGCGCAGGACAACGGCAACAGCACGACCTCCTCGGCGCGCTTCTACCGTCGCCTGCCGGGCCTCGGTCTCCGCCCCACGCACACCAAGGCGGGCAACGTCTACCCCTGCCGCATCGTGAACCTGCCCGGCCACGTCGCCCCGACCGGACCGGTGAAGAAGCAACCCGTCGCTGAGGCTTGACCTCACCCGCACACTAAAGTATACAGAGCGGGCAAAGCGGAGAGAACGAATGAACGAAGAGCAAGCCAGGGACCTTGGCCGCCGCGCCGCCTCGTGCAAGGGGTTCCGCCCGATGCCGGGGATGAAGGACTTCGACGGACGGACGTGGACGCCCGACCTGCTGTGGCGGTGGACGCCGAAGGTGGACCTGCCCGACCTGCGCGACCCGGCCACACTGGGGTGCATGCTCGCGCTCGTGCGGGAGACGTGGGGCGACCCGTCGTTGTCCGTCCTGTTCGACCATGACGGGTGCAAGTGGCGCGTGGGACGCTGGGAGGACGACGGGCTGGCCCTGCGTTGCCGCCCTGCCGACACCGAGGCCGAGGCCCTCGTCGCCGCGCTCGAGGCCAGCCCATGAGCCTCACCTACGGCACCGTCTGCTCCGGCATCGAGGCCCCCTCGTGCGCGGTCGACCCGCTCGGGTGGAAGCCCTTGTGGTTCTCGGAGATCGAGCCCTTCCCCAAGGCCGTCCTCGCGCACCGCCACCCGGGCGTACCCGACCTCGGAGACATGACCACGCTCCCCGCCCGCATCCTCGCGGGCGAGGTGCCCGCCCCGGACGTCTTCATCGGCGGCACCCCGTGCCAGTCCTTCTCCGTCGCCGGCCTCCGCAAGGGGCTGGCTGACCCGCGCGGCCAGCTCACCCGAACCTTCGTGGAGATCCTCGATGCCATCGACACCGTCCGCCTCGCCCGAGGCGAGTCCCCCTGCGTCGCCCTCTGGGAGAACGTCCCGGGCGTCCTCTCGGACAAGGACAACGCCTTCGGCAACTTCCTCGCCGCGCTCGTCGGGGAAGACGACGCACTACTCCCAGCAGGGCCCAGGTGGACGAACGCAGGTAGCGTGCTTGGCCCCGGGCGGTCTCTCGCTTGGAGAGTCCTGGACGCTCAATACTTCGGAGTGGCCCAACGACGCCGTCGTGTGTTCGTTGTCGTCAGTGCTCGAGCCGGTGGTGTCGATCCCGTCGAGGTTCTTCTTGTCGAGCCGGGCGTGCGCCGGGATCCTCCGACGCGCGGAGAAGCGCGGGAAGACGCTGCCACCCACGCTCGACCAAGCGCTGCGTTCTGGAACGGCGCAGACGTAGCAGAGTCGCTCACCTGTACGAGCGATGACCAGCGTATGCCGGACAAGGGCAGGATGCAGATGGTCGTGCAAAGCATGGCCGTCCGTCGCCTCACGCCGGAGGAGTGCGAGCGCCTCCAGGGTTTCCCCGACGGGCACACCGCCATCCCGTGGAAGGGCAAGCCCGCGAGCGAATGCCCGGACGGCCCGCGGTACAAGGCCCTCGGCAACAGCATGGCCGTGCCGGTGATCGCGTGGATCGCGCGGAAGATCGCAGGGGCGCGAGGATGATCGTGGACCTCGACGCCATCAAGGCACGCTGTGCGCAGGAAGCCGCCTCGGGGTGGCAGACCTGCGCGAGCGTCCGCATCGACACGCTGCTGGAGATCGTCCAGGAAGTGGAGACGCTCCGGGAGTGGCTCGACGAGGCGGCTCGCGCGGAGAACCTCAACGCCCAAGACCTGCACGAGGAGCGCTCCCGGCGCGACGCGTTCCTCAAAGCGTTGCACGAGGAGCTGACCCTCGTCGAGGCGCACAACCTTCTGCTCTCGACGGCACGTCTGCGCGAGCTCTGCGCGTTGCTTGCGCCCCCACCACCGGCGCGCTAAAGTATCTACCACCAACGCCCACGAGGCCCACGCGCATGAAGCCCTTCGTCCGATGGTCGGCCAGCCAGGTCGACACCTACAACACGTGCAACCGCAAGTGGTGGTTCAACAAGATCCTCGGGATCGAGACGCCGCCGCACCCCTCTGCCGTGATCGGCACCGAGGTGCATGCGCAACTCGAGGCGTACCTCGAAGAGAAGGCGCCGGCCGACTCCCTCGGTCCCATCGCGCGCACGGCGCTTCCCTTCGCACCGAAGCCGGGCACGGTGTACATCGAGCAGTCCATCGAGGAACTCGGCCTCGTGGCCGGTGGGCTCCCCGCGCTCGGCTACATCGACGTGCTCGACCTCACGGAAGACATCCCCCAGGTCCTCGACTGGAAGACGACCAGCAACTTCCGCTACGCGAAGACCGAGGACGAGCTGCTGCGCAACGTGCAGATGTCCGTCTACGCCCGGGCGACGCTGGCGATGTGCGACCGGCTCGACGTCCCGGAGCCCACCAACGTACGCGTGACGCACGTGGCCATGCTCACCAAGGCGCCGCACGAGGCACGCCGTACGAGCGCGCTGATGCCCGTGCGCACCATCCACGAGAACTGGAAGAGCATCGACCGCACGGTCCTCGACATGCGCGAGACCGCCACGCTCGACACCCCTGACAAGGTCACGCCGACGAAGAGCGCCTGCTCTGCCTACGGCGGCTGTCCTTTCCTCGACCGCTGCCGCGCGCTCGAGGCGACCCGCTCCATCTTCGCTGGACTGAACACTGCGAAGCCCAACGACAACGACAACACCACCGAGGAGTCCACCATGTCCGACGCAAAGACCTCCCTGCTCGCCCGCTTGGGCGTGAAGACCAAGAGCCAGACGGCCCCCGCGGCCCCCGCCGCCCCGGTCTCCGAGACCCCGACCCCCGCGGCCCCGGCCGCCCCCGTGGCCGCGCCCGTGGCCGCGCCCACGCCCGCCCCGTCGAACGCGGCGGACGCGCTCATGGCCCGTCTGCGCGGAAGTCTGGCGCAGCCCCCGGCCCCCACCGCGCCCACCGCGCCGAAGGTGGAGACCATCACCCCGCCGGACGCCCCGTCCGACGAGGCCGTCCTCGCGCACATCGAGCGTGCCGACGCCCCCGTGGAGAAGGCCCCCGCCGCGCAGGGCGCAGCCGCTCGCGCCTCGGGCACCGCGCGTCGTCCGCGCAACGCCACCGCCCGCCTCGTGGATCTCGGCTACCCCGAGACCGTGATCGAGGGCCTCTCCCACGAGGAGATGCACGCCATCCTCGACGCGGGCACGCGCTACTCCGCGCCCGTCGCGCCCGTCGCGCCCGTCGCGCCTGTCGAGGCCGTCGAGGCCCCCATCGCCGCGAGCGAGGACGACGCCGTGCGCTCCACCACCGCCATCGACACGGGCTACGAGCACGTCGACGCCACCACCGGCCGGGTGACCCACCGCCCTGTGGTGGACGAGGTCAGCGTCGCGTACCGCGACGGGTTCGAGGAGGGCTACCAGAAGGGCTACGCCAACGCGGCGGAGGAGATGAAGGAGGCCATCCGCGAGGAGATCCTCGCCTCCCTGCCCAAGGCCACGACCCCCGTCAACGGCCTGCGCCTCTACGTCGACTGCCGCCCGGGCAAGGCCGACGGCGCGGTGGAGCTCGCCGACTTCCTCGCGCCGCTCATGGCGAAGGTCGCCGAGAACGCGAAGGTGCCTCACTACAGCATGATCCCCTACGCGCAGGGCCCCGCCCAGGTCGCCGCCCTCGTCAGCGTCAACCCGCCGAAGGGCATCATCATCGCTGACACGCGCCTGCCCGCGACGAACGCGGTCCTCGAGGTACTGCTGCCCTACGCGGTCGAGGTGGTGCGTGGCGTTCGATAACGACGACAAGCTCTGCGTCGAGCCGGGCTGCTTCGCCCCGGCGACCTTCTGGGTCCTGCCGATCGCGTACCATCGCCCGGTGATGTGCGAGCGGCACGCGGAGGAGTACAAGAAGAACAACCTCCGCGAGCCGCACGAGCCGCGCGACCCCGCCGAGGACCACCTCGCCGAGGTCGACGCTCTTCGCGCGCGCCTTCGCATCGCAGAGGACGTCTGCTACCAGGCGCAGGCGCTGCTCGAGGAGCGCCTTACGAACGCCGACCTTCGGGTGCCGGCGTTGCGAGCCGCGCTCCGCAAGTGGACCGCGGCGACGAGGACCTCGTCGTGACCGACGCGTCCGAGGCCCTTGCGCGCGCGGCAGCAAAGCCGCGGAAGCCACGCATGGCCACGGACGCAGACCGCGTCGCAGCGCTCCCGCGCGTCGACCCGACGGTGGACGTGGACGCGGTGAGCGCGCGCTACCTCACGCAGGCCGGGCGCGAGGCGGGGGTCCGCCTCCGCCCGGCGCAGGCGCGCGCCCTTGAGGCGCTGCGCCTCTACGGCGGACTGCTCGGCCCCATCGGGACGGGGCACGGCAAGAGCCTCATCACGCTGCTCGCCCCGGTGGCGGCTGGCGCCGCGCGCCCGCTGCTGCTGATCCCGGCGAACATGCGCGTCCCCCTGGCCAACGAGCGCACGAAGTTCGCCGAGCATTGGCGGCTCGCGGAGAACCTCAAGGTCCTCTCGTACTCCATGCTCTCCGTCGAGAGCGGCGCGAACGCGCTCGAAGAGTACGCCCCCGATCTGATCATCGCGGACGAGGCGCACAACCTGCGGCACCTCACGAGCGCGCGGAGCAAGCGGCTGATCCGCTACTTCCAAGCGCACCCCGAAACGCGCTTCGCGGCCCTCTCCGGCACGCTGACGGCGCGCTCGGTGAAGGACTACGCACACCTCGCCGAGCTCTCCCTGCGCGCCGGAAGCCCGCTCCCGCTGGAGCGGTTCGACCTCGAAGCGTGGTCGCGCATCCTCGACAGCGATCAAGAGCCGCAGGGGCCGACGGACTACCTGCTCTATCAGGCGCTCCTGCCGGAGTGGCGCAACCTCAACTACGAACGCCGGGCCGTGGCGCGCAAGCGCTTCTCGGAACGGCTGAACGCGACGCCCGGGGTGGTGGCCACGAGCGACGCATCCATCGGCGCGAGCCTTCTCTTCGAGGAGGTGGACGTCCCTCCCTGCGACCACATGCGCGAGGCGCTCAAGGAGCTGGAGAAGACGTGGACGCGGCCGGACGGCGAGGAGCTCCCCGACGCCATGAGCACCGCACGCGTGGGCAAGCAACTCTCCGTCGGCTTCTACTACCGGTGGGCCTGGCGGAACGGGGAGCCGGACCTTGACTGGCTCACCGCGCGCAACCGCTGGGCAGCGTGGGTGCGCTTCCTGCTCCTGCAAGGAAGGCCCGACCTCGACAGCCCGCTCCGCGTGCGCAAGGCCCTCGAGGCCGGGCGCCTCGTGGACCCACGTGGGCGCGCGCTCCTCGATGCGTGGGCCGCGCAGGAGCACAAGCCCGAGCCGGACGTGGAGCCCGTGTGGATCTCCGACGTCGTCGTCCGACGTGCGGTGCAGTGGGCGGTGCAGCGCCTCGAAGAGGGGGTCGGTGGGATCGTGTGGTACCACGACCGCGCCGTGGGGGAGCGGCTCGCTTCCTACGGGCTCCCGCTCTACGACGCTGGGCGGGATGCCCCCGTCACCTGGCAGGAGGCCCCCGTCTTCGCGGCGTCGATCACCGCACACGGGACGGGGAAGAACCTCCAGCCGTGGGCGCACAACCTCATCCTCTCCTGGCCGGCGAGCGGCTCGACCGCGGAGCAGCTCATCAGCCGCACGCACCGAGCTGGGCAGAAGTCCGACGAGGTCTACGTCGACTACATCGCGCACACCCGGTACCTGAAGTTCGCGCTCTTCCAGAGCCAGCGAGACGCCCGGTACATCGAGGCGAGCCTGAACACGCCGCAGCGCATCTGCTACGGCAGCTGGCTCAACGGGCCGGTCTTCGAGCCCGAAGAGATCCCACCACCTGAAGTCACGACGGAGGACTGATCATGCCGAAGAAGGGAGACTTCACGCCCAACCGCGCCTGGTACAAGCCGGAAGAGAACACCGTGATCCTCGAGCTCGCGTGCGGCAAGGCGCTGATCGACGCGGAAGACTACGTGCGGATCAAGGACTACCGGTGGCTGTCGATCGCCGGGTACGTCGGTGCGCGTCCGCCGCGGCATCCGACCATCTACCTACAGCGCCTCGTGATGGGAGCGACGAAGCACGACCGGGTGGCGTTCCGGACGAACGACGTGTGGGACTGCCGCAAGCGGAACCTCATGCTCTACCAGCACCGTCCCCAGCGCCCCGCCGGGCAGGAACTCCATCCGCGCCGCGGGCAACTCGTGCCGAACATCTTCCTCGATGACAAGACCTTCATGGACTACGTCGACCCCCAGACGGGCGAGGTCCTGATCCACGGTCGCGGCCCGAAGCAGCGCGTCTACGAGATCGCGGAAACCATCGATCAGGCACTTGACGTCCCATCGTCAACCGTACTAAAGTAACTTCGTCAGCGGGGCGCTCACCCCACCGACTCGCACTCACGACTCTAGGAGGTCACCATGAGCATCTTCTCCGGCATCAAGAACGCGACCGTCACCAACGGCGGCAACTACATCCGTCCGGGCACGCACCAGGTCGAGCTCGTGAAGCTCACGCAGGGTCGCACGCGCAAGGGCGTGGACTTCGTCGCCGCGGACTTCCGCGTGCTCGAGTCCTCGACCGACGAGCACCCCGTGGGCAGCACGGTCAACTGGTTCGCCGGCGCGGACAAGGACGGCTTCCTGTCCAACGTGAAGGCGCTCGCCGTCGCGCTCCTCTCGGCCCAGGCCGGCGAGAACGTGGACGAGAACACCGTGACCGAGGAGGTCATGGAAGCGCTCGTCAGCGACAACGGCAACGAGGTCGCGGGCTCCCGCCTCACCGCCGAGGCGTTCCTCGTGGACACCCGCCGCGGCGGCAAGTTCACGAAGATCCTGTGGACGCCGGTCTTCACGGACTGACCCACACTGCCCGTGGCGGGCCTCTACCCTAGCGGCACGCTTTCCCTCGCCACGGCAACTTGACCCCCGGCCGCTGCCTCGTGCAGGCCGGGGGTCTTTCCTTGCGGAGCCGCCATGCGCACCTGCTACGTCGCCTTCGACACCGAGACCTACCGCATCGTCCCCGGGCGCCTTGCCCCTCTACCCGTCGTGCTGACGTACGCCACGAGCAACGGCTCCGAGCGCGCGGTCACCCCGGCGGAGGGCGCACGCCTCCTGCGCACCTGGTGCGAGGACCCCAACACCATCATCGTGGGGCACAACGTGGCCTTCGACATGGGCGTGATGGTGGGCGCGTTCCCCGACCTCGTGGGTCCGGTCTTCGACGCGTACGCCACCGGCCGCGTGCGGGACACCTCGCTTCGCGAGAAGCTCATTCGGCTCGCGTCCGGGGAGATGTCCTCGGACTTCGGCGCCGGGAGGAAGATGACGTCGTTCTCCATGGAGGCCATCTTCAAGGTGCGCTTCAACGAGGACCTCTCTGCGCTCAAGCAGGGCGACGACGCGTGGCGCCTCAACTACCACCGCCTCGACGGCGTCCCCCTCGAAGCGTGGCCGAAGGAGGCGCTCGACTACGCCATGGGCGACGCGACGCGCACGCTTCGTCTGTTCCTCGCGCAGGGGAAGGACGACAGCCTCGTCGTGGACGTGGCCACCGGGGCCGTCACCAACGAGCAGGAGCAGGTCGCTGCGGCGTGGGGCCTTCACCTGGCGGGCGTGTGGGGTCTGCGAACCGATCCCCACGCGGTGGCAGCGCTCGCCCGCCGACTCGACGAGGAGGCCCTCGCCCACGAGGCGGCCATGCGCGCGGCTGGCGTGCTGCGCCCTGACGGCACCAAGGACCTCAAGCGGGTGAAGGCCCTCGTCGAGGAGTGCCTCGGAGACAACGCACCACGCACCGAGAAGGGCGCCATCAGCACGGACCGCGAGTGCCTCCTGCGCACCGGGCATCCGGCGCTCAAGGCGGTGGCGGAGCTCGGCGCGATCGACAAGCTGCGGAAGACCTACGTGCCGATGCTGTTGCAGGGGACCGAGGTCCCCATCAACCCGGCGTGGAACACGCTTGTGGAGTCGGGGCGCACCTCCTGCCGCGAGCCGAACCTTCAGAACCTGCCTCGCAAGGGCGGCGTGCGGGAGTGCTTCATCCCGCGGAAGGGGCGCATCTTCGCCTCCGCCGACTACTCGACCCTCGAGCTCTGCACGCTCGCGCAGGTCTGCCTCGACCTCTTCGGCCACAGCGCGATGGCCGAGGCGCTCCACGCTGGCCGCGACCTGCATCTCCAGATGGCCGCGAGCATCCTCGGCGTGGACTACGACGAGGTCCTCCGGCGCCACAAGGCAAAGGACCCGCAGGTCAAGGAGATGCGGCAGCTCGCGAAGGCCGCAAACTTCGGGTACCCGGGCGGCCTCGGGGCGGCCTCGTTCCAGACCTACGCGGCAGCGACGTACAACGTGACGGTGTCCGAGGAGGAGAGCCGTCAGCTCAAGGCCCAGTGGCTCGAGGCGTGGCCGGAGATGCGGTCGTTCTTCGACCACGTCGGCGGGCAACTCCAGATGCGCGACGCCTTCGACCTGGTTCAGCCGCGCTCCGGGCGCATCCGCGGCCAGGTGGGCTACTGCGACGGGTGCAACAGTCACTTCCAAGGGCTCGCCGCGGACGGCGCGAAGGCAGCGCTCTTCTTCATCCAGCAGGAGTGCTACACCGGGAAGAGCGAGATCTGGAAGGGCGCCGGTCCTTCGCCGCTCCACGGGTGCCGCATGGTGGCGTTCATCCACGACGAGTTCGTCCTCGAGGTTCCCGAGGCCCTCCCCCTCGCGCAGGCCGCCGTCGCCCGCCTCGTCGAGGTGATGGTCGAGGGCATGGCGCTCTACGTGCCGGACGTCCCCATCAAGGCCGAGCCGACGCTCATGCGCCGCTGGTACAAGGAGGCCGAGCCGGTGTGGGACGAAGCGGGACGCCTGCTCGTGTGGGAACCGAAGGAGAAGGCTTGACGCATCGGACACGCTAAAGTATATAGTGGGGGACACCAAGGAGGTCCTCGTGTCCCGAACGTCCAGCAAGCAGAACGAAAGCAGCGCGCCCCCGTGCGCGCACCGACTCCACATGGCCATCACGCAGAGCATCTGCAACTGCGCCGACTGCGGCGAGCTGCTCCCGATCTTCGCGCTTCGCCTGAAGACGTCCGAAGATCTGATCGTCGAGGCGCTGCGGTCCGGCATCATCGTGTCCTGGCCGAGCATCGTCGGAACGGCGGTGGCCGATGCGTAGGACGCCCCCGAAGGAAGCCGCGAACAAGAAGCTCGACGAGGCCCTCGCGTGGATCACCGAGGCCGTGACCGCGATCGACGCGACGCTCGACCGTGTCGCGCACCCGGGCGACTTCCCGGTCGACCTGCACCGCGATCTCGACCAGAGCGCTGTCGACGCCCTGCGCGCATCCCTGCGTGACAGCGACCGCGTGATCGAGATGCTCGGCGACGTGCGCAACGACATCACGGACATCGAGGAAGAGGCCCGTGACAACGACGCGCACCTCGCGCTCAACGGGGGCGCACCATGAACATCGAAGACCTCGCTCACCCGTCGTGGGAAGAACGCGGCTGGACGCGCACGAAGGTGACCATCCACCTGTTCAACCAAGGCCCGAAGCCCGACATCGACGCGCTGACGCATCCCGACGCGCCGGGGCTGGCCCTCGTCGGCTACGAGTTCTCCCTCATCGATGGCTCCAACACCGTCAACTTCACGCACATCGGCACCGGGATGGACGCGGGGTTGCTCTACGTCGCCCGCGACTGCCCGCCGTGCCCCGACACGCTGCGGGACGCGGCCAACGCGGCGTGCGCGGTCGTCGACTACAAGCGCATCACGCTGAACGAGGCGCGTCAGCTCCCGCCGTCGGTGCGCGAGAAGGCACGCGCTCCGTTCCGCGACCTCAACGAGCATGAGTGCGAAGCGTGCGCGTGGTGGCACGTCGCCCGCCTCCCGAAGCGCATCGCGAAAGTGGAGCGAGAGGTCGCGGAGTTTCGGGATGCCGTGGCGAGCGCGGAGGATGCGCTGGCCGAGGCTGAAGACAACCTGCGCGATGCCCTCGCTGAACTGAACGAACTGAAGGCGCGGCTGAAGGAGAACCCATGACCGAAGTGCTGGACATCACGATGTGGTTACTCGACCGGCTCGCGGACCTCGCGCGCCTCATCGGGAGGTGGCCGTGAGCGACGACGATGTCCTCGTGAACTGGCTCCGCGCCGAGGAGGCGTGGCTCCGCACGCCGATCCTGCACACCGAGCCGTGCGCCAACTGCGGGCACACGAAGTTCCGCCACCCAGAGTGCCGGGACATCCGCACGGACAACGACATGACGAAGTGCTGGGGCCGCGGGTTCGACTGCGACGACTGCCCCGAACGCTGCGAGAGGTTCGTCCGATTCACGCACGATGGGAGGAAGCCGTGACCCTGGAAGAACGAGGAACCAGGACCATCGACCTCGACGCCCTCGAGGCCGCCGTCGCAGAGGGCGAGAAGAAGAACTTCTTCGTCGCGCCCATCGTGAAGGAGCTGATCGCGGAGCTGCGCGAGCGGCGAGCACAGGTGGATGGCTACCGGATGATGATCGACGGTTTGGAGAACGCAGCCCACGAGGAGCGCGCCGCCGTGGTGGCGGCGTTGAGGCGAACGTCGAACCACGGCCCGATGGGCCTATCGCTGGTCAACCTCGACAGCATCGCCGACGCCATCGAACGCGGCGAGCACCGCAAGAAGGGGGAGCCATGAAGGACACGGGCTTCGGAGGAGAAGGGAGCGACCGAGCGTACCATTGGGGGCGCATGTCAGAACGTGATGCCATCGTGGCGTGGCTGCGGACGGTCGCGCCGAACGCGCCCACACGTCGCGGATCCGATGAACTGAAGTGGTGCGCCGACGCCATCGAACGCGGCGAACACCGCCGCGAGGAGGAGAAGTGAGCGCGTATGGATACTGCCCCCGTTGCGGGGGTCTTGGAATGAGCCGCGAACGTCGGCAAAACGGCAACGACCGTTGCGAGAACGGGCATGGCTACCCGTCCGTGTCTGCCGTCGCTAACCCCCTGCTGCCCGTGTCTGCCGACATCACCGCGCTCGTCGCGGAGGAGGAGCGTCTGCGCGAGGAAGGGGGCAGGGAGGAGCGCAAGGCGACGGTGGCGTGGTTGCGCGACGCCGCAGATACGCCCGACAATCACGCACGGAGCCTCCTGCTTCGTATCGTTGATGGTCTTGAACGCGGCGAGCACCGCCGCGAGGAGGAGCGATGAACGTGTGGGCGGCAGCCTTCGCGCTGTTGGCTTGCGGGCTTGTGGCGTGGGTCTGGTGGGTGCTCAAGCGCGACACGCAGCGCATGGTCGAGGACTTCCAGCGCATGTTTCCGGGCCGCTGCGCGGTGTGCGCGTTCCACCGCTGGGGCGTGATGGAGGGGCATGAGCGCGGGCCCGTTGAACCGCACAACTGCATCGAACGCGGCGAGCACCGCCGCGAGGAGGAGCCATGACGAACGGCAGACACGCGAACCTGCCGTTCCACTTCTACGTGAACGTGCAGAACAGCTTCCTCGGTCCCACCATGCCGCCCGGCACGACGGCTGCGATCTGGCACGGCGTGTACGCGCGTCCGTACCAGACCCTCTACTGCCACGTCCTGCTGGAAAGCGGCGCGCACTGGAGCGGTCTGCCGCTGCACGCGATCTCGACCACGCTGGACTTCAGCGTGCCGCGCGAGTGCGTGATGCCGTGGACCTCGATGGGCGAGGAGACCGAAGCCTGGCATGCGCACTACCTCGAGGGGTTGGAGTGCAACGTGCACGCGCCGTTCAAGGCGCTGGGTCGACACACCGGCATCATCATCGACTGGGCGGACGGCTTCTCCCGCTACCCGCAGGAGCACAAGCCGCTGAACCTGATCGCCCTGAACAGCGGGCAGTTCACCCTGCTGCCGAACAACTACGCCACCTACAACGACAACCACTTCTGCCAGGCATCCGCCCAGCAGAACTTCAAGCACTACAAGCGGGGCGAGGAGGTCTTCTGGGAAGGTCGGCCACCTCGACCCGCCAAGGAGACGACATGACGGCGAAGGAAGAACAGCTCGAGGCGGCGCGCGCCGCTGCGCTCAAGCATCTGCAAAGCCTCCCCGACACCTCTGTAGAGTGGAGTGTGGAGGTACACGACGAAGCGGTCCACATCGTCCGAGACGGCAAGCGCTGTGCGCGGATCGACCTGTTCCCGCGGTGGGGTGTCGCATGATCAAGCGGCTGTTCAAGAAGGGCGACCGCGTGTCGCTCGGCGACGACCGCACGGGCACCGTGCTCGACGAGGTCACGCACGACTGGCTCGGCGATCCGTTCCAGATCCTCGACATCCAGCTCGACGGCGTCGAGGGCATGTCCATGCGCATCTCCGACACCCGCGTCGCGTTCCTCGACGAGGAGACGCCGTGAGCCTTGAGAAGCCCCCCGGACACACCTGTCCGGCCATCAACCAGGTACAGCACATCCTTCGCCAGATCGTCTGGCGGATGGACAACCCCGACCGGCAGACGCGCCAGGATGCGCGGGACCTCCTCGTCGAGGGCCTCGCGGCGCTCGAGCAGGTCCGCACCGAGAACGCGCAGATGCGCTCCGCCTACTACACCATGCGAGCCGAGCTCGCGAACCGCAAGGAGAACCCATGAACGCCACCGACCTCGAACGCATCGAAGCCCTCACCACCATCATCCGCGAGGGCTTCGCCAAGACAAAGTCGGCCAAGGTCGCAACCGACGCCGCGGAGGAGGCCCTCTCGCTGCTCGTGACGTTCACCGTGGTGAGCAGCGCCGTCGACCACAGCGAGGCCCTCGTCGCCGACCGTAAGGCCGCCGCGCTCCTCCTGCGCCGCGCGGCCAAGGGGCAGTGGGACACCACCTCGCAGGCGCTGACCACCGTGGCGGACAGCATCTCCCGCGGGGATCACGCTCGAGGTGCTTCGTGACCGAAGAACAGATCGCGCTCGCGCGCCGCGCTGTGGCGTGTCGGGGCTGGCGGTGGATGGCGGGGATGCTAACCGCGTGCAGCGTGCGCGTTATCGAGGGTGGTGGCGGCTACATCATCGGGCACCGACAAGGCGCGACACGGGAAGGCGGAGGCTGGGTTGACGCGGAAGACGCGGGCTATCTGCCCGACCTCACCGACCCCGCGACCCTCGGCTGCCTGCTCGCGCTCGTGCGGGAGGCGTGGAGCAACGCCATCGTGATCCGCATCGGCAACGGATGGTTCCACGTCGAGGTGGACGAGCGAGACTGGTACGACCACAACACCTCGTCACTACTCGCGGCCCTCGTCGCTGCGCTGGAGGCTGCGCCATGATCGCAGCCGTTCACGCAGAATGGTTTGCGGACCTCAACACCGGCGCGTACACCGTCGCCTTGGATGGCGGGAAAGGCGAAGCCCATGTCGTCGAGGAGTGGGTCACCAACGAACAGGAAGCGTGGGTCTACGCGTCGTTGCAGGGAACGCTCGCCGCGCTGCAAGCACGGCCGGACGTCGACCCGTCGGACATCATCGTGATCGGCGACCGCGGCGATCTTGCGAAGATCGTCCGTCGTTCGTTCTCCGGGCGCCTCGGCGAAGCCATCGCGCAGGTCAGCGAGCGGTGGCCGGGCGTGCAGCATCGCTGCAAGACCTTCGCGGATCGCGCGCGACTGCGCTTCGTTCTGCGCAACCTCGTTGAAACCGTACGTGCAAAGGAGGCCACGTGACTTGGGCTCTCTTCTTCCTGGCGGGCATCGCCTGCTTCGCTCTGTTCATGGCGTGGCTCACCGGAAGCGTGGACGTCCACTTCATCCGGGAGTTCGAGCGGCGCTTCCCCGACAGGTGCGTCGTCTGCTCCTACCACCAGCACGGACACGACCACCGACTGCTCCTGCCGGGGACCCCGATGCCAGAGCATGACTGCACGGAGCGACGCACATGAGCCTCCTCAACGAACAGCCCCACCCCTCTCCCGGATCGGGAGACTGCTGGGCGGAAGTCCTCGCAACGACAACCGACGACACGCTGCGCGCGCTCTACCTCGAGCGCCGTGAGCAGGGCATCGCGCGATACGGTACGCCGCTCCAACGAGAGAACGGCCGCGATCACTACGCCGACGCCGTGCAGGAGCTGGCAGACGCGGTGGTCTACCTTCAGGCCGCGCAGATGGTCTGGGCGCGGCGAATGGTGGAGACGACGCTGCTCACGCTTCTTCGCTCGCAGGAGAACCCGTGAACCCGCGCGATCAGGTGCGCATCGCGCTCACGGTCCTCGCGGTCGCGTTCTCGCTCGCGCTCTACGCGATCTACTCCTACGAGCCGCCGGACCCCAAGGTCGTGCTCGCGCAGCAGACCGTTCGCGTCGACTACGACGACGGCGTCTCCTGCTACCACCGAGGAGACGCCATCTCGTGCGTGTACGTTCCGACGCGCTCCCCGCTCGGGCCGGAGAAGCCGGCAGCATGGCCGGCGCCGTTCTGACCTAGACGGTCGCGGCGTGGGGGATCGGGATCACCACGCCGCGGATCGCGAACGGGAGGCGCAGGTCCCAGTTGCCCTCGGCCATCAGCGCCTGAAACGCGTCCATCCGGTAGACGGTGCGACGCACCAGCTCGTTGGAGCTCGCGGCCAGCCAGGTCTCACGAGCCTGGCAGTACTGCTTGACGAACTCCCGCTCGTCGCCGCCCTTGGCGGGGGGCACGGCGGCGAAGCGCTGCCGCATGTTCGCGACCATGCCGGGACCGCTGTGGATGCACGTGTCGTAGATCACGGCGTGTGCGAGGGCGCTGGTGAGACCCATGGACGCGCACGCGTTGACCGCGGGCACCCAGTACACCTGGTCGAACACCTCGTCCTGCGCGCGGTGCATCACGGGGTCGGTGCCCGCCTGCTTCAGCAGGTTCACCGCGGCGGTGGTCTCCGCGGACCACGGTCCCTTGGGCGGCTCGCTCGCGCTCTTGTTCGAGGCGAAGTACGGCAACATCGGGCGGAACGCCGCCGCGTGCTGGCCGCCGAGCTCGATGTAGCGCTGCACGA
>JBDLRI010000037.1:0-3633 GCA_039800105.1 Pseudomonadota bacterium
TGTCCATGTCGCTCATCGCTCACCTCGACAGTTGCTTGTGGAATTCGAGCAGTTTCTGGATCCGACGGTTCACCGCCGTGTTGGCCGGACGCAGCAGGTGCAGCTCCACCCCGGGTTCCAGCTCGATGCGCTCCCATTGGCTCCGTGTCCATCCTTCCGGCGACTCCGGGAGCAGCGGCAGTTGCGTGTTCGACACCGACAGCATCACCGGCGCGCCAAGGCTGCGTCCCGTTCCGAGGCCCAGCGTTCGCCTCACGCGCCGTCGCAGCTGTGATTCGTCAAGACCCTGGAGTTCCTCGCGGATACGGGAAAGCTGAAGGCCCTCCTCCTGCAGGTGCCGGATGGCCTTCAGACGCACCGCGTGCGCCGGCGGGTACCGCGCCGCGGGTCCCTGCCCGAGCGGTCCGCTCAGCAGTCCATTGAGGATGTAGAAGCGCACCGTGCGGCGGCTCTCCCCCGTGCGGTCGCACAGCTCCTCGAGCGTGATCCAGTCCTCGGGGACCGGGGTGTCAGAATGCGTGCTCATGCGCGCGTTCCGGTGCCATGGAATGTCATGTGGCCTCCTTCGCGGTGTTGTCCACCACCAGGCGCAGCGCAGCCGTGCCGCGTGCGGGCGACGTCTGGCGGTTGCGCAGCACTGCGTCGCGCACATGCTGCGGCGCGAGCGGGCGTCCGCGGGTGGGATGGGTCTTCGTCATGCAGTATGTCTCGGCCTTCGGGACGCCCTTCCCCGTCTTTCCGGCCTCCCACGCCGCCGCCATGATGCGGTCCAGGTCATCCATGTGCGCATCGGGGCACGCCGCCGCCATCTCCTGCATGATGCCGATGATGCCGTGGTTGGCCGAGCCGTTGTGCCAGGCGTCGAAGAAGTCGTAGTAGATGCTCGCGAGCGCACCCGACGGCACCCCTTCCGTGGGCGGGAGGAACTGGGCGTACACCTCGGCGCAGCCCAGGAAGATCTCCCACGCCCAGTTCACGTGGCGATCGTTGAGGTGATCCACCCAGAAGTCCACCGCACGACGCGCCTTGGCGTAGTGGAAGCGGCTCTTGTCGAACGTCTCCTCTGCCATGGTGATCCTCCTGTCCTTGATGTAGCACATGACAGTATCGATGTCAAGTGTATCGACCTCCCGCAGGCGCGAGACATTGTTCCCCGACCCTGCGCGACGATGTCCGGAAATGCGTCGCGGCCGCGTCTGCGGGTTGGAGGACCCACCATGACCGCGGAACTGCCCAACGCTGCCCATCGCCCGGTGCCCCGCGCGCCGATGAAGATTCCTCGCCTGCCGCAGAGTGTGCGGGACCTTCCCGACGTGCCGCCGCCCCCCGTCCGCATGCGCTGGCGGGTGCATCGGCGCGGCCCCCTGCGTGTCGAGACCGTCGATGGCGTGGTGGTGCACAGCGACCCCACCGGCATGTGGGCCACGTCGTTCTGGCCCCTGGCGGGTCGCTGGGCGCGGCGGCACGGAACGACGCGGTGGAAGAAGGTCCGGGGGCTCCTGCTGGCCGGAAGCTGGGTGCAGCGCTTGATCGACGACTCGCACGCCATCGGACTCGAGGGCCCCCCCAGCACGGAGGAGCGCACGGCTTGGAGCGCAGTCCCCGAGGACGTCGCCACCTTCGTGCGCGACGGCTGCGTGGAGGAGACCCGCTGGGTGGCGCTTGAACTGCTGAGCCGCTTTCCTGCGGCACGTGAGCTGGCGAGGGATGTGCCGTTCCTCGCGTCGCTGCTGGTCGAGCGGAGCGCCTTCTCCTTCGACGGGGGGCGATGGCGAACGGTCGGCGAATGGCTGGCGCCATTGCCAGGCATGAGAGCCTGGCGGGAGCTCGCCGGCAGGCTCGGCCTCGACACGAGCCGGGCCTTCGTGGCGCTGCTCCGACGCATGCCTCCCGGGCGCTGGGACCGCTGGGACACGACACATGTCCTCCAGTCCGTGTGGACGCACGATCTGGCGCGCAAGCGGCTGCTGCGCGCGTCCGCGCCCAGCCGCAACGCCGTCCGGATGCTCGCCGAGGCGGTGCGTCTAGAGTGCGTCGACGCAGTGCGCACCGAGCTGCTCGACCACGAGGATCTTCGGCACGGCGACACGGCGCTCGAGACGCACCTTCGAAACGCGGTGTCGACATGGCGACTGTTGCACCCGGGCAGTCCGGTTCCACCGCTGCGAAGCCCGGATGATGTCTACGCACTGGTAGAGCGCATGCGCACCGAGGTTCGCGCCGCATACGGCCTGCCGACCGAAGTCGAGGACACCGCCACCCGGACGCTGCCGCCGCCTCCCCTCGCGGATGCACCGGGCATCCGTGCGCTGCGGACCGCGCAGGAGTTCGGCGACGAGGGACGCAGCATGCAGCACTGCCTCGGCAACGGCACCTGGGAGGCCTCCGCGCGCGCGCGGTTGGGCTACGCCTACGCCATTGAACTCAACGGCGAGCGTGCGTCGCTGTGGCTCTCGCGCAACGAGACGCGTCCGGGACACTTCGACATCGGGGAGTTCAAGGGTCCGCGCAACAGCCCACCCACGGCCGGCGTGCGCAGCCTGGTCACCGCGTGGCATGCGCAGCAGCTCCGCGCGATCGCCTCGGGCGAGACGGTACTGGCGGAGGAATGGGTCAAGCCGCCGTTCGCCCTGTACCCGGACCGCTACGCGGGGATCCCTCAGGCGATGCGGTGGGCGTTCGGGGAGGACGATCCGCTGCCGTTCTAGACGGACGCGACAAAACGCCCACCGGCTCCCCGGTTTTCTGGCGCGCGGGCGTCTCTCCGTCATCCCGGAGGCACGCCCATGTCCCGTCCCGTTCATCTCCGCGCCGTCCACGCGGCCGGCCACCGCATCATCAACCGCTCGCACTACCGCACCGACGATCTCGTCGCGCTGGTCGAGGCGCTCCAGCCCTGGCTGCGAGCCGTCGTGCCGACGCCGGTCGCGACACCCCCGTCAGGCGGGTGGCCCCTGATCTTCGTGTCGGCGCGCACCCCCGCGATGGAGTCTGAACCCGACGACGCTTCCACGCTGGACGTCACGGAACTTCTCCCGTGGATACGCCGCCGCGGGGAAGCCATGATCGTGCTGGCCTCCCCGCACGGGACGGCCGCGCCCAGCCTCGCCGCCGGGATGCGACCGTCCGCACCGGACGGCCTTCCCGAGCCGTTCGTCCGGTTCCTTTGCGCGGTGCTCGCGTACATCCTTCACTACCCTAGCTGCGGACCCGCAACGTCGGAGTCCATCCCGGTGGAGATCGCCCGGATGCCCGTGCACACGCGACGCGCCCACGGCGTGGTGGTCCGCGCGCGGGTCCGAAACGGCATCCTGTTCGCCCGCGCGAAGGCGGTGGAGGCCTCGGCGCACGCACGCCTCGTGGCGCTACGGGACGCGTCGTTGCAGGCCCGACGGCTCCTCGTGCGGCTGGAGGCCCACCTGCCCGCACCCGCCTTGCACGACACGCTCCTGGCTTTCGACGCCGCTTCGGGGCATCTGGAGTCCGACCTGCGGCAGGCGCAGGCGTCGCTCCGCGGTCCGGTGCGCCCCACGCGCACGCTGTACCGCAACTACGACGTCCCCGGTTGCCCGTGGGAGGAGCGTGCACCCGCCCCGATGGCGCCCCTGTGCGTGGCGCCAGGACCGCACGTCT